>JAFTEC010000055.1 GCA_017453865.1 Lachnospiraceae bacterium
CAAACGCTTCGCTTTTTGCTCGTTATAAAATCGCTGCTGACGCAGCTCTCCGGGTACGGGGCTTATAACCCCGCACCCGAAATCAAGATATTCCCACCACCTAAAGGTGGTGGGTTATCTTGATTATTTTATATATTATATAGTAAACGACAAAACTCTTTTCGTTTTGTCGTTTACTGCGCCGGATTTTGGCCGCTGAAAGCGGCATATTTCCTTACAAAATCCGTGCGCATCCTCGCGGAGCGTTATAGTAAGCGCAATTATTTATTGCGCTTACTATAATTTCATCATGATCTCATTACTTCTCTCGATGAATTTCTTCATCTCATCCGGAGGCAGCTGCTTATTTGCAAGTACCGCAAGGTCATAAAGCTGTTCCGAAATAAGCTTTCCCTTATCGCTTTCCGGTTCCTCCATAACAGTCTTTACGAGAGGATGGTTTGCGTTAAGGATGAGGGTCTGTCCGTCGTCGTCCTTGAAGAGATCGTCTGCTCCGCTTCCGCCCATGGAGTACATCTTCATCATATCCTGCATCCTACGGGTCTCTTCCGAAACGGTAATTACCGACGCAACCTTCTTGTCCTTGAGCTTCTGAACCTTTACCTCCAGCTTTTCCTTCTTGAAGGCCTTCCTTAAGAACTTCTGCAATGTCTCCGCAAGGCTTCCGAATTCCTCGGTCTCCTTCTTTGATTCCTTGCCTGTCATAGCCTCGGTGACGTTTGCGTCTATCCGCATAAACTTCACGCCCTCGTTCTTTCCCTCAAGTGACTGCATGAAGGGCGTATCGATATTGTGGGTAAGGATCACGGCGTCCATCTTTGACTTCTTGAACATATCTATGTAACGGCTCTGCTGCTTTTCATCCGTTACGTAATATACGATGGTCTCCTTCTTTTCCTCCGGCTTCTCCGTATCTCCTTTGGAGTCCTCCTTCGTTTCTCCGGAGGCTTCCTCTGTTGAAGCCTTCTCGTTGTCCCCTGAAGCTTCATCAGCCGCAGGCTCCTCTGCTGTGCCGGATTCCCCTTCTGCCGAAGCCTTCTCTGCATCCCCGGCGGCCTTCTCCGCCTCTTCTGCTGTAGCTGGAAGCTTCAGCGCCTCGGGCAGTGTCAGGAACTCTCCGTTTATATCCTTGAAAAGAATATAGTCGTTTATCTTCTCTGCGAACTTGTCATTACGGAGATAACCGTACTTAACGAAGGGAGAGATATCCTCCCAGTACTTCTCGTAGTTTTCCTTGTCGGTCTTGCAGAGACCTGAAAGCTTCTCCGCAACCTTCTTCGTGATGTACTCAGATATCTTATTCACAAAGCCGTCATTCTGGAGTGCACTCCTTGATACATTAAGGGGGAGGTCCGGGCAGTCTATCACGCCCTTTAAGAGCATCAGGAACTCGGGGATCACTTCCTTTATATTATCCGCGATAAATACCTGGTTATTGTAGAGCTTTATAACACCCTCTATGGACTCGTACTCGATATTGATCTTCGGGAAATAGAGTATTCCCTTAAGGTTAAAGGGATAATCCATATTCAGGTGTATCCAGAAAAGAGGCTCCCTGTAATCCCTGAAGACTTTTCTGTAGAATTCCTTGTATTCCTCGTCGGTACAATCCTTCGGCGTCTTTGCCCAGAGAGGGTTAACGTCGTTTATTGGCTTTGGAGGCTCGGGGACTATATCCTTTCCGTCCTTGTCCTTCTCTATCTTCGGGGGCTCCTTATTAACATCATTTAAATAGATCTCAGTAGGCATAAAGGAGCAGTATTTCTCGAGGACCTCACGGACCGCATACTCATTGCAGTACTTGAGGCAGTCCTCGTTTAAGTAAAGGGTTATCTCGGTACCTACCCTTTCGCGGCTGCCATCGGTCATATCAAACTCGGTGCCTGCGCCCTCACATTCCCAGTGCACGGCCTTCGCCCCCTCCGCATAGGAAAGGGAATCGATCGTCACCTTGTCTGCTACCATAAAAGCGGAATAGAAGCCCAGTCCGAAGTGTCCGATTATCTGGTCGCCGTCCGACTTATCCTTATACTTCTCGATAAACTCCGTCGCACCGGAAAAGGCGATCTGGTTGATATATCTGTCAACCTCCTCCGCATCCATTCCGATACCGTTATCAATGAAGCTTAAGGTCTTTTTCTTATTGTCTACATTAACGTCTATCCTGCCCTTTAAGCCGGAGCCCTCACTGCCGTCTGTTTCCGAGGCGGGAGCCTGGTACTCTCCCATCATCTCCAGCTTCTTTAATTTCGTAATGGCATCGCAGCCGTTACTGATAAGCTCCCTTATAAAGATATCCTGATCCGAATACATCCATTTCTTTATAATCGGGAAAATGTTTTCACTGCTTATAGATAGATTTCCATGTCTTTTTTCCATAAAATTACCGCACTTCCTTTCTTTTTCAGAGTCCGACCGGAGCACCTCAGACGGTCCGGCTCCCAGAAAAGTATTGTAGTGCGGCTCAAAACAAAAGTCAATGGATTTTTAGCACTCAATGACAAAAAGTGCTAACAAGATAAAAAAGATCAAGCCATCAGGCTGAAAAGACCTCGTCATATACCTCGAAAAAGCTCTTTGTCCCGGGACTGTCCGTATACGGATCATACTCAAAGCTCTCCCAGAGCTCCTCATTCAGATTCGAGTGGAGCTTCGGGACGAATTCATCATAAACCCTGTTGAAGGCTTCCTTCTTCCGTTCGGTGACTATCCTTATTTTATTATTGTCGGTCTCCTCCTGGTCAAAGGAGCTTATGCACTTGATGATGTGGTAGCCGTACTCGGTTTCCACGATGCCGCTTATCTCCCCGCTATCCAGGTTAAAGGCAGCTTTTTCAAATTCCTCCGGCATCACGCCCTTCCCGAAGGTATATGTGTTCTGCGGATCCTCATTGTACTTTTCGGTAAGGGAATCGAAATCCGCACCCTCATCAAGGCTTTTCAGGCATTTCTCCGCCTTTTTGTATGCGGCCTCCTTGTCGTGCGCGCTGTATTCCTTACGTTCCCCGTTTTCATCAAGCTCCGAGGTCTTGAAAAGGATCTGCTTCACCGTGATGGAGCGGGCCTCATCATCGCTGATCTCGGGATTCACGTTGCAGGTCACCTCTTCATAGATCTTGTCCGCCAGGGCATAGTCCGCATACATCTCGCGGAGGAGCTCCTCGGTAATGCCCTTTTCCTCCTCTGTTCCCATAAGGGTCGCGTAATAATTCTTTGCGGCAAGAGCGGCTTTTTCCTCCTCTTCTCCGGTCAGGGATACGTTCCACTCAGCCGCAAGGAGATCCATGCTCTTTATCTGGGCGAGGCGTGCAAGGGTGGTATCCTTAAGCTCCTTTTCCAGAGTCTTCCCGCCGAAATTCTGCTTCCAGATGTCCCGGCCGAACACCTCCTGATACTTGCTCCCTGCGGATCTCATATAGATATCCGCTTCGGAAATGTAACAGTTCCGGCTGTCTATCCTGAAAAGCTCATCCTCCTCAAAGGCGGTGGTAAGGACAACCTCGGTCTTTTCCTCCTCATCCTTTTTGCAGCCGGAAAGGAGTACTGCGGACAAAGCGAGTACGATCAGGAAACAGCCTATGGATTTTTGTATGGCAGATTTTCGCATTTCTTTACTTATACGGACAAATACACTATAATCAATGAGAACAGCGGAAAAACAGGAGGTAATACTTTAATGGCAAAGAAATTCGGAAAATTCCTTCTTTTCTCACTCCTTGCGGGAGCTGCCGCAGCAGGAGTCTACTACTACCTGAAGGACAGACAGGACGAGGATCTCTTCGAGGATTCGGATCCCGATGTAAACGACGAGCTGGAGGAATTCCTCAAAAAAGAATCCGAAAAAGGTCCTGATGCTGATGAGGTCGAATCCCCCGCGTCAGACCGTGAATACGTCCCCCTTCACTTCTCGAAGCAGGCTGCCCTTGATGCAGAGTCCAATATAATCGGAACCCCCGAAGAGAAGCCGAAGAATACGGTTGAAAAGGCCTCTGAAACGGATGACGATCAGATATCGACCTTCAGCTTTTCTTCCTTTGAAGAATAAGCCTTGAATAAATACGTCTTTCAGGCGTTTTTCATTTCTGACCGGCTACGATGCGGTCCTTCAGATCCCTGGCTCTTTCCTTGATCCGGGGATTTGTTGTCATATTTGATATTAGGCTGGAAATAAGCTTCGAGGCTACGTCAGTCCTTCCGAAGCGGACGCTTAAAACAGATATCATATAGTCAAGGGTTGACTGGTCCATTCCGGCAAAGGGAGGCTGTTCTTTTGTCCGCGCGGCGATAAAGCCGTCCATCGCAAGCTTCAGTGCCTCGTTCTCATCCTCAATGCACTTCTGCTTATCGGCTTCATAGGTGGGTGAAGACGGGTCAAGAGTCTCCATCTTGCCCCTTATGGTCCAGCCCATTCTGAGACAGAGATAAGCCTTCTCTGAATCCACCTGCTTTATTGCCATAGCGTTTGCAAAGGCTATCTGATAGCGCTCTATGGCATCATCATAGCTGTATTCCGCTGCCGGCTCGGTATAGTGGAAGTCCCTGGAAATGGTCTCTCTCACCAGCTTCTTCTGGGAATCGTAAATATTCTTGAAGGTACGCGCAAGGGCTGCATAACCGCAGTGCGGGCATACCACCACATCATATTTTAATGAATCAAGCTGCTGGTACTTCGGTCTCAGATCCTCATCGGTTCCCACGAGCTTTATGCTCCTGCTCTTTACGGTCCTGCTCTTAAATTCCTGACCGCATACGGGGCAGGAATAGGTCCTGTCGATCAGATAATCCATTTCGCCTGCGGTCTTTTTTGCGGCTCCGGCTTCGGCTCCCGCAGCCTTTTTCTTTTCCTGCTCTCCGAAGACCTCATCCTCCTTGATGTCCTTCAGTCCGAATTTGTCCATCCCCGAAAATAATCCCATTTTTTTCCTCCTCAAATAAAGCTTTTGTTCAGGTCTGCTGCGGCAGTTTAAAGGAGCTCTTCAGGGAAACTATCCTGTTGAATACGGGCGCTCCCTCCCTTGAGTCCTTTGGATCCGCACAGAAAAATCCGTTTCTCACAAACTGGAAGCGGTCAAAGGCCTTTGCCTCAATAAGCTCTTTCTCCACATAAGAGCTGCATTCCTCCAGGGAATTGGGGTTCAGATTGATATTTCCCTCTTCGTCATAAACTCCCTTTTCCTCATCAACTATATTCTCATAGAGCCTGACCTTAACCTCTGCAGAGTCGGCGGCATTCACCCAGTGTATAGTGCCCTTGACCTTCCGGTCGGACTTGAATTCAGGTCCCTGCTTCGTAAGCGGATCATAGGTACAGTGTACCGCGGTAATATTCCCGCTATCATCCTTGTCAAAGCCCACGCATTTCACAAAATACGCATTCATGAGCCGGACCTCATTTCCCGGGAAAAGCCTGAAATACTTTTTCGGAGGCTCCTCCATAAAGTCCTCCCTCTCTATCCAGAGCTCCCTTGAGAAGGTCACCTTCCTGCTGCCAAGCTCAGGGTTCTCGGGATTATTGACGGCGTCAAGCTCCTCTGTCTGTCCCTCGGGATAATTGTCTATAATAAGCTTCAGAGGATGTATCACCGCCATAAGCCGCTTCACCTTCGGCTTCAGATCCTCCCTGATGCAGTACTCGAGCATATCAATTTCGGCTGTCGCCTGGGACTTACTGATACCGCAGAGGGTCACGAAATTCCTGATGGATTCCGGGGTATAGCCCCTCCGTCTTAAGCCCGCAATGGAAACCAGCCTCGGATCATCCCAGCCGTCAACGGTACCGTCCTCTACGAGCCTTTTTATGTATCTCTTTCCGGTTACCACATTATTGAGATAGAGCTTTGCAAACTCTATCTGCCTGGGAGGCGTCTCTATCTCACACTCCCTGATCACCCAGTCGTAGAGGGGTCTGTGGTCCTCGAATTCCAGCGTGCAGAGGGAATGTGTGATGCCCTCTATCGCATCCTCCAGAGGATGGGCGAAGTCGTACATAGGGTAGATGCACCACTTATCCCCGGTATTCTGGTGGGAAAGATGGGCTATCCTGTATATGACCGGGTCCCTCATATTTATATTGGGGCTCTTCATGTCTATCTTTCCCCGAAGGACGTACTTGCCATCCTCGTATTTCCCGTCCTTCATTTCCTTAAAGAGCCTCAGATTCTCCCCGATGCTCCTGTCCCTGTCCGGATCGTCCTTCCCGGGCTCGGTGAGGGTTCCCCTGTATTCCTTTATCTCCTCTGCCGAGAGTGCGGAAACATAGGCCTTTCCCCTTTCAATGAGCTTCAGGGCATATTCATACATCTTTTCAAAATAATCGGATGCAAAGAAAAGCCTGTCCTCCCAATCGGCTCCGAGCCACGCCACATCCTCCTTAATGGATTCCACAAATTCCGACTTTTCCTTTGTGGGATTGGTGTCATCAAAGCGCAGATTAAAAAGACCCTTATACTCCTTCGCGATACCCGAATTCAGAATAATGGATTTGGCATGTCCTATATGCAGATATCCGTTGGGTTCGGGAGGAAAGCGGGTATGGACCGTCTCATATACCCCTTCCCTCAGATCCTTGTCTATTTCACGTTCTATAAAATTTTTTGAAACCGTTTCCCTGTTTTCCATAACCACTCTATTGTATCAGGATTATCCCATTTCCGCAACGCCGTTAAGCATCAAGAACCGGCAGAAAAAAGTGCCGCGTACTTATCGCAGATATATGACCAGCTGTAATCATCCCTTATCCGCTTCTTTGCCTTTTCGTTAAGCTCACTCAGGACTGAAGGCGCTATACGGTCTGCCCTGTCGATTAGCCCCGCCAGGCTTCCTTCCTTTTTATTCCAGTACAGGGCCGCGTCCAGGGCGACCTCCCTGTTATAGGGTACATCGTATATGAGATTCAGCTTCGTATTGCCAAGCGCCTCCAGAAGCGATGGATTGGTGCCTCCCACCTCATGGCCGTGAAGGTATCCGTATGCATTTGCCCTTATCTTTGCAAGAAGCTCCTGATCGTATACACTGTCCGCAAGCTTTATCCTGGGATCTTTATCAAATTTAAGCTCCTTTCTCAGCCTTGCCTCATATCCGGGATTCTCTGTCCTTATCATCACAAGGGGCTTATCCGTATGACTATTCATAAATTCCCGTATCATTATGTCAAAATTGTTTTCCGGAACGAACCTTCCCACGCTGACATAAAAGCTCCTGCCCTCAAGTCCGTTTTTCCTAAGCCATTTCACATACTTCGGATCATCATCTCCCATGACGGAGGCATTGATATCCGCTCCATACGCGATATATTTGGTTTTCGGTTTGTAGCTTCTGTATTCCTCCTTAATATAGTCTTCAATATGTGTATTGTCACAGATAACCATATCCGCATATTTCACGGCATACCGCTCGGACAGCTTCCAGTACATCCTTACCGGGGCTGTGTATTTTCTCCGCCTGTTCTCATGCCCGTCCGGATTCTGAAAAACATATCCTCCGGCGGCATGTATCCTCTTCACATATTTTCTTTCAAAGGGACCGATCCTTGACGCAAGGATATATACGATGGGATTCCTTATGTGATGCTTCTCTATATGCTCACATATCCACTTCAGGGTCTTGATATCATAGATTATTGCCTGGGCATTGCCGATATGCTCCGGAACCTTTATAAGAAAACAGTCGGAATTACAGTAAAAGAAGCGGCTGCGGCTAATTCCTCCGCCGGCTTCTCCTTCCTTCATGGAGCCGTATCCGTTTGCCTTGCAAGCCACATGGTACTTTATATCCGTCCTGTCCTCATGGTGGCGGAGAAGCTGCATCACAAAGGATTCAAAACCCCCGTACATTCCTATTGATTTCGCACCCATTACATAAATATGCCGCATGTGTCATCCCTCCTTCAGAATAATTCTTGCTTTTTCCTGAAATCTGTTTTATAGTATCGACATCGTTCACCGGATATCCTTTCCGGTAACAATGCTTTTCGTGGCACTTCGCCACATGATTTCCAATTTTCAAACAATCCTTAAAGAGAAAGGAGTCTTTTTTATG
>JAFTEC010000056.1 GCA_017453865.1 Lachnospiraceae bacterium
ATCGGAGGAGGAGAGCATCACGACTACAATATAGAGGGTATAGGGAACGACTTTGTGCCGGACACCCTTGACATCAGACTTATGGATGAGGCAATCAAGGTATCCGATGACGAGGCCTTTAATTCTTCGAGGCTTCTCGCGGCTAAGGAGGGTATCTTCGGAGGATCCTCGTCCGGAGCAGCTCTTGCGGCGGCATTGAAGCTGGCTTCCCGTATAGAAAAGGGCAATATCGTTACGGTATTTCCCGACAGGGGAGACAGGTACTTTTCGTCTGATCTCTATGTTTCGCCTTGACTATTCGGGGCTAAACTATATAATTATGTTGTCAGGCAAGGGCGCTTTGGACGTTGGTTCAGGGCGCTTTCCTTGTATAAGTGGTTTTTTAAGGAGGTTGGTTTAAGGTGAAGGCGATTCAGGAAATACTTGAAAAGATCAAGGATGAAGGGGTGGAGTTTATAAGGCTTCAGTTTACCGATATGTTTGGGACACTTAAAAACGTGGCTGTGACGGCGGGACAGCTTAGAAAGATACTGGTGGACAAATACAGGATAGATGCCGCCGTAATGTTCGGAGGGGCAAATGTATATGAGGGGGAGCTGATACTGGTTCCGGACTATGATACCTTTACCATCCTTCCATGGAGACCGCAGCAGGAGAAGGTTGCGAAGTTTATGTGCGATGTGTGTTATCCTGACGGGAGGCTCTTTGAGATGAGCTCCAGGACCATATTGAAAAGGGTGATAGAAAATGCGGCCTCCGAGGGCTATACCTTTATGATACGACCGGAGTGTGAATTCTTCCTTTTTCATCTGAATGAGGATGGACTTCCCACCACCCTTTCCCACGAGAGAGCCGGAATAATGGATGTGGGACCTGCGGATTTCGGTGAGAATGCCAGAAGGGAGATGGTGCTCCTTCTTGAAAAAATGGGCTTTGAGATAGAGTCCTCCCACCACGAGGAGGCTCCGGCCCAGCATGAGATAGATTTTAAGGAATCGGATACGCTGCAGACTGCCGATTCCATAATGACCTTCCGTTTCGCGGTGCGCTCCATCGCCCACAGATTCGGGCTCTACGCGACCTTCATGCCGAAGCCCAGAAGTGATGCGGCGGGCAGCGGGATGCATCTCAATTTCTCAATCTTTAAGAATGAAAAGAACATAATGGACGGTGAAAATACAGTGTCCGGAGAGACAGCGGCATTTATGAACGGGATACTGAAGCACTCCCGTTCCCTTTCTGCCTATACGAACCCTGCGGTAAACTCCTATAAGCGTATACTCTATGCCCTTGATAAGGGTAGCAGATCCTCAACCTATATCCGTGTAAGGGAGGGGCTTTTCGAGCCAGCCATAGAGCTTGGCTTCCCGGATTCCTCCGCAAATCCTTACATTGCCCTGGCACTCCTTATTTCTGCCGGGCTACGGGGGATAAAGGAGGGCTATGAGGGTACGCTCCCTGAAAGGATACTCCTTAATGATGTGAAAACCGTTCCTCTGGACTTAAGGGAGGCCGTGAGCTATGCGGAGAAGGATCCCTTCATTCAGGAGACCCTCGGGGAGGATTTCGCTAAGGTATATTCGGTGTCAAAGTACAGGGAGTGGTCGGATTTTATGAAGGAAGTAACGCCGTGGGAAGAGAGCAGCTATTTATATAAGCTTTGAAATATGGGCTGTATCATTATAGTTATGAGTAAAATCGAAGACACAAGGAAGTTAGGGTCACTCCTCATTAAAAGGGGACTAAGGCCCGATCTTCTCTGCACCACGGCGGCGGAAGCCCTAAGTGAGAGCAGCCGTAGGGACGGCGGCTTTGTGATATGCGGAAGCCGTCTTCCGGATATGGGCTTTCTTGAATTCAGGGACTGCCTTCCTAAGAGCTTTCGTCTTGTGATCCTTTCAAAGAACATAATGAGTGACGACTATCCCGTTGATTCGATAAAGCTTTCCTTACCCTTGAGGATAGTGGATCTCATCTCCGTTCTGGATAAGGAGCCAGGTGCCTATGCAGATCAGAGGCAGGAAAAGCAGTCTCCCCGCTCTACGAGAAGTATAGAGGAAAAGAGGTATATCGATAAGGCAAAGCTCCTCCTTATGGACAGAAAAGGTATGAGTGAGCCCGAGGCCTACCGCTATATACAGAAGAGCAGCATGGATAATTCCTACACCATGGTTGAGACCGCCCAGATGATACTGCTTATGAACAGCTGATATAGTCTAATTCTATAACCGGTAATAAATAACAGGTATTGGACATAACCAACAGCCTGTGCCACAATATCACCCAGAAAGAACAAAACAAAAACAGCTTTGAAAGAAGAGGTGATCATTATGGCAGAAAACAAATTAAGATTCGAAACCTTACAGATCCACGTAGGACAGGAACAGGCGGATCCCGCTACGGACGCAAGAGCGGTTCCCATTTATCAGA
>JAFTEC010000057.1 GCA_017453865.1 Lachnospiraceae bacterium
GAAGTCTCCCTCTCCAATACGATCAAATACTTTTTTGTAAGAGGTACTGTTTATTTCATCCCGATAGAAATTATCCTTTTTTCCGCCGACCGAAAGAAAAAAGCTTAAAGCATCATCACTGCTATCGGTAACCATTACATCATCTATAACAAAAACCTCCTCATTCAGCAGTATCTTCAGAAGGGACCTTCCAACGCTTCCGAGTCCTAAAATCATTATCTTTGCACTCATCGGTAATCCTCCCTTAAATGGTTTTATTTCGACAGGGTAACGACATATACCGGATTAAAGCCCTTCATTATGCTGTGCTCTCCGGCTTCCTCAGCCCTTGAAATACTGATCAGGGTAACAGAGCTTCTTAAGCCTTTTCCCTTTATAATGGAATTAAGCTCTCCCAGTGTGTCAAGGCTTACTATGTTCATAACTATCCTGACTTCCGGATTTCTTAAAAACAGTGCTTCGAGTATACTGTCAAGCTTTCCGCCGCTTCCTCCTATGAAGGCTCTGTCCGGCGGGGGGAGCTCCGAAAATGCTTCCGGCGCCATGCCCTGAACTATATGTATATTGTCAGCCGCAAATTTTCTCCTGTTTTTATTTATAAGCTCTATCGCCGCGTCCCTTTTTTCAATCGCATAGACCTCGCCCTCCGCGGCCTTAAGCGCAGCCTCCACGGAAACACTTCCGGTTCCCGCGCCTATGTCATAGACCACGGAATCCTTTTTTAAGCAGAGCTTTGAGAGGCTTAAGGTCCTGATCTCCTCCTTTGTCATCGGAACATCGCCCCTAATGAACTCACTATCCTCTATGCTTCCGCTTAACGGTCCTCCGGCATTTTCATTTATGAAAAGAGCTGCGGAAAGCTTATCCGGCACGGTTCCCTCATCCAGAAGCCTCTTCGGAAGCGTAAATATTATATTTTCATCCGGATATGAAAGCCTCTCCCCTATGATGATCTTCACTTGGTCCATCCCGTAGTAATGGAGCTTTTCCGCGGTCTCCCTTATTTCCTCTCCGTTTCCGAAAAGGGAAAAGACTTTTGGATTATCCCTTATTGAGCCTATGAGATTTCCCTTTCTCCCGTGGAGACTTTTTAATACCACATTCTCCCAGGAAAGATGCATATTTTCAAGGAAGTACTGCAGGGATGATATGCCGGGGACCACGTTTATCTCACTTCCCTTCAGGGCTTCATCACTGTCAAGAAGCTTAAAGAGCTTTTTTGCGGAGCTATAGAAGCCCGGATCCCCGGTAAGGAGTACTGCCACATTTTTCCCGATTCCGGTATTCTTTATTTTATCAACTATGTCCTCAGCCCTTACGATATTGAAGCCGGGCTTACCGGCGCCGAAGGTTTTTATGATCCTGTCGGCTCCTATAAGTATATCCGCTTCTTTAATGAGCTTATCCCCCTCGAGACTTATAAGCGTCTCTTTACCCGGTCCCGCTCCGATAAGGCTTATCTTCATATAGAATTCCCCGCTCATTCGAGAAAATGATGAGACCCGCCGTGACAGCGCTCTCTTCTCCAATCCTGTGTTTCAGATTATGAAGTGCCCTCTCTCCGACACGCTTCATAACCTCCTCCAATATCCCGGCTTCTTCAAGCCTTTCAAAGGCTCCCTCCGTTGTGACCTCAAGCATTATGTCTCTTAGGAGCTTTGTCTCCCCGGTAAAAAAGGCTGCATTTGCGGCAAGTATCTCCATCCTGCAGTCCGCGGTCCTATTATGGGTATTCATGATCCCTCCCGCGAGCTTTATTAGCTTTCCCGCGGAGCCGATAAGGAGTATATCCTTAAAGCCTGCCTCCACAGCAGCGTCAAGAGCCGCACCCACGTGGTTCGAGCAGAGCACCGCATCGGCAATATCGTAATTTAGATACTCCCTTAAAAAATCCCTTCCGTAATTTCCCGGAGTAAGGATCAGCCTTTCAACACCCTCAGCCCTCTTTATGCTTATCTCACTTTTTATGGTCCCTATTACAGCGTCCTCGCTCATGGGCTTAACTATCCCGCTGGTTCCGAGTATCGAGATCCCACCCTCTATTCCGAGCCTCGGATTAAAGGTTTTTTCTGCGATCTCCCTGCCTCCGGGAACGCTTATCACTATATCTGCTCCGCCTTCATAGCCCTGCTCTTTAAAGACAGCGGCTACGGCCTGCTCTATCATATCGCGGGGCACTTTATTTATGGCGGCTTCACCAACGCTCTGGGAAAGTCCCCTCTTTGTGACCCTTCCTACTCCCTCTCCCCCGTCGATATTTATACCCTTTTCTTTCCTTAATCTGACCTCGGAAAAGATCAGCATTTTGTCCGTCACGTCGGGGTCGTCTCCGGCATCCTTTTTAACGGCGCAGCTTCCCCTTGACCCGTCAAAGGAGCCCTTAAGGACCTTTGCGGTGATCACCCTCCCTGATGGCGTCTCCACGGACTCTCCGGATATCCGTCTCTTCTCAAATATCATCCTTGCCGCCGCCTTTGAAGCGATCGCCGCGCAGGTCCCTGTTGTATATCCCTCTCTTAAAGCCATCTGTCGTATCCCATTACTTCTGAAGTAACGGCCTTGCAATATGTACATTAAATAATTCAATCAGAGGTCCCATAAAAAAGGCTGTAATGATGGTTCCCACACCTGCTATCGTAGGGATCTGTCCGGCTGTACCTCCTGCCATAAGAAACAGTGAAACCCCCAATATAACACAGACC
>JAFTEC010000058.1 GCA_017453865.1 Lachnospiraceae bacterium
ATTTCAATAGAACCGTGACGAAAAAATCTGAAACGTGACGAAAAGTTGATGAGTAGATCTCACCGGGAAGCATAGCTTCCGGTGAGATTGCTGCCCTTGAAGGTGAAGGTCTTCGAAGACCCGCTATAGCTCCACTCTTCCTTCTTTGCCTTGTAATCCTTTCCGTTTATCATCACTTTGACAGACTTCGGGCTCCCGTCCTTTTTCCATTTCACTGTCAAAGAATCCGTATTTCTGACATAGTAGGGATTTGACTTATATGACAGACCCTTTGACCCCTTTGTGGCTTTCTTTATTTCTCTTTCCGTCTTTTTGTCGGCTCCGGAGAGTCCCGTTATCTGGAAACGGTGGGTCTTTTTATTGATTTTTACCTTTGTTACCTTATAGGTGGCATTATTGACCGATACCGTGATCCCCTTTTCTCCAAAGACCTCTATTCCTGCCTTTGATTTTCCCCAGAACGGAAGCTCATGGCAGTAGGATATCCTTAATGATCCCTTTGTCTCCGTACGGTAATCCATGGGTTTATTGTCGGAAACAGTGACTTTCTTTTCTGCCGCATCATTGCTGATGCCGCTATTGTCGTCTGTTTTTCCTTCTTCATTCTCACCGCCGTTATCTTTTTTCTGATCCACATAGGTGAGATACCATGATGAAAGACGGTCCGTTTCTACAGGAAGCGCAGTGTCCGTACCGGATGAGGCGATCTCCACCCTTCCGTCATCAAAAAGATGGACAACGAAAAATGTTCTTATGACCTCTTCATCATCGTTCCTCATGGATACTGGAACCTCTATGGTAAATGCTATTTTCCCCGTTCCTTTTTCAGGTTCGATCTCCTGTTTTATGCCATTCCCGACCTGCTTATAAAGCTTGATATCAAGTATCATTCCGCTTCCCGATACATCAGTTCCGGTGCTTTTCTTTATCTCAGCCTCAGCTTTTGCTTTTGCCTCTTCATTGCCGCCGGTTGTATCACCGCTTGCCTTCTCTTTTATCTCCAGCGTTACCGTCAGGGTTTCTCCGGCTTCCACTGCCTGTTTTTCTGTTTCATCCAAGAGACCGGCTGCGAGCTCTGCAGGGATCGTGACATCGCTTACGGCAAAACCATCATTCTCACCGGTATCGTAGGTCACAACCTTGCTCTCTATCTTTCCGGTACCGTTGGGTATGGTGTTTTCCGAGAGAGTTTCCTCGCTCTTTTTGTAAATATAGAAAGTATTTTTACCATATTCCACAGAGTAATTACCCTGTGTTTCTTCTCCGGATGCGCTTATTTCATACTTTCCGGCGTCTTCTCCGCTTTTACGGGAGAGCGTATAGCGTATGATTTCAGCGCTTTCACCCTCTACGATACCCGTAACAGCTGCGGTCAGTTCCGGGTCCTCTTCACCGGTAAGCTTTTCCTTTTCATCGGGCCTTACGGTTACCGGGGCTCTCTTTATCGTTATGCTTACACCGGCCTCTTCACTGTCATAATGATCACTGTCCCCGAAGACCTTGTAATACACGGTATAGGTGCCTGCATCCTTCTTTACGGGGATATTCTCCGTATATCCGCTTCCGGATGTAAGGCTGTACTTCAGAGTACCGCCTGTGGCGGTCCCCGCTTCAACAAGAGTCTGATCCAGGCCGGAATAGGTAAGGCTCTTTACTGTGGGAGCCTTTTTTACTACTGCTTTGATCTTTGTGACAGTGAGTGTTCCGTTTTGATAGGTGATGTTATAGTTGGCGGTAACGTCCGCAGTGCCGCTCTTTATCACTGCTGCACCTGGAGTAATGGTGCCGCTTGTTGTGATGGCAGCAGTGCTGCTCGATTGCAGCGTGACTGCGCTGAGGGTCTGGCCAGTGGCAAGCCCGCCTGACAGATCCACTTGACCTGTTCCGGTGGCGATGTTTTTATTCAGCTCGACACTCTGATCCTTTGCTGTGATGGTGACTGAGCGCTTAGTAATATCTGCTGTTACACCCTCAGGCTGGGAAATCAGCTCATAGTTGCCAGCGTCCGTACCACTGAGCGAGAAGCCGGAAAACGTCACGGTCTTGCCGTCACCTGCGTTTGCGTCTGCAAACTTTGCCGCACCTGCTGAAATACTTACATCATCACTGCCGATCACACCTTCAATGCCCGCATTTCCTGAGATTATTGCATCCCTCGTACCGTCATATTCTTTATTGGAAACGGTTAAGCCGGTAATTTTTACGGTCTTCTTACTTATATTTGAAGTAAGAGCAAGCGTCCGGTTAGTTTTATCTATATCTAATGTGTAGTTTTCTGCGTCCGTGCCGCTAAGTGTAGCGCCCGTGATGGAAACAGCCTTGCCCGTGCCCGCTTTCTTATCAACAAACTCAGCGGAGATACTGCTTGTTGTCAGCCCACTGACCACTGTATCATCTTTAACGCGCTTAAGTACTCCCGTACCTATGATCCCCGCAGCTTTGCTTCCGTTATACACCCTGTTCTGTGCGGTAACGTCTGATGCGATATATACCTTTGTTTTGCTAACCTTGACTTTTGCCACGTTCGAAGTTGTGGTCGCCGTTCGCCCGTTATCCTTTCTTGTCGCAGTAACAACGCAGTAGTAATAATACGTTCCCTCCGTTTTCCCGGTCGGGATTGTAAACTCTGCGCCTGTTGCGCCGGAAACAGCTGATCCTCCTTCGTTACTCTCTGTGGTGTTCGAATACCACTGATATGTCAGACTCTTATAGGTTGTATCATTCGCCGGTTTAGCCGCAACAGAAATATTTCCCGATGTATAGCCTGTTGCAAGCTCAATATTACCCGGCTGTGTCTTGATGGTCGGTGCTGCTGCAGGGAGTGTTCCCCTAAAACCTGCCGTTACGGTCACCCCGTATGGAGGTGCAGTAAATTTGCGTATATTTCCCGTTCCGCTGAGGGTAACAGATGTTGAAGGATCCCCCGTTTTCGCCGCCGTTATGCTTTCCAGCTCATAGTTCTCGTTTGGAGAGGCAGTAAGTGTTACCGTGCTGCCAATCTTATAGGTTCCTGCTCCTGATACCGAGCCGCCAGAAAACTGACCGATGGATACCAATGAAGCGGGTATGAGCTTCTTTCCTTCTATATTATCTTTCGTCGCCACTGTCTCGCCGTCTTCCAGCAGAAATCCGTCCCTGAAAGTTACGGAACCGTTATATTTATTGGATTTAATAAAATCCGAGGTGTCTGTCCATCCCAGGATTATATTACCGCCTGAGCCACTTTTTCCCTTTCCTATACCATAACCGCCGGAGACAGTCACCTGTCCTCCGTTGATCGTAACCGTACCTGCAGTCCCACTGTCTAGTCCGCCGATCGCAGGGGAGTTGCTTTTTTCCTCTGTTTTAGCATCAACAATTCCGCCGTTGATCGTAACGGAGGTACCGATCCCTCCGATAGCCGGAGCACCGAATCCTCCGGCCGCAGTAATATTCCCTCCGTTAATGATCACTTCTCCGGAAGACTTTCCATTATATGCTACGCCAATCCCCACATCAGCAGACCCCTTAGCTTTCGCTTCAATGTTTCCGCCTTCAATGATGATCGTCCCGCAGCTTTCATTTCCACCCATATTTCCGCCTATTGCCGCGTGATCCTCTCCCGTTACGATGAGACTTCCTTCACCTTTAATCGTCAGCGTACTTCCTCCCGGCACATGGATCCCCTGTCCTACTGTCAGAGTAGTTCCCGCGGATAAGGTCAATGTGGAATCACCTGTAACCTCAATCCTCTTATCATTAAATTCTTTATTATCAGAGACAACATATTCGGCGTTATTTAGATTAGCGAGGGCTGAAGATGCCCAAACTGGCTTGACAAGGGTGTGTCCTGCAATAACTACCTGCTCACCTGGATCATATTTCTTAGAACCGATCTGCCAGCCTGTAAAGATATAACCATCCCGCGTAAATTCACAAGAAGAGGGCAGATTGTATCGATTAGAAGATCTCAGATTGAGAGTATACGGACCCATCGATCCAGTACCGCCGTTAGCTTCAAATTCTATGCTTGCTTTCTGTTCCCAGCTATCACATTTTACATTCAGAACAGCAGTAGCAACTACTTCTTTTCCGATATTCACACTACCTCCGGCATAGCCCGCGCCCGCACCGGAACCGTCGATATCGCCACCATAGCCGATATTACCGTTTGCCGTCACTTTTCCTCCTGTGATCTCTATGGTGCCGCAGGAAAGCTTATCTACAGTATTACCGTTTGTACCGCAGCCGATCGATGCACCCCGGGACGATCCATTCGAAACCGTAGCCGTTACCGTGCCGCCGCTGATAGTGATGCTCTCTACACGGCCACAGTATGCACCACCGATGGCAGCGTTGCCGTAATGTGCTTTAGCTGTTACATTGCCGCCGCTGATGTTAATGATACCGGTATCTTTGGATTCAATAGAGCCACCGATACCTGCCGCACCAATCTCCGTAGCCAATCTGGTGGAGCCACCGATGGCCGTGATGGTGCCGCCCTTGATATTGATGGTGCCCACGCCATCATCATTAGTTCCCTCCGCGCCGATACCCGCGCCACCGTGCGCTGCAGTTTCATCCGTGTTGCATCCGCCTTCTGCTATAAGACTTCCTTTGCTGCTTTCCGTAATATTCAATGTACAGCCCTTAGGCACGCAGATGCCCGCGCCATCTCCGGCAGCGTAAAAGCTGTTTGTTCCCTGTATGGTAAGATTCAAGGTCGCATTATTCCGAAGAAGAATTCCGCTGACATTCTTCTCACCATCGCCCGGTATATTGATGTTCAGATCATTAATGGTCAGGCTGGTGGTCCCGCCGTCAATGATGATCGCACCTCTCTTGCTGTTGTCAAAGAGATCCATTGACGGGTTATAGGTGCCGGTGAGGGTTTTGCCATTATATTGCGAACGGTTTGAACTGTTGATCGTAACAGGAGAAGTTATGGTTATGGTATTCCCCTGATCATCCGTCACCGTGATCTCGTAATCCACACCGTTTATCCTGACCTTCATCCACTCATTGCTTGAAAATGCCTTATGTGCGGTGACGATCCATTCTCCGGTTTCGTCAGATGCCGAGAAAAGGTCTTCGTCGCTGACTCTTACATCAGTGACTTCTCCGGTGAGGCCCACTGTATCGAGGATCTCAGAAAGTCCGATGGTTGTGTCGCCGGGCATTACATATTGCTTATTTTCATAGGTGAATTCTACGGTGTATAGAGAGAAACCGTCAGTTTCAGCTGTGGCGGTGGTTCCGTCGGTTTCTACAGGGAGCTGTTCGGCGTTTAGCACCTCATCCGTCGCATTGCCCTCGTCACCCTCATCAGCCGGCGTTCCGCCGCCAGCTTCCTCAATAGTGGAAAGTCCGGTATCGTCACTTTCTGTTATATGGTAGATATTTGTGCTGAGGTTTTCATCCGCAACCTCATTAAGGGTGAAGGACACATGAACCTTTGATTCGTCTTCGGGCTCAATTTCTTCGCCGTCTTTATCAAGAACCTTTATGTCATAGGTATAGGAAGCTGCCACGTTCACGTTTTCATCACGCACTTCATTTACAGCATCCTCTGCCTGTTCTTCCTTTACCCTGTCGGCTTTCTTTACAGACAGTTCCGCATCCTCCGGGAATATGCCTTCTTCTGCCGATACGGTTATGGTAACGTCTCCGATGGTTTTCGACTCTTCAAATGCCGGGGCTTTGTTCTCTGAAACCTTATTCTCCGATACCATCTCCCCGGTCTTTTCGTCAGATGGTTCATCCTCATCTGAACCTTCCTTCACTTCTTCCGATCCTGCCGTATCACCAGCGGCAGCTATAGTATCTTCCGGCACATTTTCCGATACTGCCCTATCATCAGCGGCAGCTGTTATATCTTCAGTCACTTCCTCCGCAAGCACACCTGTCGGAACAGAAGTCGTAATAAGCACCGCTGCCAGTGCTGCAACTGCTGATTTCTTCAGTATTTCCCTTATCTTTCTCATAACCATCGTCTTTACTTTTCGCTCCTTTTTCCGGATCAAAGGTCTTCAACCTAAATTTCCTTTATAAAGATAAAAAATTTTTAGTCTGATTTCAATAGAACCGTGACGAAAAAATCTGAAACGTGACGAAAAGTTAAAAAAAGACCCAATCCCTTATATTCCCGGGATTGAGCCGATCTTGCTTTCGAAACCGAAATTATCATTATTTTTAACTGCCTTACACAACTCCTTCATACAGCACCTTGTCTCCGAGTATTTCTTTCCTTACCCCCGGTTCTTTACTTTTTTCCCTCCCTTCCTCGTCAATGAACTTTCTTTCTGCTTCCTCATTATTAAGATCACGGATCTGCTTCTGAATCTCGATACTAGCTCTTAAGAAAATCCAGTATACGATTCTTAAAGTCAGGAGCCAGGTCGAAGACGGCGTGGCCGAAACCGTCATACATATACATCTCAAAGCCGGGGCGGTCTTTCATCACCCTGCCTATCTCCTGTGACGCAGCCGCACCCAGGACACCGTCCTGCATGTCCCCGACAACAAAGAGAGGACATTTTATCCTATCCAGGCGGTCAATGATGCTAAAGCCCTTCATTCCTTCACCCAGAATCATAAATCTCCTTATTTCCTCCCTGCTGACTACGGCTGCCATCTCTTTTAAGAGCGGTCTGGCGGCCTCAAATACATCCTTCTGATACAAACCCTCGCCGAAGGCCATACACAGAGCTTCCGGATCACCCTTCTTCGCAAGCTCCACCCAGCTACCCACTGTCTTATATACCTCATCGGTGATATCTGCAGCGGTGGAAGCAACTACCGCCTTTTCTACAAGTTCAGGGCAGGACGCGGCAACAGACATGGCGACCATGCCGCCGTATGAAGCCCCGCAAAGACTGAAATTCTCCAACCCAAGGGCACGAACAGCCTCAATGCAGTCCCGGGCAGTATCCTCCACGGTAAAATGATCAGGCAGATCATTACGGCGTTCCAGGACATAAAATGTATAATCATCGGTCATTACCTGATAAGCATCGGCGATGGCATCGGCTGAGGTCAAAACATTTACGATACTTAACCCCGGTATCATCACCAGGTTCTTCTGCCCCTTCCCGAACCTGCAATAATCCATTGTAAAATCATCGGTTTTAACTGTAGACATAAAAGCCTTCAAAATAACACCTCCTCCCAGATATTAATCCCCCAGATTATACCAAATCCTT
This sequence comes from Lachnospiraceae bacterium, assembly GCA_017453865.1. Classification (GTDB taxonomy): domain Bacteria; phylum Bacillota; class Clostridia; order Lachnospirales; family Lachnospiraceae; genus NK4A144. Next base: position 7,182 of record JAFTEC010000058.1, read on the forward strand.
TCCCTAAATAGTAGTGTTTTTCCATACTGTCCAGGCCTGTCAGGGTTCGTCTGTTTTGTTGCGTTTGGATAAAGCCGGTGTTACAATGACTTTCAGGAAAGTGGGCAGCATTTCAGGAAGTCTATGACTTTTTGCGGACGAAATCGGAAACTGTCCGCAAAAACTCCGCGTTCCGCGGAGTACGCTCCCGCCTTCGGCGGGATCTAGTCAATTACGATTCTTGTTTTTCCGATGAAAAACAAGAATCTATAGATTATCAGGGAGAGTAATATGTCGGATACAAAAAGATTTGCCGTTCTTATTGACAGTGAGAACGTGTCGCAGAAATACATCGGTCTCATAATGGATGAAGCCAGTAACTACGGGGATATCACCATCAAGCGGGCTTACGGGGACTGGACCCAGCAGTCAAGCGCCTCCTGGAAAAAGACCCTGCTTGAAAATTCCATCATCCCCATGCAGCAGTTTAATAATACCTTCGGAAAGAACTCTTCGGATTCGGCACTTATAATCGACGCCATGAAGATCCTCTACACCAATAATGTGGACGGTTTCTGCCTGGTGTCCAGCGATTCGGATTTCACAAGGCTTGCCGCCACATTGAAGGAGGAAGGCAAGACGGTTGTGGGCATGGGTGAGAGCAAGACCCCCGCTGCACTTATCAAGGCCTGTGATTCCTTCAAGATGCTGGATGTCCTCTATAAGGAGCAGAACCAGTCAAAGAGTAAGGCAAAGGCTCAGGATAAGCCCGCTGCCGCGAAGCAGGCTGCTGCAAAGAAGACCGCGGCTGCCGGAAAAACCTCCGCAAATAACCTGACTAAGCTCTCGACCATCGAGAAGGCTATAAAGCAGATAATAGATATGAATGACGACGAACGGGGCATGAACATCGCTTCGCTCGGAAACAGCCTTCAGCGCCGCTATCCCGATTTTGATACGAGAAACTACGGCGCATCCAAGCTCAGCCGCTTTCTGGAGCAGTTTGATTCCCTGGAGCTCACCAAGGAAGAAAATGTGACCTATGTAAATCTGAAGTAGCTCAGGAATCGTGTTCTTCCGTATCAGGAATCGTGTTCTTCAACAAGCTCATTGAAAGAGTAGGATTCGTTTTCCGTACCGCTTGCGAGATTCAGGGTATAGCTTTTTGTCTCATATCCGTTCTTCATAAGGGTTATGACGTGGGTGCCGCCGTTCTTTTTGAAGTGGCAGGGCGCAATGCCCTTGTAAGCACCGTCATAGTAAACCTCCGCACCTTCAGGGCCGTCGATATAGAGCTGTGATACGTCCGTTGTCACAGTCTCTGTGTCATCCGCGGCGGCACCCTCTTCAGCTGCTTTCTCCGTATTTTCCCCGACTCCTTCCCCGGATACTTCGTCAGATGCCGATGAAGCGCCGGTATCCGTATCCGTATCCTTATCCTTGTTCCTGAATACCTCCGGAAGAGCTTCCTTTGGGATCGGGTCGCTATTCCTGTCTGAGCTGTTGCTGTTCGAGGAAGGAGTGGTCTTTTCTTCCTCTTCCTCCAGAATGATCGCGAGATTTGCCATTGGCTGTCCCACCTTCAGATACTTATGGATCTCCTCATAGCCCTCGGCCTTTACATCAAGCGTATGTACTCCGTAATCCAGCTCCACAGCGCTTTCCTTCACCACCAGCTTCCCGTCAATATATACCGCCGGATTCGCATCCACCGGCTCGAAGCTGAAGGTGATCTTTCCGGTCTTTAAGAGATCTCCCTTAAGGTCACTCACATCCACCAGGGTCTCCCTTCCCCTGATAACCGAAACGTCCTTGCTGCCGCCGTAATGCCGGTATGTTACGGACAGGGAATAGCTTCCCTCGGGCACGGTCAGAACCATCCCGTCCTCTATGGGACGGATATTGTTTCCCAGCTCTATCCAGCCTCCCTCAAAGGATTCCGCACCTACTATACGCACATAGCCGTTTCCTCCGGATCTTTCTATGGTATAAACATCCTGTCCGATACCGGAAATACTCAGTACGTCTCCGTCCTTTATTGTCCTGTATGAAGAAAGACCGTCATCCGATAAAAGCACCGTTCCCTTAAGCAGCCTGTAGCTCCTTCCGTTACAGCTTATGATCCCTCTTTTTTCACTTATGTCATAGTCTGTGATCCCGGATAATGAGAAGTACTCATCTGAGGAATTCTCCTTAACCGACGTTAGCAGGGAGGAATGGACGGAAACAACGATATCCACTATATCCCCGATCTTAAGCTGCTTTACAACCAGGGGATTTCCGTATGCATCCTCATAGACCGTGGATGTGCCGAAATAGAGGACATATTCCTCTGCTGATACGGGATCCCGGAAACGGAGCTTTTTCCCCTTCGTATCCATGTCGATCAAAATAACCGTGCCCTCAGCCTTCAGTTCATTGTCGGAAACCAGCTCCTCCTTATCAGGAGCTTCCGTGGCAGGCGCTTCGGCTTCTTTAGGCTGTTTATTCTTATTAAGGTACCCTATGGCGGCAAACGCAGCGACCGCGATCACCGTGAGCAGGCTTAAGAACAGGATGACCTTAAGAAAGGTGGGAAGGGGCTTACGCTTCTTCGGTCGTTCCTTCTCCATCTTCTTCCAGTCCCGGTCCGTAAACTCATCACTTAAGAACCTGGCCATCACCGGGGTATCCTGCTTCACCTCCGGCACGGCTTTTTCCATGCCGACGGTACTTAATTCAAGCTTTACTCCATCTCTTTCTTCACTTGTGAAATTCTCTCCCGGGCCTTTGCCAGAAGGATTTCCCTTTCGTTCCATGAAGGCTCCTCCAGAACCTGTTCCAGGAGATACTTAAGCATATCTCCAAGCTCCCTGCCGCTCTTCATTCCGGCTTCCTTCATAAGTATGCTGCCGTCAACCGCCAGATCCTTTAAGGATAAGCAATGCCTGTTTTCCAGTATCTCCTTATATAATGAAAGAAGTACTTCCTCCTTTTTAAGCTTCTCCTCCATTTTATAGCTGCTCTGCGCCATTATATCCGAATATCTAACGGGGAAAAGCAGGGGAAAGATATCCTCCCCCATTTTGTTTATCGACCTTCTCACGTTTTTTATGCTGCTGTCGGGCCGGTAGTCATGGTACCTTACCAGCCGTGATATCATATTTATCGAATGATTGTCTGATTTCAGCCGCTTCAGTATATTTACCGCCGCTCTCTCGCTTAAGTCCGCATGACCGTGAAAGTGATCGGTTCCCTTTTCATCTACTGTACGGCACTCACATTTCCCGAGATCGTGAAAAAGCATTGTAAACCTTAAGAGCCGCAGCACATCTTCTTTACTTTCTCCGGATTCGTTAAGGATTTCACTGTATTTATTTAGAGTCTCTCTGTTAATGCTTTTCAGGGCCTCGATCGTGTGTCTTCCAACCGTAAAGCAATGATGGGGATTATTCTGGGGAAATTCCATACATCTATGAAACTCCGGCAGAATGACGGCCGTGATCCCGCTATTATAAAGCTCCTCTATCTTTTCGGGATGCTCCGATATCAGGAGCTTTGTTAGCTCGTCCCGTATTCTCTCCGCGGAGATCAGCTGCAGGCTGTCCTTTAGCTTCTCCGCAGCCCTAAGGGTCTCCTCCTCTATTGAGAAATCAAGCTGTGCGGAAAAGCGGAAGGCACGCAGGATCCGGAGGGCATCCTCTCCGAAACGCTCCTTAGGATCCCCCACAGCCCTTATTACCTTATTCTTCAGGTCCTCCTGTCCGTTAAAAAGGTCGATCAAGCCCTTTTGCGGACTAAAAGCAAAGGAATTTATGGTAAAGTCCCGCCGCTTCAGATCCTCTTCAAGGCTTCTCGTAAATTCCACCCTGTCGGGATGCCGGTTATCGCTGTATTTCCCGTCTATCCTGTAGGTCGTGACCTCGAAAGCGTCCTTCCCGATAAGCACGGTTACGGTTCCGTGGGCTATTCCCGTATCCACCGTCCTACGGAAAAGCCTTTTTATCTCCTCAGGGAGTGCGCTTGTGGTTATATCCCAGTCGTTGGGCTTTTTTCCCAGCAGGAAATCACGGACGCAGCCTCCGACAGCGTATGCCTCGAAGCCTGCGTCCTCTATTGTCCTTATTATCTTTTCTGCCTTTTCAGGAAGAGTGATGGTCAATTAGATAATACCTCTACCGTCTGTCTCGCTATGGAGAGCTCTTCGTCCGTGGGAACCACCAGTATCTGTACCTTGTCCTCCGGCTTTGTTAAGAAGAACTCCTGACCCCTGAGCTTATTCTTTTCTGCGTCGAAGCTTGTTCCGAGGAATCCCAGGTACTTACATACTCTTTCACGGACTTCCCCGTTATTTTCGCCTGCTCCGGCAGTGAATGTGATGGCATCGACTCCGTTCATTTCCGCGGTGTAAGCGCCGATATACTTTGCTACCCTCAAGGCATAGGCTTCAAGCGCAGTATCCGCTTCCTTATTTCCTTTTTCCGCTGCCTCCGCAAGATCACGGAAATCGGATGAGAAGCCGTCGGAAAGACCGAGAACTCCGGACTTCTTATTCAGGATATCCAGTACCTCCGCTGCAGACAGGTTTTCCTTCTGCATAAGGAAGGTGATCACTGAAGGATCCAGGTCTCCGGAACGTGTTCCCATGATAAGTCCCTCAAGGGGTGTGAGTCCCATGGAGGTGTCCACAGACTTGCCGTTCTTTACAGCGCTTATGGAAGCGCCGTTTCCGAGATGACATACGATGATCTTCAGATCCTTTATGTCCTTCTTTAAGATCTCTGCCGTACGCTTCGATACAAAGTCATGGCTTGTCCCATGGAAACCGTAACGGCGGATCTTGTACTTCTTATAGTACTCATAGGGTATGCCGTACAGATATGCCTTCGGCTCCATTGTCTGATGGAAGGCCGTATCAAATACGCCTACCTGGGGAACTCCCGGCATTAACTTTTCACAGGCCCTTATTCCGATGATATTTGCGGGATTATGAAGGGGTGCAAGGTCGTTACATTCCTCCACGGCCTTGATCACTTCCTCACTGATCCTTACGGAATCGGAGAACTTTTCTCCGCCATGGACCACCCTGTGTCCCACAGCGTCTATCTCGCTAAGGGAGGCCACAACTCCGTTCTCCTTGTCGGTCAGCTTCTTTATCACAGCATCCACAGCATCCGTGTGATCCTTAAGGGGGAGCTTTTCTATGGTCTTTTCGGCATTGCCCTTTTTGTACTCGATGGCACTGCCGTCTATCCCGATCCTGTCACAGAGACCCTTGGCATATACCGTACCGTCCTCCGTATTGATAAGCTGGTACTTAAGTGATGAGCTTCCGCAGTTGATGACTAAAACCTTCATTATTATTTATCACTCCTTTCAATGTGACCGGCGTTTCTTATGGACAGCCGATTTTTACTGTTATTAATATGCCTTGCCCCAGTAAACCAGGTGCTTTGCCTTCTTTCCGCAGCAGACGCAGGTATCTGATATTTCCTCTGTGTCATCCCAGGGAAGACATCTGCTGGTAACTGTGGTGTCCTCCTTTATCTTCTCTTCACAGGCGGTATCGCCGCACCACATCGCCCTTATGAAGCCGGGCTTATTATCGGCGATGTCCTTGAATTCGTCATAGGTCCTTGCGTCAAAGATGCTTTCCTTCAGGTGCTTCTCGGCCCGCTCGTACATATCGTTATGGATGGTGTCTAAGAGCTTCACCACGAAGTCATGAACCTCATCAAGCTTTACGGTGTATTTTTCCCTGGTATCCCTGCGGCAGATGACGCAGCTGCCCTGCTCTATATCCTTCGGCCCTATCTCTATGCGTACCGGGAAGCCTCTCATTTCCTGCTCTGCAAACTTGAAGCCCGGGGATCTGTCGCTGTCATCCACCCTTACTTTAAGCTCAGACAGGGCATCCGCAAGCTTTTTCGCAGCCTCCAGAACACCCTCCTTCCTCTGCTGTATGGGTATTATGACCACCTGGGTCGGAGCGATCCTTGGAGGAAGAACCAGTCCGTCATTATCCCCGTGTACCATGATCATTGCGCCGATTATTCGAGTAGATACTCCCCAGGAGGTCTGATAAGGTGTATGAAGCTTATTGTCTCTGCCGGTAAACTGTATTCCATAGGCCTTCGCGAAGCCATCGCCGAAATTATGGCTGGTTCCGGACTGCAGCGCCTTCCCGTCATGCATCATTGCTTCTATCGTGTAGGTTGCGACAGCGCCCGCAAACTTTTCCTTGTCGGTCTTTTTCCCGCGTATGGTGGGAAGCGCCAGTGTTTCCCTGCAGAAGTCCGCATAGACATTCAGCATTTGTACGGTACGCTCTTCCGCGTCCTCTGCGGTCTCGTGCATGGTATGACCCTCCTGCCACAGGAACTCCCTGGAGCGGAGGAAGGGTCTAGTGGTCTTTTCCCAGCGGACTACCGAGCACCACTGGTTATATACCTTGGGCAGATCCCTGTAGGACTGTATTATATTTTTATAAAAATCACAGAAGAGGGTCTCCGAAGTAGGACGGACGCAGAGCCGCTCCTCCAGCTCCTGACCGCCTCCTATTGTGACCCAGGCGACCTCGGGGGCAAAGCCCTCCACATGATCCTTTTCCTTCTGAAGCAGGCTCTCAGGGATAAAGAGGGGCATATATACGTTCTCCACTCCCGTTTCCTTGAAGCGTCTGTCCATATCCGCCTGGATGTTTTCCCACAGCGCGTATCCAGCGGGCTTGATGATCAGACAACCCTTGACACTTGAATAATCAATGAGCTCCGCCTGCTTGACTATATCCGTATACCACTGGGCGAAATCCTCCTCCATGGAGGTTATGGCATCTACCATTTTTTTCTTGTCGGACATTATGATATTCCTCTTTTCTATATTGTGATGAAAGATCCTTCGCTCCGCTCAGGAAGGAAAAATGTCCAGTGGACATTTTTCGGGCACGTATTGACGCGCTGAGCGCGTCAGTGCCCCGTAAAATACGCTCCTCAGGGCGACACAGTAATATCTCCCAGCACCTCCCCGATACTGTCGGCGATACAGAGATCCGCCTCCCTGTCCCTGGAGGTTGCTCCCTTATTTATAAGTACAAGTGCATTCCCCTTAAAGTAATCCACTAGCC
>JAFTEC010000059.1 GCA_017453865.1 Lachnospiraceae bacterium
CAACGGCTGAAGGCATACGTCCGAGAAGAGCCGAAACCTCGGAACCTGCCTGTGTAAATCTGAAGATGTTGTCTATGAAAAGAAGCACGTCCTGATTCTTCACATCACGGAAATATTCCGCCATGGTAAGTCCGGACAGGCCGACTCTCATTCTGGCTCCGGGGGGCTCGTTCATCTGACCGTACACCAGCGCGGTCTTATCCAGAACGCCGCTTTCGGTCATTTCTCCGTAAAGGTCGTTTCCTTCACGGGTACGCTCTCCGACACCGGTAAATACCGAGATTCCGCCGTGAGCCTTTGCAACGTTATTTATAAGCTCCATTATAAGGACTGTCTTTCCAACACCGGCACCGCCGAAGAGTCCGATCTTTCCGCCCTTAGCGTAAGGACAGATAAGGTCAACAACCTTTATGCCTGTCTCAAAGATCTCAGTGGCAGGCACCTGATCCTCGAAGCTGGGTGCGGGACGGTGAATAGCCCAGCGCTCCTTTGCTTCAGGGGCGGGCTTATTATCAACCGGCTCTCCAAGAAGGTTGAATACACGTCCGAGACATTCCTCTCCCACGGGAACGGTAATGGGACCGCCCGTATCCACAGCGTCAGTGCCGCGGACCAGTCCGTCTGTAGAACTGATGGCAATACAGCGAACCACATCATCACCTACCTGCTGGGCAACCTCTGCCACAACCTTCCGGCCGTCAGCCTCTATCTCTATGGCATTTTTCAGGTCGGGAAGCTCTCCCTCAAGGAAACGGATATCCAGAACGGGTCCGGTTATCTGTATTACCTTTCCAATGTGTTTTTCACTCATGATAACTCCTTTTGATATGTTACTTGTCAGATCATAGCTCTTCCGCGCCGGCAACGATCTCCGTGATCTCCTGGGTGATACCTGCCTGACGGGCGCGGTTATAGAAGAGATTCAGCTTTTCGATCAATTCCTCGGCGTTGTCTGTAGCAGCTTCCATTGCGGTCCGTCTGGCAGCCAGCTCACTGGCAACGGAAACATTGATCCCTGAATAGAGAAGCCCTGCCAGATACTCGGGGACTATCTCATTAAAAACAGTCTCGCTGTCAGGCTCATAGAGGATAAGCTCTCTGGGCTTTGTATATTCTCTGGTGTCGTCGGTCTCGATGAAATCCGAAAGAGGAAGCATGGAGCTGGCCTCCGGCACCTGGGAAAGCATGGAAATAAAGTTCGTGTAGCAAAGGAAGATATGTCCAAATTCATCGTTGCGGTATGCCCTGCATATCAGCCGTCCGAGCTCGAAACAGTCGTTGATGCCGACACGCGCGACCTCGGCGTAGGCCTCGGTATAAATAGGGACATTGTGATGCTTAAAGTATTCCACGGACTTCTTGCCTATGGGGAGAACGGTGATATCTCTTCCCTTCGTCTCACTCTCCATAAACTTAAAGAGGTTTGAATTGTATCCTCCGGCCATTCCCCGGTCTCCGGCTATAACAATATAAAGCCATTTATCATTGGTACCGGGCTTTGTGTAGGGAGATCCAAAATCCAGATTTCCGTGGGCTATGTCCGTAAGCGTATCCTTAAGGGTTTTCAGGTAAGGCTTACTGGCATCCGCTTTTTCTTTGGCTTTTCTGAGCTTTGAAGCTGCCACCAGCTGCATGGCCTTTGTGGTCTGCATCGTGGTTTCCACGCTCTTGATCCGGAGCTTCACAGCTTTCATATTTGCAGCCATGTAGTTCCTCCTTTAAGCCGTTTTCTTTTTGATGAAATCTGCTGTGTAGGTATCGAGGGCAGACTTAAGCTTCTCCTCGGCCTCGCCTTCCAGCTTGCCGGTCTCTCTGATAGCGGACATTGCAGCCTTTCCGTCGGCATCGCTGTCCAGATATTCAAAGAGTCCTGCCTCGTATTCCTTGATATCGGCAACATTTACATCCATAAGGATATTGTTTATGACCGCATAAAGGATGGCAACCTGCTTCTCAACACTTACAGGCTGGCTCTTGTCCTGCTTCAGGACTTCCACTATACGTTCACCCTGCGCAAGACGGGACTTGGTGTCCTCATCAAGGTCGGAACCGAACTGGGCGAAGCTCTGCAGCTCCCTGTACTGGGAATAAACCAGCTTCAGGGTTCCGGCAACCTTCTTCATGGCCTTTATCTGCGCATTACCACCCACACGGGAAACCGAGATACCCGGGTTAACCGCAGGCATGATGCCTGAGTGGAAAAGCTCCGTCTCCAGGAATATCTGTCCATCCGTTATTGAGATAACGTTTGTAGGGATGTAGGCAGAAACGTCGCCTGCCTGGGTCTCGATAACGGGCAGTGCCGTAAGGGAACCGCCTCCCTTTTCATCCGAAAGCTTTGCCGCACGCTCAAGAAGTCTGGAATGCAGATAGAAGACATCTCCCGGATATGCCTCACGGCCGGGGGGTCTGCGGATAAGGAGCGACAGTGCCCTGTAGGCAACCGCATGCTTTGAAAGATCATCATAGATGATGAGTACGTGCTTACCCTTATTCATAAAGTATTCGCCCATGGCGCAGCCTGAATAGGGAGCTATGTACTGCAGCGGGCTGGGCTCCGAAGCCGTAGCCGCCACGATGATGGTGTAATCCATGGCCCCGCCTGCCTTCAGATCTGCGGCAAGGCTTGTTACCGTAGATCTCTTCTGACCGATGGCAACATAAATACAGATAACGTCCTGACCCTTCTGATTCAGGATTGTATCCATTGCGATACTGGTCTTTCCTGTCTGACGGTCACCGATAATAAGCTCACGCTGTCCTCTTCCGATGGGGATCATGGAGTCGATAGCCTTGATACCTGTCTGAAGGGGCTCCTTAACGGGCTGTCTGTCAATGATTCCGGGAGCCGGTGACTCCACGGGACGGTACTCGCTGGATTCTATGGGTCCTGCACCGTCTATGGGCTGTCCGATAGCATTTACAACACGTCCGATCATACCCTCGCCCACGGGAACGGAAACGACTCTGCCCGTGCGTTTAACGGTCTGACCTTCATTTATTCCGGTGTCTTCACCGAATAAAACTGCTGAAACAACTGTTTCCTCGAGGTTCTGAGCCATTCCGAAGGTGCCGTTCTCAAATTCCAGAAGCTCTCCCGACATACAGCTCTGCAGGCCGCTGACACGGGCGATACCGTCTCCAACGGTCAGAACCGATCCGGTCTCATTCTGGATAATGGCGCTCTGATAATTCTTTATCTGGCTTCTGATGACCTCGGATATCTTTTCCGGTTTTAATTCCATTACTAGTCTTCTCCTATATGACTGTCTCGTCTACCCTGCGTTTAAGCTCATTTAAGCGTCCCTGTACCGTACCGTCATAAAGCTTGTCGTCCACAAGTACCTTTATGCCGCCAAGTACCGCAGGATCCTTTTTCTCTGAAAGGATGATCTTCTTACCTGTGATCTTCTGAAGTTTTTCGGTAAGCTTCGTGCGTTCATCCGCGCTCAGTCCGTTGGGGCTCACGACTACTGCATCACTGATACCGTGCTCGTCATTGTAGAGCTTGCGGAAGGTCCTGAAGCAGGCGGAAAACTCCCGAAGGAGCCCCTTTTCTGTAAGGATTTTTATGAAGTTCAGAAGATAGGTGTGGATGCTGTCCGTAAAGGCTTCATCCAATAAACCAAGACGCTCCTTTTTCGGGATGGAGGGTTCGGATAAAAGCCTGACATAATCAGGGTTTTCACTGAATATACCTTTTACGGTCTCCATCTCCGGGAGAATGCGATCCGTGAGGTTTTCGCTGCGGGAGAGATCATAGAGGCTTTTTCCGTATATTTCTCCGGCTTTTGTCATGATGCCTCCCCGACTTTGCTTATGAAATCATCAATAAGCTTTCTGTGATCCTCTTCCCGGATCTCTTTCTCAACGACCTTGCCTGCGATATCCATGGCAAGTCCGCCGATCTGATCCTTGGCCTCGTTGATCGCCTTCTTCTTTTCCTGTTCAATGTCGGCTTCAGCCTTCACCTTTATATCGTGGGCTGCAGTCTCGGCCTCCGTTATCAGCTTGTCAGCCTGGTGCTGTGCATCCTTCTTGGCTTCGGCGATTATCTTGCTCGCCTCGGCTTTGGCATCGGCCATCTGGCCTTCATATTCCGCCCGTATCTTGTCGGCGTCAGCCTTTGCTTCCCTTGCGTCAGTTATCTCCTTATCGGTGAGAGCCTGTCTCTTTGCAAGGATCTCATTCACCGGCTTGAAGAGGAAGCGCTTTATAAGATACATCTGGATGAACAGGTTAAGGATCTGTGCAATAAACGTCCAGGGTATGATCGTTACTAAAGGCTGTGTTTCCATAGATTCTCACTTTCTTTCCTTACTGAAGATAACCCATGAACATTCCGGGTGCAACGAAGATAAGAAGCAGACCGGTAACGAAACCATAAATACCTGTGGTCTCTGCAATGGCGCAGCCGAGAAGCATGGTGCTCGTTACATCACCCTTACATTCGGGCTGACGTCCGATGGCTTCAAGCGCCTTTGAAACTGCGTTACCTTCTCCTATACCGGGTCCGATACCCGCGATAAGAGCGGCTCCTGCACCTATGCCGCAGCCGGCAAGTGCAATACCTCTTGCTAATAACTGAAAATCACCCATTATTGTTTTCCTCCTTATTATGAAATGTGATTTTTATTTTCAATGTATGAGAACCTTTGCTGATTCCTTACCCCTCCGCGGCATTCGCGATGTACATGATCGTCAGCATCGAGAAGATAAACGCCTGCATAACTCCCGTGAACCAGTCGAAATAGATCGACAGTATGGCGGGAATACCCACATCCAGGAAGGGGATGGCCGCCAGAGTGGCATTCACGTTTATCAGTATTGCGGAAGTCGCCACTGCAAGGCTCGCATAAATAAGACCGTTGATAACGATACCGGAAAGGATGTTGCCGAAATGACGGCAGGCCATACTTACGGGGGTGGCGAGCTCCGAAAGGATATTGAAGGGAGTCATCACCGGTATGGGCTCGGTAAAGCCCTTCATATAGCCGAGAACGCCGCCGGCCTTTATCTTTGCGCTGGTGATCATTATGAAGACCACAACAGCCCAGGCGGCTTCGGTCGAAAGATCCGCCGTGGGACTGCGGAGCCCCACAAGGCTGATAAGATTTGAGATAACACTGGTTGTAAAGAGGGCAGCCACAAAGGGGATAAGCTTATCGAATTTGTTGGTGCCCGTATTGTTGCGGACGAAATTATTGGCGGTCTCCACCAGCATCTCGGCAATGGCCTGTTTTTTGGAGATCCCCTCAACCTTCATATTTCTGGTAAGGAAAATACAGAGTCCTGTGATGATGATCATCACGATCCAGCTCACCACCAGGGTCTCATTGATGGTAAAGTCGCCGAGAACGGGAATCCCGGTGGGTATACGGGCAAAGATTTTTGCACCGTTGATCTCTACATTCATTTAGTTTTCATGCCTTCCTTTCTCTGGAATATGCCCCGGCATTTGATGAGAACGCTGGGTACGAAAAGCGGGATGATCCCCATTGCCCCGTTAAATACGGGAAGCGCGAAGCTAAGAACCGCCCACAGGAGCTGCAGGAGCATACGGTTCCTGTAGCTAAGGGCCATTACACTCCTTGCACGGCCTTCATCCTCAATGGACGTAACCTTCTGCACCGTTACAGCCATCCAGAAAAAATTCAGGACAGCTACCGCGCAGCCTATGACTCCGCTTATGATCACCTTCATTCCGAAGGGTATCTGTTCCGGAAAAAATCTGTTCAGTACAAAAAACAGAAGCAGACAAATTACTGTGGCTATCACGCAGCCGCAGGAGATAAATATAGTCTCCTTTTTGACTGCCTCCTGTAATTTCATAATAAATACATAACCTTTCAGATATGGCGGTTAAAATATACGCCTTTTCTGCGGACCTTTTTGTCGCTCAGCTTCCCCTCGGTTTTACTGACATAAAGATAAAACTTGTAAGCAGTCATAAAGGAAGCACCCAATCCCAGGATAAAACCGGGGATAAAGACCCAAGTACCTGTGATATTGTGGGAAACCAGAAGATAACACCCCAGGACGCACAGAATAACAGGCATCATAAGCGAAAGACCGAACTGCCCGATGAGGGCGAGATTACCGAATATCCGCAATCTTCCGTTGATTTTTCTGTTATCCGTAAGACCTACCTGTTATGAAGTGACCTCCTGTCAAGTACTTTTTTAGGAAATCAATTCATTTTTCCTTTCTTTAGTTTTAACACTGGGTACAGAGGCAGAGCCTCAGACTAACAGTCCCCGGCCTTGGCCACTCTGTTATTCGTGG
>JAFTEC010000060.1 GCA_017453865.1 Lachnospiraceae bacterium
AACCATGGTATTCAGCTTGTACTCTATCTTTTCATCAAATACCTGCTTCATGAAGCGGTATGCGTACTCGGGGCCTGTCAGCTCCTCTTTAAAGGTGTGAAGACCGAAACCGTTGTGGATGCACTGATTTAAGATGCCGCCCAGCTCATGGTCACGCTCAAGGATGAGGATTGACTGTGTCCCGGCTTCCCTTGCTGCAACTGCTGCCGCAAGACCCGCAGGACCTCCGCCTACGATAACAATATCATATTTCAGCATTATGCTTCTCCTCCTTTCACGCCTTTTGACCGCTCAGGGGCAATTACAGACTTACCGCCGCTCTTCGTGATCTTCTCAAAGGGTATACCGAGCTCACGGTTGATGATCTCCATAACCCTGGGTGAGCAGAAGCCTGCCTGGCATCTTCCCATCCCGGCTCTGGTACGTCTCTTGACTCCGTCAAGTGAACGTGCGCCAAGAGGTCTCCTGATGGCGTCAAGGATCTCGCCTTCGGAAATAGACTCGCAACGGCAGATTATCTGGCCGTAAGCGGGCTCTTTCTTGATGAGTTCGTTTCTCTCCTCAACTGACATATTGGAAGGATTCAGGATGCCCTTTCTCTTTCCGTTCCAGTTAGCCTTCTTAGCGGGCTTAGCGAGGTCACATACTATACCGGCAACCATCTTTCCGATGGCAGGGCTGGAAGTAAGTCCGGGAGACTCTATGCCGGCACAGTCGATGAAGCCGGGAGCTTCCTTAACTTCGCCGATAACGAATTCATGATTGTCTTCGTGGGCACGGAGACCGGCAAAGCTTGTGATAACCTTACGCCCTACAGGCAGGTTATTAACATGCATTCCGGCCTTTTCAATAAGGTCGTTGATGCCCGCTGCGGTAGTAGCCGTAGCTTCTTTATCCTCTATATCGATAGCGGTAGGTCCTACTATAAGGTTTCCGTGGATGGTAGGGGATACCAGCACGCCCTTTCCGAGTTTAGTAGGCTGGGGGAATATGGTGTGCTTTACGAAGGATCCCATTTCCTTGTCGAGAAGGCAGTAGTCACCGCGTCTCGGCGTGATGTGGATCTTCTTGTCAGCTACCATGTTATGGAATACGTCGGAATAGATTCCGGCAGCATTGATCACGTACTTTGTCTTATATTCACCGTTATTGGTGCGGATATGCCAGATGCCCTCCTCGTCACGGTTAAGGGTCTCGGCTTCTGTATTGAAGAAGAAGTCAACACCGTTTACCGCTGCATTCTCGGCCATGGCAATATTCAGCATGAAGGGGCAGATGATGCCGCCGGTAGGAGCATAAAGAGCTGCACATGCTGCGTCCGCAAGGTTCGGCTCCATCTTGTGGAGTTCTTCCTTGTCAAGAAGCCTTAAATCCTTAACTCCGTTTGCGATACCTCTGTCATAGAGTTCCTTGAGTCCGCCCTTCTCCTCCTCATGGATGCAGACTACAAGGGATCCGTTCCTGTCGAAGGGAATGTCCAGGTCTTCGGCAAGCTGGCCCATCATCTCATTTCCCTCTACGTTCAGTTTTGCCATGAGAGAGCCTTCGGCTGCGTCGAAACCTGCATGCACTATGGCGCTGTTTGCCTTACTTGTTCCGGAGCAGACATCTTCGCCTTTCTCAAGCACGCATACGTTGAGCTCGTACTTTGAGAGCTCACGCGCAGTTGCACTGCCGCTGACACCTGCCCCGATAATGATAACATCGTAGGTCTTGTTTTTTCCTTTCTTTATAAATATTGATTTTAAACAAATGGCGACGGAGCCTGATGCTTCCGTCGCCGTTTCTCCTAGTCTTTAGCGAACAAAATATTCTGTTCAGTAAATCTTATGCCATGCCCCAGATAGCCATGTGTACGAAAGATGCTACCACGCCGCCGCAGATGGGAGCGATAAGGGGGATCCAGCCATAACCCCAGTTGGGATCCTTGCTGCCCTTGTTGGGTCCGAGAAGCTGATAAGCAAAACGAGGAGCTGAATCTCTTGCTGCATTCATTGCGTATCCGGTAAGTCCACCGAAGGAAGCACCGCAGGCAACGATTACGCCGTAAACAAGGATGAATGTAACACCTGCTGCGGGTCCGTTGTCAGGAATTCCCTGAAGGGTGAATACGAGAACGAATGTTGCTACGAACTCTGACAGGAAGTTAAGTCCAACATTGGGGATGGAAGGTCCTGTGCAGAAGCAGCCACGTACTGTAGCGTCGTCGGGAGTAGCCTTAATGTGATCTGCAAAGAGAACCATAAGGATAGCTGCGCCTACGAAACCACCGAGCATCTGCGCAACGATGTATCCGCCAACTGTTGACCAAGCCATGTTTCCAAGGATAGCCTGTCCGATTGTAACTGCGGGATTGAAGTGAGCACCCGACATTGCTCCGAATGTGAATGCCGGAACCATAACTGCCATACCCCATCCAATAAGGATGTAAACAGCTCCGCCGCCCTTAAATCCTGACTTTTCAAGATTAACGTTACAGCATACACCGTCACCGAGGAGAACCAGAAGAGCGGTTCCTACAAATTCAGCAATATAAGCCTGCATAAACTAAAACCTCCTTTAATTTAAAATTTTATTATTCCGCACCCGCCGGGGACATCAGGCACCCCGGCGGAGCGCGAAAGGTTCATAATTGATTATTAAATTACTTAGCCCATCCGAGGGTTGTTTTAACAGCCTTCTTCCAGCCCTTGAGCTTCTCATCACGGGCTTCTGCTGTCATATCGGGTTTGAACTCCTTGTCGATAGCCCAGTTCTTGATAACGTCTTCCTTGCTTGACCAGAAGCCAACTGCAAGACCTGCCAG
>JAFTEC010000061.1 GCA_017453865.1 Lachnospiraceae bacterium
CCTCTGTGAGTTCAGCCTTGGTCTGCACTCCCTGGGCATCGGTTCCTGCGCCGGGCTCAGTCAGTGCGAAAGCTCCCAGGAGCTCTCCCTTGGACAGGGGAACAAGGTATTTCTGCTTCTGCTCTTCCGTTCCGTATGTCATAATGGGATCGCAGCAGAGTGAGGTATGAGCGGATACGATAACACCGGTGGTCGCGCAGACCTTTGAAAGCTCTTCAACACACATAACGTATGTAAGAGGGTCGCAGCCCTGTCCGCCGTACTCCTTGGGAATGGGGATTCCCATAAAGCCGTACTTCTGCATCTTTGTCACGGTTTCCCTCGGAAATTCGTGCTTCTCATCAACCTCGATGGCAAGAGGCTTTACCTCTTTCTCGGCGAATTCCTTAAAAAGCTGTCTCGCCAGAACATGTTCCTTACCTAAAGAAAAATCCATTTGTTTCCTCCTTATAATAAATGTATGACTTCTTCCGGCGGTCTCCTTATTGAACCGTGGATTCTTCATCATATCTTTATCTCCTGCGGCCTCTACATCCGCAGGAGACATTATCATAGATCAATATATGCTCAAAGCTTGTCAACAGGCGTCTTTGTGCGGTCTTCATTATACTTGTAGAAGCCGATGCCTGTCTTCTGTCCAAGCTTCTTTCCGCGTACCATCTTGCGGAGAAGTGTGCATGCCCTGTACTTGCTGTCACCGGTCTCATTATAGAGAACGTCCATGATCGCGAGGCAGACATCCAGTCCAACCAGATCACCGAGCTCAAGGGGTCCCATGGGATGATTGCAGCCAAGCTTCATTGCGCTGTCGATACCCTCGATATCCGCGATACCTTCATTGTAGATGCAGATTCCCTCGTTGATCATAGGGATGAGGATCCTGTTAACAACAAAGCCCGGAGCCTCTGCAACCTGAACGGGAGTCTTCCCAAGCTTCTTCGAGATCTCCACTACCTTGTCGGTTACATCCTTGGGAGTATTTGCGCCGTTTATAACCTCGATAAGCTTCATAACGGGAGCGGGGTTAAAGAAGTGCATTCCGATAATGGGCTTCGGAAGGCCTGCGCCTATCTCTGTTATTGAAAGTGAGGATGTATTTGAAGCATAGATGCAGTCGGGATTCTTTACGATATTTTCCTGAAGATCCTTGAAGGTCTGCTTCTTGATGTCCATAACCTCAAGAGCTGCCTCAACAACGAGATCGGGATCGGTTGCCTGATCGTTAAGACCTGCGGAGATCTTAGCCATAACCTTGTCAGCTGCGTCCTGAGTCATCTTCTCTTTCTTTACGAGCTTGCCTAAATTCTTCTCGATCTTGCTCTTTCCGCCATCAGCGAATTCCTGCTTGATGTCGCAGAGATAAACCTTCTCCACCTCATCATTTACTGCAAAAGCCTGGGCAATTCCGCTGCCCATTGTTCCTGCGCCTATAACTGCTACCTTCATTATTATTACCTCCTTAATATTGTGGTCAAAATGCGGTAGAAGATTACCGCATTTTGATCCTTATGGACAACTCCCTTCGGGAGTTGCCATATACGGTCCGGTATATGCCTGATGCATATACCGGACCTATTCATTCTTAAATGCTACGTGCTTAACCTTCGCAGGGTCATCCTTCTTCCTTAAGAAGTTTGCCATACCCTCCTTCTGGTCATAGGACTCGAAGCAGGAACCGAAGAGCTTCTCCTCGATAACAATAGCGTCATCGATGTTTGTCTGAAGCCCGTCGTTTATTGCCTTCTTGCAGGCTCTTACCGCTATGGGAGCATTTCCCGCGATGGTGGACGCAAGCTTCTCAGCCGTTGCCATAAGGTCAGCCTGGGGAACAACCTGGTTTACAAGGCCTATCCTCAGTGCTTCATTCGCGTCGATATTCCTTGCGGTATAGATAAGCTGCTTTGCCATGCCGACACCTACTGTACGGGCAAGCCTCTGTGTTCCGCCGAAGCCCGGTGTGATACCGAGGCCTACCTCGGGCTGTCCGAACATTGCGTTTTCGGAGCAGATACGGAAGTCACAGCTTAAGCTGATCTCACAGCCTCCGCCGAGTGCAAAGCCGTTGACAGCTGCGATAACAGGGATGGGGAAGGTCTCGATCTTTCTGAAGACATCATTTCCCTTCTTTCCGAAGGCCTCGCCCTCAGCCTTGGTAAGGGTGCTCATCTCGCCTATGTCGGCTCCTGCCACAAAGGATTTCTCCCCTGCACCCGTAAGGATAAGGCAGCGTACCTCGTTCACGTCCACACCGTCAAAAACCTTTTCAAGGTCATCAAGAACCTCGGAATTAAGGGCGTTAAGAGCCTTTTCCCTGTTGATGGTGATGATGGCGATGTTGCCCTTTACTTCATAATCAACAAATCCCAATTTCTAATCCTCCTTTAATAAAATATTCAAGACACGCCGCCCGAATTTAAATCTGCTTCGCAAAAAAGGGCGTCGCGTGCAGCAGTTCAAAAACGGACTACTGCAATTAACAGCCGGGCTTAAAGCCCGACTGTCATTCATATCAATACTTTTCTACAATTGTAGCGCAGCCCATTCCTCCGCCGATACAGAGGGTAGCAAGACCCTTCTTTGCGTCATCCCTCTTCTGCATCTCGTGGAGAAGGGTTACAAGGATACGGCAGCCTGATGCTCCAACGGGGTGTCCGAGTGCAATGGCTCCGCCGTTAACATTGACCTTGCTCATATCAAACTTAAGCTCCTTTGCAACTGCAACAGACTGTGCGGCAAAGGCCTCGTTAGCCTCGATAAGGTCCATATCCTCGATCTTTAAGCCGGTCTTCGCAAGAACCTTCTTTGTAGCAGCCACGGGACCGATACCCATAACCTCGGGCCTTACGCCTGCAAGAGCTCCGCCGATCCAGGTTGCCATAGGCTTAACTCCGAGCTCCTTAGCCTTCTCTTCGCTCATAACAACGATGGCAGCAGCGCCGTCATTGATACCGGAAGCATTTCCTGCGGTAACCATACCGCCGTCCTTACCTGAGCAGCACTTTAAGCCTGCAAGGGTTTCCTTGGTGGTTCCGGGACGGGGACCCTCGTCCTTCTTGAAGTCAACCATTTCCTTCTTTACCTTAACGGGAACCGGAACTATCTCGTCATCGAATCTGCCGGAATTCACAGCCTTCTCGCACTTCTGCTGGCTGTTTGCGGAGAACTCGTCAAGCTCCTCACGGGTCAGCTTCCACTCGTCGCAGATATTCTCGGCTGTTATCATCATATGATAATGATTAAAGGCATCTGTAAGAGCATCATTAACCATTGTATCAACGATGGTCGCATTGTTCATACGGTATCCGAAACGTGCCTTTGTCAAAGCGTAGGGAGCCATGGACATATTCTCCATACCGCCTGCCACAACTATGTCAGCCTCTCCTGCCTTGATAAGATCAGCTGCCATATTTACGCAGTTAAGTCCGGAACCGCAGACTACGTTAATGGTTACAGCGGGAACCTCGTTGGGAATGCCTGCATTGATAGCAGACTGACGCGCCACGTTCTGTCCCTGTGCAGCCTGGATAACGCAGCCCATAAGGACCTCGTCAACCTGATCGGGCTTTACGCCTGCCCTGTTCAGAGCTTCCTTGATAACTATTGTTCCCAGATCAGCTACGGGAGTATTCGAAAGGGCTCCGCCCATCTTTCCTATAGCTGTTCTGACAGCACCTGCCAATACAATCTTCTGTGCCATAAAATGCCTCCTTGAATTTGATTAATGTGATTGTTATTTTTTTCACATGCGTTATTTATAATATCATAGTTATTTGTTAATTTCAACAAAAAAAGACCATGAAAGTTTTACTTCCTTGGCCTTTTTTGTGTACACGCCTGTCCGTAACCGTTCAGAACCGTCGCCTGTTTAACTTGGGTAAACCCGCTCGTCTGATCCCGGTCTCTTACTTGACGCTAACATGATCCCCGTCGATCACTGCCGTGCCGTAGTATCCGTTAATACCCGTAAGGGTCACTTCCTTTGTATTGGAATCATATTCGAAATATGCATCCGTCTTTTTGTTGTGCCTTGAATCATATGCGGACTTCGAAACTATCAAAAGCTTCTTACCCACCTTCTGTGCCTTCCTTACATTGAGAGTGGACTTCTTACCCTTTAATTTCCTGAACTGCAGATTACCTTTAAGGATATTCTTTGCCGAATTGTAGGTAAACTTTTTCACATAATACTTGCCGGTCTCGTATTTATTGTAGGTCACCATATCCGTGCTGAGTTTTCTGGGCTCTATCGTAAAGGTGAACCTCGCACTGCTCATGGCACTCTTTAAGGCCGCCTTCTGCTCCTGGGTAAGAAGGTCATTCGGCATCTGATTTTTCTTGTAGGAAACCTTTATCGTGAAATAGGGTCCGCCTGATTCGTAATATGCCCCTACCTTCTTTCCGTTATAGATCTTGGGCTTCTTTATGGTTATACCCGTGGTATCCTTCCAGTAATAGCTGTCGCTCCTCTTCCCGTCCATGGGAACCCAGTTACCGCTGACCTTCTTTTCAAGCCTTGCGGAAACACCTACGGCTCCGTCGACATCACCGGATACGGAATCATTGTCCGAAGCAATGAAATGGCTTGTGGGTGTTACATTTTTGCCTCTGTACTCGACTGCGGCGTCATATCTTATCAAAACCGCGAGATCTCCGTCCCCGAAGGTTACCCTCTCCTCCGAAACACTTCCGCTGTAGTAGGTTTTCAGGAATATGTCACCCGTAACGGTATTACATTCCTTCAGATAGAGAAGAAGGTCCTTATCATTTATCGTCACGGAATAATTTATAAGCTGGTTCCCTTTTGTATCCTTAACCACATTCTTCCTGTCGTCTGTATACTCAACAGCCTTTGCATCCTTGAGATCGGCTCCTGCCATCCTTATTCCGTTAAGGCTGATATTGACGCTGTTATAGGTAAATTTCTTTGAAACAACCGAGTCGTCCGACTTTTTGTAAAGACGGCTGTCCTTTGCATAATAGGTATCACCGCTTACACTGAACTCCATATTCTCTATTATTGCCCTGTTGATCTCCTTTACTGCCGTGGTTCCGTTTTCCGAAACCCGGGTTTCAGCCGTTCCCGGAGTAAGGGTGATGCTGCCGCTCATAATCCTGTTCGCGCTGGGATCGTTCGTGGAAGCCTCCCATTTTTCGGTAAACAGCCATCCATCGGAAACAGACGACATAAGCCCTGCTTCACCGGTCTCATCCTCCACGCTTAAAGCCTCTGCCTCCGAATCCTTTATTTCCTCTGCAAGGACAGCTGAATTAAAAGACAGTACGAGAGACGCTGCAAGGAGCAGCGACAAAATTTTTTTGCTTCTTAATCTCATAAATCTCTTTCCTCCCTGAACTCTTGATATTGTTGATAGTAGCCTTTCAGATACTATGATTCGGACGCCAAAAGTACTGAATCACTGTTTTGATACAACGAATTGCTCCGTTGCTTTCAGCAACTCTCGCAATTCTACAACACTCGCAATCCGCTAATTTACTACGTAAATTGCTACTTGCTCGTGTTGTTTGACGCCCAAAGTCA
>JAFTEC010000062.1 GCA_017453865.1 Lachnospiraceae bacterium
GGTTAAAAGCTTATGCTGAATCAAAAGGCATTTCTGAAATTAACTACTTAACAATCGCTGGTTCTACAGGTTCTTCAGCTCAGATCGGACGTACAGACGGTTTCTCAGAGATCGCTGACAGAGAAGGCTGGACTATCCTTGACAAGCAGACCGGTGACTTCACGGAAGAAGGCGGACAGCAGGTTATGGAATCATACTGCAAGTCTTATGAAGGCAAGTTCAACGTAGTTGTTTGTGAGAACGATAACGAAGCATTCGGTGCTATGACAGCTATGGACAACGCAGGCGTTAAGTATGGCCCCGGCAACGATGTTATCCTTATCTCTTATGATGCTTGTACCGCAGGTCTTAAGGAGGTTCAGGCAGGCAAGATCACAGCAGACTTCGAGTGTAACCCTCTTGCAGCTCCTACGGTTGAGGGAGTTATCCAGACCCTTCAGTCAGGCGGAACACCTGAGGCTCAGATCCTCGTTCCCGATAACTGGTATGCTCTTCCCGACCAGATCGTTCCTTTCGCAGTAGACGGCAAGGATCAGACTATGGTTGAGGTAACGGATGAGGTTATCGAAGCTCAGTATTAATTAGCAATTCTTAAAACCAGGGGAGCCCAGGACCTTTCAGGGCTCCCCTTTATCAGATTTACTAAAGGAAGGATCGGCATATACAAACGATGGAAAACAATGTTGTATTGACAGCCCGCGGCATAAGCATGACCTTTCCGGGGGTCAAAGCGCTTGAAAATGTTGATTTTACTCTCAGAAAAGGCGAGATCCATGCCCTGATGGGAGAGAACGGCGCCGGTAAATCCACGCTTATTAAGTGCCTTACCGGTATCAATGATTTTGAAACAGGAGAGATACATATAGACGGTGTTGACGGACCGGTGAAGAACCATTCCACCAGGGATGCCCAGAATGTAGGTATTTCCACGGTGTATCAGGAGGTTAATCTCTGTCCGAACCTTTCGGTTGCGGAGAATCTGTTTATCGGACGTGAGCCCCTGACCGCCATCCGGACGGTTGACCGCAATTCTTATAATAAGAGATCCCAGAAGATAATGGATGATCTTGGGATCAGCGTAGATGTAACACAGAATCTGGAAAATTATTCCCTTGCAATACAGCAGATGGTTGCTATAGCAAGGGCTGTAGATATGGACTGCAAGGTTCTTATCCTGGATGAGCCCACCTCTTCACTTGACGACGAGGAGGTTGAGAAGCTCTTCAAGCTCATGAGGATGCTGAAGGATAAGGGCGTTGGCATTATTTTCGTAACACACTTCCTGGAGCAGGTCTATGCGGTCTGTGACAGGATAACGGTTCTTAGGAACGGTACGCTGGTGGGAGAGTATCCCATCGCCGAGCTTCCGAGAGTCAAGCTTGTTGCGGCTATGATGGGTAAGGATCTGGATGATCTCGCATCCATAAAGGGAGAATCCAAGGATCTGTCACATGAACCTCTGGAGATCTCGGCTCGGGGACTTGCGCACCTCGGCACGGTCAAGCCCTTCGACCTCGATATTCATAAGGGAGAGGTTATCGGTATAGGCGGACTTCTGGGTTCAGGCCGGAGTGAGCTTGCGCGTTCGATCTACGGCGCCGACAGGGCAAATGTCGGAACCCTTAAGGTCAAGGGTGAAGAGGTTCAGATACATCAGCCCATAGATGCCATGAACCTCGGTATGGGTATGCTTCCCGACGACAGAAAGGCCGAGGGTATAATAGAAGACCTGACAGTCCGTGAGAATATTATCCTTGCACTGCAGGCAAAGACCGGAACCTTTAAGAGGCTTTCGACACAGAAGCAGAACGAGATCGCAGACAGGTATATAGACCTTCTTTCCATAAAGACCCCGTCACCGGAAACTCTTGTAAAGCAGCTTTCCGGCGGAAACCAGCAGAAGGTCATCCTTGCACGCTGGCTTGCCACGAATCCCGATTTTCTAATACTTGACGAGCCCACGAGGGGTATCGATATAGGTACGAAGACGGAGATACAGAAGCTTATCCTCGAGCTTGCCGAGCAGGGAAAGAGCATAGTCTTCATTTCCTCCGAGATCATGGAGATGGTACGTACCTGCAACCGTATGGTAATCATGAGAGACGGGGAAAAGGTCGGCGAGGTTGGCGGAGACATCACCGAACAGAGAGTAATGCATGCGATAGCCGGAGGAGGTGAGGAGAATTGAGCTCAAAAGATGCAATACTTATAAAAAAGATAAAATCCTGGCCTCTGCTTTTACCGGTAGTGGCATTATTCCTCGTTATGGCGGTAAATATTCTCCATGACGCGGCAATAGGGGCAAACCCCCTTTCATTCTTTACAATAACCCTAAATCAGACCACATCCAGCGGGACCATCCTTTACGGACGTATCATCGATATTCTTAACCGCGGAAGCGAGGTCGCGATCCTTGCCCTTGGTATGACCCTGGTGGTTTCTTCATCGGCAGGAACGGATATTTCCGTAGGCTCGGTAATGAGCCTTTCAGCGAGCTTCTGTTGTATGCTCCTTGCGGGGTACGGTGTGGCAAATACGTCGGAGCTTGCTGTTCCGCTTATCGTCGGTGTTCTTGCAGCCTTTGCGATGGGAACCCTCTGCGGAGCCTTTAACGGAACACTGGTTGCCTACTTCGGCATACAGCCGATGGTCGCTACCCTGATCCTCTTTTCCGCAGCAAGAGCCATAGGACTTCTTCTTTGCAACAACCTGATAGTTTATGTTCGTAACAGCGCATTCGGAGCCTTCGGTGCATTTACGGGAATTGTCCCCACTCCAATCATCATTGCTGCTATATGTATTGCGGTAGTGGCACTGGTTCTTAAAAACACTTCCCTCGGAATGTATATTCAATCCGTTGGTATCAATCCGAAGGCCAGCAGGATCGCCGGACTGAATTCAAAGAAGATAATCTTCCTTACATACGTTATCTGCGGATTCTTTGCGGGAGTAGCGGGCCTTGTGAACTCTTCCCGTATCACCTCCGCAGACTCCAATAATATCGGCTTGTATTATGAAATGGACGCGATCCTCGCGGTTGCGCTGGGCGGAAATTCCCTCGGCGGAGGTAAGTTTAATCTTGCCGGATCCATTATCGGTGCGTACACCATTCAGGCCATCACCACCACCCTTTATGCTCTGGGTGTTTCAACCGACCAGGCTCCTGTTTACAAGGCTATAATCGTCGTTATAATCGTGGCGATCCAGTCGGCACCCCTTAAAGCATTCTTCAGAAAACGCAATTTGAAGGAAACAAAGGAGGCGGCAAAGGCATGAAAAAATTTAGTTCAATGAATTCAAATACCGTCCTGCTCCTTATCACCATCGGACTCTTCATCGTAATGTATGCGGGCGGTTGTGTAGCGTACGGAGCCAAGGGCTTCACCCATCTGCAGACCTTTTTGAATATCCTTATCACCAATTCGGGTCTTATATGCGTATCCTGCGGTCTAACAGTAGTAATGCTGACCGCCGGTATCGATATCTCGGTCGGATCCCTGGTTGCAATGGACTGCATGATGCTGGCTGTCGGAATGAGGAACGGTATCGGCGCCGTGGAAATGTGTGCCGCAGTCCTTCTTACCGGAATAGTATTCGGACTGGTTCAGGGCTTCCTGATCGGATATCTTGAAATACAGCCCTTTATAGTCACCATGGCAGGGATGTTCTTCGGACGCGGTATGACGGCGGTAATCTGTACCGACCAGGTTTCCATTACCCAGGACATAAACCAGCTTTTCTATAACTGGGCAAACGCAAAGATAATCCTCCCCTTCGGCGGATATTTGAACAATAAGGGTAAGTACATGGCTCCGTTTGTGAGAGTTGAGGTCATCGTGGCACTTATCGTGCTCCTACTGATCTTCCTTATGCTCCGCTATACAAGGTTCGGCCGTGCCCTTTATGCCATCGGAGGAAGCGAGCAGTCAGCGGCAATGATGGGTCTTAATGTGAAGCAGACAAAGATGAAGGCATATATGCTCTCATCCGTTCTCACCTCGATCGGGGGCATCTGCTACTGCCTTAATACTATGGCAGGCTCGGTTCAGCAGGCAACGGGTCTCGAAATGGACGCCATATCATCGGCGGTCATCGGAGGTACGCTCCTTACCGGTGGTGTGGGAAATGTCTTCGGAACCTTTATAGGAGTCCTTATCAACGGAACCATTTCATCCATAGTAAAGACCAACGGTAAGCTTGCAAGCTCCTGGCCGAATATTCTCACAGCTGCACTGCTCTTTATCTTCATCGTTATCCAGAGCCTCTTTGCAGCCATGAGAGCGAAGAAAAAATGAGGTAACTATTCAGAACAGTCACGAAATGAGTATTTTTGCAGATTAAAAACAAGGATAATTCCAGGCCCGGCTCCGGCTATATTCGGAGCCGGGCTTTTGCTGCAGGGGTATCAACCTACTGACACTATAGGACATTGTTCTGTCAGAGGACTGAATTGTAACTATATACTTAACCTAAACAGGATGAGATGACTAATATAGACTGATATGTTATACTATGATTCGGACAGGGGGAGGATACAGCTTCGGAATATTTGAGTCGGAAAAAAGTATGGAAAAAGGCTTGACTATTGAAAAAATAAACAGGATGATTAACGGAACGGAAC
>JAFTEC010000063.1 GCA_017453865.1 Lachnospiraceae bacterium
GAAGGTCACCTCGCAGCCTTAAGATCCGATATGGATTACAGCTCACGCACCTTACTGAAGCATACCGCCGAGCACCTCCTCCGCTTTCTGCAAAGCATCCGGAATACCGGCAGCGTTCTTTCCGCCGGCCTGTGCCATATTGGGGCGTCCTCCGCCGCCTCCGCCGACAAGGGGAGCGATCTCCTTAATTAGATTTCCGGCATGAGCACCCTTTCCGATAGCTCCTTCGGTTGCTGCGACAACTATATTTGCCTTGCCTCCGCAGTCTGAAAGGAGAACGATAACCGCACTGTCCTTTCCTGCCTTGAGCTTATCGGAGAGATCACGGAGTCCGTTCATATCAACATCCTTAATGGCTGCCGACAGGAGCTTCACTCCCTTGATATCCTTTTCAGTAACATCCCCGAGAGCCTCGCTGTTTGCTTTACTCTTCAAGGACTCGTTCTCGCTTCTTACAGCCTTAAGCTCATCCTGCAGCTTCTTTATATGCTCCGAAAGCTCCGCCGGTGTGGTCTTTAGAAGAGCAGCAGCATTATAGAGCTTTTCCTCCTCATCCCGGTAATATGCCCTCGCGTTATCACCTGTCAGCGCCTCTATCCTTCTTATTCCGGCAGCGACCCCGCTTTCCGAAAGGATCTTGAAAATGCCCACATGGCTTGTATTTGAAACATGGGTTCCTCCGCAGAGCTCGACAGAGAAATCTCCCATTTTAACAACTCTTACGATATCTCCGTATTTCTCACCGAAGAGAGCCATGGCGCCGGTCTTCTTTGCTTCCTCCATCGTCATTTCCTCGGTGACCACGGGAAGCGCTTCTGCGATCTTCCGGTTAACGAGATCCTCTACCTTATTTAGCTCATCCTTTGTAAGAGCCTTGTCATGGGTAAAGTCAAACCTGGTCTTATCCGTATCCTGATAGGAGCCTGCCTGCTCAACATGCTCTCCAACGACCTCCCGTAGAGCCTTCTGCAGAAGGTGGGTAGCCGAATGGTTCCTTGAGGTACGGGAACGCTCCGTTTTATCAACCTGTAATGATACCGTATCTCCGTTCTTAAAGGAGCCCTTCCTTACTTCACCGAGATGGACTATACGGCTTCCGGCGTGGACGGTCTCGCTTACCGCAAATTCGGCAGTGCCCGGGATCGTGATCACACCCCTGTCTCCTACCTGTCCGCCCATAGTTCCGTAAAACGGCGTTTTATCCGTTATTATGCTGCCCTTATCACCCGCATTAAGGACATCACTAAGCTCTGACCCCTTTGCAAGTGCTATTATCCTTCCTTCGTCCTCTGTATTGCCGTATCCGCTGAACTCAGATGAAAGAGACGGATCCAGTGAATCAAAGACTCCCGATGCGGCCTCCAGATCGGCAGAGAAATTCCGGCTTTCACGGGCCTTCTTCTTCTGCTCCTCCATTCCGGCATCAAAGCCGTTTTCATCAACCTTAAGGCCCTCTTCTCCGGCAAGCTCTATCGTAAGCTCCAGAGGGAAGCCATAGGTATCGTAAAGGAAGAAGGCATCCCCTCCGTCAATGACAGTCTTCTTTTCTTCCTTTGCCTTTTCAAGGATCTTCTTAAATTCCTTCATCCCGTTTTCAAGGGTGCTTTCAAACCTTGTGATCTCCTTTTCAAGCTCCGAAAGCACGAATTTACGGTTTGAAACAAGGTTCGGGTAGCTTTCCGAATAGATCTTATCGATAAAGATCGCTGCGATCTCAAGTATCTTTTCTTTTTTGAGATCAAGGATCCTCGCATGCCTTACCGCACGGCGGATAAGACGCCTCAAAATATAGCCTGCCCCTGTATTTGAAGGAGTAAGCTTCGCTTCATCACCTATAAGCATAACCGAGGTACGGATATGATCCGCAAGTATCCGCATGGAGCGGGTCATCTTTTCATCAGCATTGTATTTCCGGCCTGTTTCCTTTTCGATATAGCTTATAACGGGACTGAATACATCCACCTGATAAACGTCACGGCTCCCGTTTAAGAATGCAAGAATTCTTTCAAGTCCCCAGCCGGTATCCACGTTTTTCTGTTTTAAGGGAGTTAGTGTCCCGTCCTGATGCTTCTCATACTGCATAAACACATCATTACCGAGCTCCGTATATTTACCGCAGTCACAGCCGGGCCCGCAGTCAGGACCGCAGTCAGGCTTATTCTCGATATAAAACATCTCGCTGTCGGGGCCGCAGGGACCGTACTCCAGACCCCACCAGTTATCCTTGGCAGGAAGATAATAGATATTTTCCTTCTTGAAGCCCGATGCTATGCGGTACTGAGCGCCTTCCTCGTCCCGGGGTGCATTCTCGTCACCCGCAAAGACCGTGGCAGCCAGATGGTCCGCATCGAAGCCGAAGACCTCCGTCAAAAGCTCGTAGCTCCACTTGCAGCGTTCCTCCTTGAAATAATCCCCGAGGCTCCAGCTTCCGAGCATCTCAAAGAAGGTAACATGGCTCTTGTCGCCAACGGAATCTATGTCATTTGTGCGGACACAGCCCTGTACATTACAGAGCCTTGTGCCCTTTGGGTGCTTTTTCCCGAGAAGATAGGGCATCAGCGGCTGCATCCCTGCCACATTGAACATGACCCCCGTTAAGCCGTCGCTCACTAAGGACACGGCACCGCAGTCCACATGCCCTCTGTCGATATAAAACTGCTTCCAGGTATTCCGAAGCTCATTTGCTGTATACTGTTTCATAAACTTAAACCTTTCACTTAAATATAAATTTATCCCTGAAATAATCCCTAAGCTCTGCGATCGGAACCCTCTCCTGAGCCATACTGTCACGGTCACGTACTGTTACGGAATTGTCATTTTCCGAGTCAAAGTCATAGGTTATGCAGTAAGGTGTTCCTATCTCATCCTGTCTTCTGTAGCGCTTTCCGATCGCACCGCGGTCATCGAACTCACAGTTCCAGTATCTGCTTAATTCATCATATATCTTCTCCGCTCCCTCATTAAGCTTCTTACTTAAGGGGAAGACACCAATCTTTACCGGTGCGAGAGCCGGGTGGAAGTGCATCACATTCCTTATATCTCCGCCCTCCAGCTCCTCCTCGTCATAGGCATCGCAGAGTATCGCAAGGACCATACGCTCAACACCGAGGGAGGGCTCTATGCAGTAAGGCACGTATCTCTCATTCTTCGTATCGTCAAAGTAGCTCATATCCTCGCCGGAGGTATTCTGGTGCTGGGTCAGGTCATAGTCGGTCCTGTCCGCAACTCCCCAGAGCTCTCCCCAGCCGAAGGGGAAGAGGAATTCAAAGTCCGTGGTGGCTCTTGAATAGAAGGCAAGCTCCGCCGGGTCATGGTCACGGGTCCTTAAGTTCTCAGGTGTAAGCCCCAGATCCAGAAGGAACTGATGGCAGTACTCCTTCCAGTATTTGAACCATTCAAGGTCCGTTCCGGGCTCGCAGAAGAATTCCAGCTCCATCTGCTCAAATTCACGGACACGGAAGATAAAGTTTCCGGGCGTGATCTCGTTTCTGAAGGACTTTCCTATCTGTCCTATGCCGAAGGGGATCTTCTTACGGCTTGTACGCTGTACATTCTTGAAATTAACGAAGATACCCTGGGCGGTCTCGGGACGGAGATATACCGTATTCTTTGAGTCCTCGGTAACGCCCTGGAAGGTCTTGAACATAAGATTGAACTGGCGGATATCGGTGAAATTATGCTTTCCGCAGGAAGGACAGGGGATGCCGTTTTTCCTTATGAAATCCATCATCTCCTCATTTGACCAGCCGTCAACGGAGGAATCAAGCGTAGTATTATTCTCCTTACTCCAGTCCTCTATGATCTTGTCCGCACGGAAGCGCTCATGGCACTCCTTACAGTCGATAAGGGGATCGGAAAAGCTCTTGATATGCCCGGAAGCCACATAGGTCTGGGTATTCATAAGGATAGCGCAGTCAACACCCACATTGTATTTATTTCCGCTCACAAATCTCTGCCACCAGGCTTTTTTGATATTATTCTTAAGCTCCACCCCAAGATTACCGTAGTCCCAGGTATTTGCGAGTCCCCCGTAGATCTCGCTTCCCGGATAGATGAAGCCTCTGCCCTTGCAGACATTTACGATCTTGTCCATTGTTTTTTCCATACTGCTCTCCTTTTTTTCTGTATTATGTTAGTTCTTGAGCTCCTTCGCTTTTCTCAGGATGACCTCTCAACTACTTATATATGATAATGCTGTTTATCCCTGCTTTTTTAACCTCGGCGGTCTTCTTTCCGGTCTTTTCCACATTCCTTGAAATATACTGGATATTTTTCGGAAGGGCGATCACCGTATCGTCATTCAGCATGACATAATTCCCTTTGAGCTTTTCCATCGAGTCAAGGGTAAGAACCTCATTTTTGTCATCAGCCAGCGTGAAGCCTGTGATATCGAGATCGGAAGCCTTACCGGTCTCAAAGACCTTTTCATTGTAGGCAGCGTAATCCTCTGCGGATTTATAGTAGATCACGGCTCTTGCCACACCGCCCTTTACCTCCAGGGATTTAAGCACTATCCTCTCGGCTCCGGAAGAATTATATGAGTCGATCGTAGAATTCACCATTTCTTTAAGCTCCTCGGGATCATATTCCGAGGTGTCAAAATCCTCAACACTCTTTTCGGTAAGGGAACCGTCATTATTTAGATCAATGATATTATGGGCATTGGAGGTCTCGGCCTCCGTTCCGGCCCGCTCACCCGTGGGAAGCACATCCTTAAAAACGCCGAACAGCCTGATCACAAGAAAAATCACAGCGACAAGGGCGGCTAATGCCAGAATAAATGCAAGAATCCTTGCAATATATGCTTTTACGCGCCTTGCCTTCTGTTTCTTCGACTGACGCCTGACTTTTCTCCTCTTTGCCATCAGCTATATATCCCCTTTTTTCCAACAATCCATTATACTTCTCTGCTACCTAAAAGTAAAGAAATGGTAACATCAGCGGAACGACACCGCGTTAAGGATCTTAAGGCTTTGAAACTCCTTACGGACATTGTTTCTGACGTAATATGCCGCTAAGGAGCTAAGCTCTGACAGGATC
>JAFTEC010000064.1 GCA_017453865.1 Lachnospiraceae bacterium
GTCCTTCTCCCTTTGCAACCTGTCCTGCCTGGAAAGCCTTCAGGTTTGCCTGATATACTTCGTAGTCAGCTCTGAGTGCTGCTCTCTGCGCCTCTCCCTTTGCAACCTCACCAGCCTGGAATGCTTTCAGGTTCTTCTGATATACTTCGTAGTCAGCTCTGAGCTGTGCCTTCTGTAATTCACCCTTTGCAACCTGTCCTGCCTGGAAGGCTTTAAGGTTTGCCTGATATACTTCGTAATCTGCCAGAAGCTGTGCTCTCTGTGCCTGTCCCTTTGCAACCTGATCTGCCTGGAAGGCTTTAAGGTTTGCCTGATATACTTCGTAGTCAGCCCTGAGCTGTGCCTTCTGTGCCTCACCCTTAGCAACCTCTCCTGCCTGGAATGCCTTCAGGTTTGCCTGATATGCATCGTAGTCAGCCCTGAGCTGTGCTCTCTGTGCTTCGCCTCTTGCTATCTCGCCTGCCTGGAAGTTCAGGAGATTCTCCTGATAAGCTATATAATCTGCGCATCTCTGTTCTGCTGCCGCTGCGGCTGCCGCAAAATCTTCAGCCGGACCCGCAAAAACGGGAACTGCCATAAGAACTGATAACGCTGCAAGTACGATTAAGGATGATAACATTTTCTTCATAAGATATTTCCTCCATGATTCATAATGCGGTACCCCCGCATCCTCGATTTACATAATGCGAATATAACATCAAGTGAAAAAAATATCAAGCCCTTTAGTAAAAAAATTGTATTTACTAAATATAGTAGACTAAAAAAAGAGGCAACACATCCTCTTGGTGTATTGCCTCCGGAAAGAAATCAAATTTAATAGCGTCCGTTTTTAATAATTAGTTTACATAATCTTATTAAATATCGCCCGTTTTTGATCGTTTCACAATCCAACCCGTTCACAGATCTTCTTTATTTCATGATAAACTCTTTCCTCGTCAACGGTCTTCATTTCCCTGTGCTCCATTACTATCCTTCCGTCTATGATGACGGTGTCCACCTCCGAACCGTTGGCGGAATATGACAGGGCGGCTATCAGGTTATTATTTGGCATCATTGACGGCACATCCAGTCTGAGTATCGCAAGATCCGCCTTTTTCCCCTTTTCTATGGAACCGGTCAGCCTGCCAAGCTGCAGTGCCTTTGCACCGTTTATTGTGGCCATGCGGAATACCTCTGCCGCACCCACGCACTGGGGTGTTCCGTTCACTGCCTTGTGTATCAGCGCTTCAAAATTCATTTCCCTGAACATATTCTGTGCGTTATTTGAAGCAGCGCCGTCGGATCCCAGGCACACGTTTACCCCCGCCTCCATAAGCTTCGGAACCGGAGCCACCCCGTTTCCCAGCTTTGCATTTGAAACGGGATTGGTCACGACGCTGACATTATGTTCCTTCAATATTTTAATGTCGCTGTCGTTTACCCTTATACAGTGTGCCGCGATCACCGGCACATCAAAGACGCCCGCATCCCTCACGTATTCCGTGGGGGTACAGTTATGGTCTTTAAGCATATTGTCGCTTTCCACCTGTCCTTCTGCCAGATGTATGTGGATGCCGAAGCCCTTCTCCTTCGCCACGTCCGCAACCATCTTCAGATAGTCTTTTCCGCAGGAATAGGGTGCATGTGGATTCAGGAAAAAGGAAAGCCGGTCGGTAAGCTCCGCATCCTGCATTTCCTCCAGCGCCTCCTTCAGTCTGTAATCCTCCCTGTCGGCCTTGTCTCCCACGAGTCCGCGGCCTATGACCGCCCTCATACCGCTTTCCTTTACCGCCCTGGTGGTATTGTGGATATGCATCTGCTGATCGTTGAAGGTGGTGGTGCCGCTTTTTATCATCTCTATCTGTCCGAGAAGGGAGCCCCAGTAGGCATCCTCTCCCATAAGCTTCTGCTCGATGGGATCCACCGTATTAAACAGCCAGTCCGTAAATGACAGGTCATCGGCGCAGTTTCGCATAACCGACATATAGGTGTGGGTGTGGGCATTAATGAGTCCCGGTATCACCAGGGAATCACGCCCGTCTATCACCGTGTCGGCACTGAAATCATCGGGTTCAATGTCTATTGATGCGATCCTGTCTTCTTCTATATAAATGCTGTGCTTTCCGACAACGTCCTTATTCCCCTCCGGAAGAACCGTTAACGCATCCTTAATAAGTATTCCCATTTATAACCTCTCCTTCAGTGCTTCCCTCTGATCCTCGAATCCCGGCTTTCCGAGGAGAGCAAACATATTTTTCTTGTAGCTCTCAACTCCCGGCTGGTTAAAGGGATTTACGCCCAGCATATATCCGGAGACCCCGCAGGCAAATTCAAAGAAGTAGAAAAGCTGCCCCAGGTATTTCTCCGTCTGCTCCGGGATATGTATCATGGTATTCGGAACGCTGCCGTCGGTATGCGCGAGAATAGTGCCGTTCATAGCGCACTTATTGGCAAAGTCCACGGTCTGTCCCGCCAGGTAATCGAGGCCGTCCAGATCGTTGTCGGCCTTCTTCATCTCTATCTCGTGCCGTACCTTCTCAACCTCCAGCACGGTTTCAAACATTATGCGGGAGCCGTCCTGTATGAACTGTCCCATGGAATGGAGATCCGTCGTGAGATCCACACTTGCGGGGAATATGCCCTTCTTATCCTTACCCTCGCTCTCTCCGTACAGCTGCTTCCACCATTCCGAAATGTAGTGGAGGCTGGGCTCGTAATTTGCCAGTATCTCCACGCCCTTTCCCTTTCTCAGAAGGATATTCCTTACAGCGGCGTATTTCAGGGCATCATTATCCTCAAAAGCATTATTCAATGCCATTTCGCGGCCTTCCTCCGCTCCCTTCATAAGGGCATCGATATCCGCGCCGGAAACCGCGATCGGAAGGAGTCCCACTGCGGTAAGTACCGAGAAGCGCCCGCCCACATCATCGGGAACCACAAAGGTTTCGTAGCCTTCTGCATCCGAAAGGGTCTTTAATGCCCCCTTAGCCTTGTCGGTGGTGGCATAGATCCTCTCTGCCGCTCCCTTCTTGCCGTATTTTTTCTCCAGAAGATCCCTGAAAATACGGAAGGAAATGCCGGGCTCCGTGGTGGTTCCGGACTTACTTATCATATTGAGTGAGAAATCCCTGTCTCCCACCACCTCCATAAGATCGTGGATATAGGTGGAGGAAATATTATTTCCGAGGAAGTAGATCTCGGGAGTCTTTCTTATTCCCTTTGAAACCGTGTTGTAGAAATTGTGGCGGAGGAAATTGATGGCTGCCCTGGCACCGAGGTACGATCCGCCTATTCCTATAACGATCAGCACGTCACTGTCGGCCTTTATCTTTTCCGCGGCCTTCTTTATCCTGCTGAATTCCTCCCTGTCATATTTCACCGGAAGATCCACCCAGCCGAGGAAATCATTTCCCGCGCCCTTTCCGCTTATAAGGAGCTCCTTAGCCGCCAGGGTCTGGGCCTTTATGTTTTCGATCTCTTCACCGCTCACAAAGGGTGCTGCCTTCGAATAGTCATAAGTTACTTTTGCCATGATCACATTCCTCCTTTATAAAATGGTATATGGTTGATCCGTTAAAGGATCGTAAAAAGATTCTTCGCTTCGCTCAGAATGATATTGTCAGGTTCGGTACTGACATTGTCAAGTTTAGCAAAGAGGAGGTTGTTTTGCAAACTGGCAAAGCCCCGTGCGGTCTGCTATAATGTTGACCATGAAAAAGATAATCCTTACGGGGGGCGGGACAGCAGGACACTGCATTCCGAATCTTGCCCTGGTTCCTACGCTTAAGGAGCGGGGATACGAGATAAAATATATCGGCTCCTACGAGGGCATCGAAAAAAATCTGGTGGAAGACGAAGGGATCCCCTATTTCGGCATATCTTCCGGAAAGCTCCGCCGTTACTTTGATCTGAAGAATATATCCGATCCCTTCAGGGTGATAAAAGGCTTCGGTGAAGCACTCTCGATCCTGAAAAGAGAAAAGCCCAATGTGGTCTTCTCCAAGGGAGGCTTTGTTTCCATGCCGGTGGTGCGTGCCGCAGGCTTATTAAAGATCCCCGTCATTATTCATGAATCCGACATGACTCCCGGCCTGGCAAACAGGCTCTCCTTCGGTGCCGCAGTAAAGGTATGCTGCTCCTTCAGGGAGACCCTGGACTTCCTGCCTGCGGGAAAGGGTGAATTTACCGGTTCTCCCATAAGAAGCGCCCTGTTAAAGGGTGACCGTCTGGCAGCCCGTTCCTTTACCGGAATCCGTGAGGGCGACTATGCCACCCTTCTTATAATAGGAGGCTCCCTTGGGGCACAGCACGTAAATGAGGCCGTGCGTTCCGCTCTGCCGCTGATCCTTCCGGAATTCAACGTGATCCATCTATGCGGCAAGGGTAAGCTTGATCCCACCTTAAACCATATGGACGGCTACGTGCAGTACGACTACATAGATAAGGAGCTCCCCGATCTCTTTGCACTTTCGGACATCGTGATCTCCAGAGCCGGCTCAAACGCGATCTTTGAGATACTGTCGCTGAAAAAGCCGAATATCCTTGTCCCGCTGCCCTCCGGCAGCTCCCGGGGCGACCAGATCCTGAACGCCGAAGCCTTTGAAAAGGCCGGATATTCCTATGTCTTGCGGGATGAGGATCTGGGAGATGAGACTCTGCTAAATGCCATCAGATACGTAGAGGCCCACAGACTGGAATATCTGGACGCTATGGAGGTTGCCAGGGAGAGCAGAGCCGTGGAAAGCATCTGCACCCTTATCGACAGCCACGCCCGAAAGGAATAGATGAATGACAGAAAGGAGAAACAATAACCGACATGAAGGACGACTGCATTTTCTGCAAACTGGCAAACGGCATCATTCCCACAAATTCTATTTATGAGGATGATGAATTCAAGGTGATACTGGACGCCGGTCCGGCTTCAAAAGGGCATGCCCTGATCCTCCCGAAGGAGCATTACGCGGATATTTACGAGCTTCCGGAGGAGACCGCCGGTAAGGCATTTATCCTTGCAAAAAAGCTTGCTGCCCACAATACCGCACTTCTCAAAGCGGATGGCTTCAATATCGTACAGAATAACGGGGAAACTGCGGGCCAGACCGTTTTCCACTTCCACCTTCATCTGATCCCCCGCTTTAAGAACGACGGACAGAAGATCGGCTGGAAGCCCGGAAAGCCCACGGACGAAGAATTAAAGGAGACCGCGGAGCTACTGAAGATATAAGATCTCAGTGAAGGGCATCATTCCTCTTTTTTCTCAAAAGGAAAAACGGTATCCAGCATCCGGAGCATCCGGAAGTCGCCCTTTACCTGCATTACACCGGACATAAAGGCATGCTGGAAGGTGGTCAGTCCCTTTATGATCTCATCCAGCTTTTCCTTTGATATCTTGCATAATACCGACTGATCGCTTCTTTCCTCAAAGGAAGCGGTCAGTTTTTCATTTCTGACATTCAGCATGAGAGGCGTATCAAAGCCCTCTATATCCATAAGGTAAACCGCCTCAAAGGAGCTCTGGGGCTTAAAGGTCCTTCTGAAGGTCTGAAGCAGTACCTCCTCTTCCGACATTCCGTCATTTTTTAGTAGTGTCTTGAAATGGCTCGCAAGCTCCTTCAGATCCTCCTTCTGGGTCTGGATATATTTGTCATCCGAAGCGTATCTGCTTAGCTGCTCCGTCTCCTGAGGCGTAAAGTCTATGGGCGCCTCTGTTGTGACCATCTGCTTCACCGCCTGGCTGCTGGCGGGAAGGATCACGGCCTTTCTGGAAACAGTCCTGTAGAGGTTTTCTGCCGTCTTTTCCACGACCTTCACATATTCCTGATTCAGCTCAAAAGCCACGGAATCCCTTACATAAGCGGAAACCCCGTTACAGGTACGTCCTCCCAGAGTATCCCAGGCTGTCTGGAGGGTCACCGCCCCCTGCCTCTCCCCGTAGGTCGTGGAGATCACCACCGGGCACATATACATTTCGGATATTTTCTTTTTATTTCCGTAGAACCAGCAGGCATCCAGAAACTGTGTCATATACCCGCCTATCCCGAACCACTCCACACTGGTCGCGAGTATTATCCCGTCCGCGTCATTCAGGGTACTGGGAAGAGAGGTGATATTGTGCTTCTTCTCGTAAAGATTTATCCGTTCCACATGCACATTCAGCTCTTCCAGAACCTTCTGCATCTTTGAAAGCACGAAAAGGGTCGTGTCCCCGACTATGCCGCGTCCGCCGTAGTAAATATTAATCTTCATTATATGAAGTTTCCTTTCCTTCTCCGTTCATACCGCCGTCTGTTTCCCTTACCCTGTAAAGGATGAATCCCAGAAGAAGTCCCGTAACAAGACCTCCTATATGGGCTGCATTATCTATCCCCTCTCCGGCAAAACCCGAGAAAACGCTGTAGAGCACCAGAAGTACTGCCCGTCCTCCCGTGAGATCCGCGTACCTTCCCCTGTTTTTTATAACAATTGCAAAAAGTGCCCCGATGGTCCCGAAAACAGCACCGCTTGCTCCGGCTGAAACAACGTCCGATCCCGAAAGATAGGATATGAGAAGTGAAACAGCGTTGCCGATGTAACCGCTTAGGAGATAGACAGCGATAAATCTGCCTTTTCCGACCGCCTTCTCGACTCTTTCCCCGAAGACCCAGA
This sequence comes from Lachnospiraceae bacterium, assembly GCA_017453865.1. Lineage (GTDB taxonomy): Bacteria > Bacillota > Clostridia > Lachnospirales > Lachnospiraceae > NK4A144. Next base: position 6,625 of record JAFTEC010000064.1, read on the forward strand.
GCGCCAGCATATTGGCTGAGAGATGTTCCAGTCCGAAATGGAGAAATACTGCCGTAAAAAGCCGGTACCATTCATAATTCGCCATTATCCTGTCAAGGGACATGGCTCCGTGCTCTATCATAAAATGGGTGTCCAGCGTCGAACCCAAAAGTGACAGGAAGACAAAGACGATGATATTAATAAGTATCAGCATCAGTGTGGCGGGCGCCTTGTTCCTTAAAAAGAAATCGGACAGCACACCTGCAATCGTGGTTCGGGAATCCCTCCCCTCCACTGCGAGAAGCTCCTCCAGTCCGGGACGCAGATTATCAAAATCCGCAACCTGATTGTCAAAAATACAGAGTCTCTTTGATGACAGGTCAATTATCCAGGAAAGCTCCTCCCTTGCGCCGATGGCGCCGAAATTCATTACGTTCTGTGTGAGGAACAGCGAGAAAAGCTTTATATTCGTATAACCCTTGCTCTCAAACATCCTGAGGGTCTTTGTCTTTATTGCTCCGTATGCTTCGGGGCTTATTATCAGATTTCTGCCGTCCACGAGAAGGACTGCCATTGCCAGGGCATCATCCACACGGAAAAAGATCCGCACCTGCGGTATGGATGAGCGAACGGCTGTATAACCTCTCTTTAGCAGATATCCGGATATTATTTCGTCCATAGGGGTAATTGTACTATCCGGAATACTTTTATGCAAGGCGGAAGGTCAGGGTAACATCCGCAAAGCGCAGCATATCTCCGTCAAAGAGCTCTGCTGTTTCACTGCCTTTAAGAATACGTTCGTTTACTGCGGTCCCGTTTGTGGAATTAAGGTCGGACAGGAAGTAACGGCCGCCTTCCTCCCTTATGCATGCGTGGATCCTGCTGACCTTCGGATCCGGAAGGACCGCATCCGCCTTGTTCCGCATCTTCCCGATCATATAAGGGGTCTGTTCTATCCTGTATTCTCTTTGCTCACCTCCTATCCTGCCCGAAAGAAACGGAATCCGGCTTTTCCTCCCGCCTCCGGAGAGATCCGAAAGAAGAACCGTGGCATCACTGTCCTCCATACTGTCCTGCCCCGTTCTCTCCATGATCTTTTCCTCCAGCGGGTCAAAGAGGAATTCCTCCTGCCGGATATCGGAATTCAGGCTGTCCATATCCTTTTCCCTGTCTTCCTCCTCCTTTTTCCGCTTATTCCAGATATATATCCCAAGGGTAATAAAGAGCCCCGAGATCACCATCACCGCTATACCGCCCCGAATATAATCCCTGTCGCTAAGGGACAAAGCCCTCATAACGGAAGGATTCAGGAAAACATAGGCGTATGCTGCGGAGGCGATAACCGCAGGTATAAAGGATAAAAGAATGATGAGCTTTCCGCTTTTTTTCTCTCCCTCCTTTTCCGGAGCCGAATCCCCGAGGTAATAATTCTCATCATCTGTCCAGATCTTTGAAAGAGAGAGCGAATTGGTATTGCCCTCAAATACGGGATTCTGCTTTTCCCCGGAAGCCGTTTTTTCTTCCTTACTTACAGCTGCGGTGCTCTCAGCGATCCTTCCCGTATCCTCCTTTGTATCCCGTCCCTTGAAAAAATCCCCGGGCAGCAATATTCCCTCGCTTATCCTGTCGAAGTAGTCATATGCCGCCTTTACGGCTTCTTCATCCTTTTTGTCTGCCGTATCTATAAGAAACTGTCCGAGAGCGTAATATCCTTCCTCCCCCTCGGGATTCTCCGGATAATAGCAGAAGACCGGCTCTCCCTTCTCCAGATCCCAGAAAATATGCTCCGGCTCCATCATAAGATCCTTCGCATCCAGAAGAAACTTTCCGATCTCCTCCGACACCATAATTATTCCGGAAAACAAAGCCTTCAGCTCTTTAAAGGAAATGGGGTTTCCTTCAAAAACATTCCTAAGGGTCTGACAGGAGCCCATATCATAGCTATAGCAGGACTCTCCGTTAAGGAACCTGATATTAAGCTTTGCGAGCCCTCTTATACTGTTTTTTATCACCATTTTTTCCCTGAAGCTTCTCTTTTCTCCGCCTGTTCTTTTAACGACCATTGTTCTTTTACATAGATCCTGCCTGTATTCCGCTTCCATTTAATCCTCCCCTTTTCCTCCCGCATATGCTTCCACGACCCTGCACTCCCTTATGAAGCCTGCCGGGTCTATACGGCTGCTTCGCCCGATAACCCTGATGGATGTGTTTACCATACCCATACCCGGAACCGGCAGCACTCCCGCGGGGATAGCGAATTCTCCCTTATAGGTCACATTTATCTCCTTGCTGTCCACCTTGATGTCCATATCCAGATTTTTTGTGGCAAGAAGGCGGCCCTCCGTCTCCCGTTTTCCCGTATCCCTTACCTTGGAAAAGATATCCCCATGGGGACTTGTTATCTCACTTCCCCTTAATGCCGCCTGATTTGCGGCTGCATCCATCACTGCCCTGTCATGGATAAAAAAAGAAAAATATATGAGAAGCACGGTCACTGCAAGGATAAACGGAAAGAGTAAGGATGCTTCAACCGTATATGATGCCTTGTATTTCTTATTCATAAACCCTCCTTTTTCAGATATAGTATCTGTCACCAATCTTTATAATCAGAAATGCCGCCAGAAGAAAGGGAACAAAGGGCAGCTCCCTGTCCTTTTTCCAGCCCTTAAGGATCATCGCTCCCACGGAAAAGAGCGCAGACAGGAACAGAGCGAAGGTAAGAAGCCTCAAATTTTCGGAAAATCCGAGAAAGATCCCGGTTACCACTAGGATCAGCCCGTCACCCTCTCCTATGGCTCCCTTTGTAATACGTGAGATTATAAGCAGGGCGATCCCGGCGGCAGTACCGGTCAGGGCTGCGATCACTGCCTCCGGTCCGGAAGCGGCAGCTATGATGACACCCGCCAGAAAAAAGGGCAGCAATACCTTAAGATAGATCTCATTATTTCTTATGTCCGTGTATGAACAGAGCAGCAAAAATACCGTTATCAATATACTCAGTATCATCCTTTTCCTATCCTCCGCCGCAGTCCGCACAGGGCGGCCTTCCTCCCGTTTCGGAGATCGGTACCGTTTTCACCGTCCGCTTTAATCCCGGACAGCTGATCTTCGTATGATATCTGTCACCGTCATCCGTTATATACAGGTTTTCCCCGCTCCCGCCGCCGCAGTATTCGCAGGGGTAATACTTCCCGCCGGCGTTGTTCCTTTCCTTTCCCACCGAAGCTTTTGTGGTGTGGCGTATATTCAGATTGAGATGGCTGCAGTTCCTGTCCCGGTGATAAACCGTTCCCTTCTCGGTGATAAAGACCATTTCTTCATCCTCTTCTCCCGAGCGGTCCTCCCTGCGTGTATTGTCATATCCCGTAAACGCCCTTATCCTTGCCCTGTCTATGACCCGGAAGCCCTTTACACCCGGCAGCGGAAAGAATACCTTCATCCGCCAGACGGCATTCAGATCTATCATCTGGTCCGCTCCCAGCACGCTTGAATGGATAAAGGACAATCCGCCAAGGTCACTTTCCACCGGAAGCTTTCCCGGGTTCTCCTTTTTCAGATCATTTACCACCATTCCTCTCCCCACGGTCAGGGAGACAGCCTTCCCTCCCGGCAGACTGCCGTCCATTCCGGCCTTATTTACGGCATAGGCGTAGGTACTGAGCTTTCGTCCGTTTTCCAGGAGTGCGGCGCTCATATTGCCTGAAAACCTGACGGCCTCCCCTATCATTATCAGGGAGAGCACAGCAAAGATAAAAAGCGGCAGCACAAGTGCGGTTTCAATCGTAAGGCTTCCCTTTAAGACCCTGAGAGAAGAGGAAGCGGACAGATCCCTTTTTTGTAGGAGTATATTTTGTTTTGTAAGCAGTTTCTTTCTCATGTCTAAAACCCAATTTCATTATCATCAAAGGAGAGTCTGTCTGTTTTGGGGGAATCCGGGATCCGCCCGCTTCCTCTTATCTCAGGGTCGTTTTTACATTCTTTTCACTCTATGATCTCTTCATAGGAGTAATCCCTTCTTATGGTGAAGGAATATCCCTTTTTTGCCTTCAGGCTTACATCCGCCTCGGCATAATCTATGCATCCGTCCATGCGGAAGCCCTTATTTCCTTCCTTTGTGCGCATATTCATCTCTATGATATCCATGGCTCTCATTACCTTTTTTGTTTTGTTTTCAGTTGCCAGTAGCATCAGGCAGTAATCTCCATAATCAAGACCACTCTCATTGTCTCCCTTACTTACGGGAATACTCAGGAACAGGGGAAGCTCAGCTGCCAGCTTTATACGGAAGTCTTTACCTTCCTTTATCACCGGTATCCTTCCGCCCTTCAGAAGAGTACGCATATCTACAACACTTTCCGCAAAGCCCCAGGTGAAGAGGAGCATATCGGCTAAGGGCTCCTCTATCTCCGGATTAAGGAGAAGCAGGGAAATGACAGCGGCAAGTGCCTCGCACTGGCCTTTCTTTCCCTCATCCTTAAATACAGCCATTGTGTCCGCAGCCTCTCTGATAACGAAAAGCTTGAAAACGGTGTCCCGAAAATTAGCCTGATCCGTGTTTTTCCCGTTAAGGATATATTCAAGCTCATAGGAGCAGGACTCATGTGAAAGGTCATTTATATAGGAGCTCATTTTCCATTTAAGATAGGCATCAAACAGAAGATCATTCACAAGTGAATCCGGATTACTTTCCGGCCGTATTACACCTGCTCCCTGTCTCAGATCCCGGTGGGATGCGGTATTCTTAAGATCAAGCTTTTTGTCGGATACACTTACCCCTCCCGATACCAGTTTTTCTATTATTCCCGGTCTTTCATCATAAACCTCGTCCACTGGGCACTTCTCAACCTTCAGATCAACGCCCTTCAGCTCCTTCTCCACTGCCTGTCTTTTTTTGTCTGTGTCAAAATCCTTTATTCCGCTCTTCTCGTAGTCTGTCGCGTTTCTCTTCAGCTTTTCCACGATCCCCAGACCGAAGTGATCCCTGACGGCGTGGATCGCCTGCCGCTTAAATTCCCGACCTCCCTGATCGGAGGCATAGGAATACTGTGTGAGCTCCGCTTTCTCCACGTCCAGAGCCATGATCTCGTCCAGCCCGAAGGACAGTATCCCCTTTGCAGGACGTCCGTTATACTGCATATAACTTTGGAGGTGATCCTCCGTTGCGGAAATATCCGCTTTTCCGCTTCCGTAGGTGGTGTCTATGAAGAGGAGATCATAATCCTTCAGCAGTTCCCTGTTATACTCGGCAAATATCGACATCAGCCCCATCTCCATGATCATTTCCGTGCGCATCCTCAGAGCGCTGTATCGAGCGCTTTCGATCACGGCTCCTATGAGAGACAGTATGATCGTCAATGATAAGCTCAGAAAAACAGTTATTGTTCCCCTCTTCATATAACCTCCCTTTGGTCAAAATGGTTTCAGACCGATCCGGCCTTGGAATTAATGGTCTTAAAGATCTTATTGACCAGATTCGTAAGCTGTTCCTTGAAAATAAGGACCAGGCCTATGAGAACCACAAGGATCAGTATCATTTCAACCGTTCCTATGGCATCCTCTTCGGCAAAAAACCTTTTTAACATATCTACCCTCCCTTCTTAAAGATATTTATGATAAAGCCCGTATTCAGGCTCTCTCATACCCTGTCCTCTATATTGAAAACGACAGAAATGCCGGTATTATCACTATTATCATCACCACAAGAAGCATTATCCCCATAGGCAGGAGAAGCTTTGTTCCCGCTTCCTCTCCGGTCTTTCTGGCATTTGCCTTCCTGTCCTCAAAGGCATCCCGTGCCTCCGATTCCAGAACCGCCGTCAGTCCCGAGTTTCCCTTCTGAAGGTTCTGGGAAAGAAGAGTTCCAAGCTTCCCGTATCTTCTGACTCCGGCTCTTATGCCGAAGTTCTGGTAGGCCTGGGATTCCGGCACACCGCCCTTCATTTCCCGGACGCTTATCAGCATTTCCTCAAAGGCAAAGCGTTTTTCTTTTTTGCCGCTCCGTCTCTGCTTCTCATAGTCCGAAGCTATCCTTTCAAAGGCTCCTCTTATGGTCATTCCCGCGAAGAAAAAGAGATTAAGCCTGCTTACGATATCGGGATAATCAAGGAGCATTTCCCGTTCTCTTTCCTTTATCCTGTTGTCCAGATCCCTGTCCCTGCCGTACCAGATAACCAGGCTTAAGATCACGGTCAATGCAAGGATCAGAGCCCCCGTCTTTTCGGTAAGGACCCTGTAGCGGATCTCCTTATCCCCTATGGAACGGGGAAGTATCAGGTTCTCCGATGAAACCGTGAGGGTGTCATACCTGTTGATCTTATTTATCACCATATCCCTTATCCGTCCCGCTGCTTCCCTGTGTCTCGGAAATACCAGGACCGGAAAGGAATAATCAGCATATCTCCCCATATAGCTAAGGCTTGCGGTTAGCACCACCGGCGTCCCGTTAACATCCTTTACCTCCTCCTGTATGGTCCCGCTGCTGTTCAGCACATCATAGTTATCAACGCTCCATTCGATATTTACGGGATAATCCTCCGCGCTTTCCTTAAGCTCCAGGTCATACTCCACCCTTTCAAGCGAGCTGTTTTCACCGAGGATCTGCCGGGGCAGACGCTCTCCGATCTCATCAAATATCCTTTCTGTCTCTTCATCGCTATACTGTCTTTCTCCCACGGTAAGGGATATCGGCTCCTCAATCTCCCTGTCGCCGACCCTTGCCATTAGTTCCACGGTCCGGTCTCCCTCCCCGTAGCTGTTCCTCTCTATGCTAAGGCAGTCCTCATCTAATGACTTTATAAGGGTGCCTGCGGTAAGCACCGCAGAAAGCACTCCCCCGATCAAGAGCACGCTGAGCACCTCACTCAGCTTATCGATCCTGTATTTTTCAGCTTCCTTCCTGCCTCCTGCGGCGGGATTAAGGAGCATCTGCTTTTTTATGATCTCCGCATTTCCGGAGAGCTTGAATTTTTTCAGAATGCTTACGGCAAAACGTCTGATGATCTTCATTTTCCCCTCTTTTTCCGTGCTGTTCCCTACACCTTTTCTGCATCCGCAGTTATCCTTTCCGCTATGACAAAAGCGATAAGATACAGGCAGAGACAGACTGTCATGATCACATAACCCGTTATATTGTGGTAAAGTGCCGCCAGAAATCCTGAGGAGGTCAGGTTCAGATATACGATTATCCCGAAGGGAACGGCCTCCATTATGCGGGTCTCATAGCGTCTCGAGCTTATCGCGGTCTTTATCTCCCTCCTTACATCCATCTTGTCCCCTATTGATTCTGCGGCCTTCCTTATGATCCTCGTAAAATCCCCTCCGCTTCTCTTCGCTGCGGCAAAAACATTTGCAAAATCCTCGATGTCCTCGATTCCGCTTCTGTCGGAAATATCCAGCAGTATTTTTTCCAAGGTCTCATTGGATCTTAATCGCCGGGTCAGTACCCTGAATTCATCCCTTATGGGACTTTCCCCGTACATGCTTTCCATCACCCTCCCCGCCTCGATAAAGGCATTTTCAACGGAATAGCCTGCGTTCAAAGATGACTGCACCGCCATTATTGCTTCCCTGAATTCCAGGGAAAGCTCATACTTTCTCTTTTCTATCAGGCTCTTTCTCATATATTTGAAAAAAAAGGTCTCAACGGGGATAAGAAGTAAAAAGAAAACAACGGGACTTTTATAGAATGTCCAGGATATCAGTCCGTCTGCCGCGGCTCCCAGAAGGAAACAGATCAGCTTCTCACCGGCAGAAAACCTGTATTTATCATAGTTCAAATAAAACCTCCCCTTTCCAGCTTGTATGTGGCATTTAATTCACCCTCCTTTTTCAGCTTCCCTCCGTCAAAGCCGTACAGGCTTTTATATGTGATCTCCCCATCCTCGCAGCCCGTGATCTCCACGATCTCCAGTACCTTGCGGCTCTTATCCTTTAGCCTCCCGAGATGGACGATGATGTCCACCGCCGAAGCGATCTGCCGCCTTATCGCCTGCAGGGGAAGCTCCATTCCCGCCATCAGCACCATAGTTTCAAGCCTTGAGAGCATATCCTTGGCGGAATTTGCGTGTCCGGTGGAAAGACTCCCGTCATGTCCCGTGTTCGCTGCCTGCAGAAAGTCAAAGGCTGCTCCGTCCCTTATCTCTCCGACTATGATCCTGTCGGGCCGCATACGGAGTGAGGATTTGATAAGATCCCTCATAGTAACCGGTTTACAGCCCTCCACATTTGCATTTCTGGTCTCCAGGCTCACAAGATTCGGTATCCCCTGTATCTGAAGCTCTGCGGAGTCCTCAATGGTTATCACCCGGGTTTCTTCGGGGATGAAGGATGAGAGAGCGTTCAGGAATGTGGTCTTCCCGCTTCCCGTTCCGCCGGACACGAAGATGTTGTAGCCGCTTATGACAAGCTTCCTTAAGAATTCCACTGCTTCCGGGGTAATGGAGCCGAATTTGATTAGATCCTCCATCCTTATGGGTTTCTCAGGGAAGCGCCGTATCGTTATTACGGGTCCGTTTAATGCCACAGGGTTCATAACTATATTTACCCGGGAGCCGTTTTCCAGCCTGGCATCGACTATGGGGGATGCCTCGTTCACCACTCTGTTAGATCCCGCTGCTATCTGCTGTATCACGTCATTTAAGGTTTCCTTCGATTCAAAGCGCTTGTCCCAGAGGAACAGTGCCCCGTCTCTCTCAACAAAGATATTCTCGGTTCCGTTCACCATTATTTCCGTAACCTTCGGATCGTCTATGAGGCTCTGTATCACCCCCTTTTTCCTGATGGAATCAAAGAGCTCCCGCATCAGCCTCCGTTTGTCTTCGAGACTCAGGTATTCTCTTTTGCCTGCAGATACAACGGCATTGCTTATGATCTCCTCTATTTCCTCATCGCTGACCTCCCTTGACAGATCTATCTCCCTTAATATCCCGTCGTGAAGCTCCTGTCTTATTTCCGCCGGATCCCTCATAGCCTTCTCACAAACTCTCCCATTGGCGAATCTGCCAGAGAATACAGATTTCCGTTAAGCTCGTTCATAAAGGGAATTCTTATCTCACGTGTCTTTTCCAGGATCTCTCCCTGCTCCATTATCCTCAGCATTGCTTCATACTGTTCAAGCTTTGCCTTCGACACCGTGTCCTCCCTTACCGGCATATATATGATATTTGCTGCCTGAAGTATATCCAGAAATCCGCTTACGGAATCGGAAAGGTCTACAATGATCTTTGAGTAATCACAGCAGCAGAGCTCATTAAAGAGTATCACCCAGGCTTCGCGGTTTACCGAGAGTATATCGAGGGGCGATATGACCGGAGGTATGTAATCCATAAGTCCTGCCTTTTCCACCATGCTTGCCAGCTTACAGGGGAAATTCCTCTTTTTCTGATCTATGTAGAACAAAAGATCCGACAGATCGCTCATATAGTTTTTCTGAAGCAGCTGGTTGAATCCCGAGAACTCTTCGAGACTTACGAACAGCGTTTTCTCTCTTTCCGAAAGGACCTCCCCCAGGGCGAAGGCAAAAGATGTTCTGAAGCTTCTTCTTATGGGTGAATAAACGGCTATTATCTCAGTATCCACGCTGTTTATGATGCCGGCCTCTGCCAATGGCTGTTCGGCGTAATAACACATAACCTCCCGCATGATATTTTCCGAAGACTGGTATTTACAGATCGACTTATGCCCCCGGCTGTCCCTTGCGCTGTCATTTTCCGAAAGGACCATCATTTCACCGGTATCACAGGCCTCTATGTCATCATCCACGTCGTCCTCCGGGATCAGCAGGATATCAATGCTGTTTACCCTGATAAAATCCTTCAGGAGCTCCTTATCCGTGAAGCCCTGGATCTCCAAAGGCACCGACCGGCTGTCGCTCATATAGCTCATAAGCTTTGTGACGTATTCTTCGTCAGGATCAAATACCGCTAGTGTGTTTTTTTTCATTTTTCTCCCTTTCTGTAAGATCCTTCACCTCAGGCTCAGGATTATCCCCATGCTTACCGGCAGTGCCATAGGGATCCTTGCATCCCTCAGCCTGCCGCTTTTCACCGCATAATACATAAGCAGTACTATGCTGAATATCGTTATCGGGATCAGTGATCTTTCCATCACCTCGTGTCCCGTATACACCGCTGCCGCCATTATGAATTTGATGTCCCCGGCTCCCAGATATCCTCCCGCGTAAAATGCATACAGCAGAAGAAATACCGCGAGGGCCGTAAGCATTCCGTCCGCCGCCCCTCTGACGCCTCTTTCCAGAAGTGCAGAGGCAAGGCCCAGTATAAATCCGAAAATTATGTGGAGATTGTCAATGTAACGTGCTTTCAGATCTGTAAGGGATGCGGCGACAAGGAACAGGAAAAGAACCGGTCTTCCCATATCGTCCTCCGTGAAAACAGATATTTGTAAAAAAAGAATTTCTGCCGAAACGGCAATTACGAACTTAAGAAAAATCGAAAAAATTGAATTTTAAGAACGTGAAATGGATAATACACCAATCGGGCCGGTTTGTCCAGCCCGATTGGTGTATTTATTTCTATACAATTTGTGTCGGTTCGTGTCCGCTATGACGGTTCACCATTTGCGTCATCTCTGTCCCGTCGTTGCAGGTACCGGCTGTACGGGTACCGGAGCGATCACCGGAACTCCCGCTGAATTGATAGTGGTTGCCGGCGCAACCGGTACGGCAGGATCCATAAGTGTTGCTGTACCCTCATACGTAAGACCCCACAGATGGTTATCGATCACATAAAATCCCAGAAGCATATTGCCGTTACCATCGAAGCACCACTTCTGATTTCCTACGGAGATCCAGGCATTCTTGATATACTGGCCGTTCGGCTGGATATATTTTATCCCGTCGTTAATAAACTTGAAGCCGATGCTGGTGTGTGCGGAATACGCCAAAGGATCTACCTTGGGAGCCGCAGCAGCAAAAGCCGTTCCTCCTGCCCCCATTGCGGCCGTGATCAGTACCACAGAAAAAATAATAGCCTTCAGTCCTTTCATAGTTTCCCCTTTCTCCGCCGTTCTCGGCGGTAAAGCTATTTTACCATAAAACCCTCATATTGTCAGCTGCTGAACATATAAGCAACTGTGATCTTCCCATTTTCAACATGGCTTGAGATACCTATCCTGGTAAACTCCTCAAAAACCATATTGTCGTAGTGATCCGGTGACTCTACAAGACTATCGAACATAACCCTGGCAGCCTCCGAAGCATCTTCCGTATCGGTAACATTGGACAGATTCTCGCCTCTCCATCTGTCGGCGGGTATCATCTCCACTCCCTGCTCTCCGTTGGGTCTGGTGTGGCTCCACTCCTCTGCAGCCTCGTCTGAACGGATGTTTGCAATGGAGATCAGGCTGCTGTCTATCTTCAGTGCCTTAAGTCCCAGGGATTCCCTCAGATCATTGATATTTTGGAGCATATTATTATTAAGCGCATTTGTGTCCACCGCAGCGGACACATTTACGCAGAAAAGCATGGTGAAGAAAACGGTCAAGAAAAGTATTCTTTTAGAGAGAGAAAACAGCTTTTTCACAGCTATCATGAAGAAAACCCCTATGCAACCGCCGAAAGCATCACGATAAACGAAATAAAATAATTTCGCTTACTGTAATTTTAGCGCAATCAGCTTAAATTACAATAGGGGGTTTTTTCAGGCTATAAATCCGCGGTTTCCCATAGAGACATTTTCCTGCGCTCCGGCCCTTCCGTAGGTCAGTCCAGAATAGATGGTCTCCGTATTCCGCATAGCGGGCTCGGACGTGTCGCTGTCGGCTATCCGGTCAAAGGCATCATGGAGCTTTCTTAAAAGCTGCTCCGCCTCATCAAGGATGCCGGCATTATGTCTGATCATAGCCTTGTCCAGTAAAAGTGATATATAGTTATAGATCCTGTATAGATAAAGCGCTATTTCCTGAGAGTAATCAAGGACGCTGCGCAGCTGGTCCGTACAGCATTTCGCATGCTGTATCCCACGTACAAAATCCTCATATCCTTCAGCATTTCTGGCTTCCTCGAGATAGGTCAGCGCAAGCTCGTATGTTAAGACTACGATCCTTGTCCTGTTTGCCTGTGTGATCTTTAAGGTGAATTCCTTCTTCTTCTCGTCTGTCATTTATTGTCTCCTCCCCTACTGTATGAGCTGCAGTGCCTGCTGCGGTGCCTGATTCGCCTGTGCCAGCATTGATGTTGCCGCCTGGACCAGGATCTGCTGGCTTGCGTAATTTGTCATTTCCTCCGCCATATCCGTATCCTGTATGCGGCTCATGGCACTGCTTAAGTTCTCATTCGAGGCTGCAAGATAGCTTATGCTGTGCTCCACGCGGTTCGTGTAGGCGCCTATCTGAGCCCTGGTTGCGGACACATATTTCAGCGCATATGAAACCCTGTCTATACTCTGCTGGGCGCTTGCCTTGGTGGTCATACGGAGATTGTCAATATCCAGTCTTTCAAGGGAGATCCTCGGAAGGGAACACTCCACCACCTCTTCCTCATTGGCACCGATATGCAGATCCATGGCACCCTGCCCTGTAAGGGTAATATCCAGCTCCAGTCCGCTTATGTTTTCAAACTCCTTATATCTGTATCCATCGGCATCCTTGGGGATCCCTGCTGATGTTTTTTCTGTAAGCCTTTTATCAAGCCTTAAATTTATCTCTTCTCCATTATCGCCTCTTAAGGTCAGGTACTGGGTTCCGTCGCTGCAGATCTTTACGAATCCGTCCTGTTTTTTGTCCTCGCCGTCTCTTCCGTATGCTCCCTCGGAGACCCAGGTCCCGTTGTAATTCTCGGCGGGATCCGTACTGTCTCCGTAGCTAAGCTCGGAATCAAGATACTTGGGGTAGGACATCTTTTCGAGGTTCACGTCCATTATCGTCTGGGCAGGTGATGTGTCGGTCTCAACCTTTGCCTTTACCGTCAGACTGTGATTCACCGGATCAAAGGTCTCATCAAGGGTGACCTTGTATTTTCCGGCCTTTATCTTGTCGTTATATTCCTCTATCTGAACCATCTTCTCATTCTCACAGTATCCGTGGTTCTCAAGGTGCCCGTCGAGAAGCTTCTGTCCGTTAAGCTCTATCTGCTCCGAGATCCTCTGGATCTCTCCGGTCAGCTGGTCCACCTCCTGCTGTATATCCGCGCGGTCACTGGCAGACATGGTGCCGTTACTTGCCTTTATTGCCAGCTCGTTCAATCTCTGCAGCATATCGTTTACTTCGTTTAAGGCGCCGTCTGCGGTCTCCAGAACAGATTTCCCCGTTGTGGCGTTTACATCGGCTCTTTCAAGAGCCGCCAGCTGCTGACGCATCCTGCCGGATATGGCATAACCCGTGGGATCGTCTCCCGCAGTGTTTATCTTGTAGCCCGATGACAGCTTTCCCGTGGATAATGAAAAAGCGGATTCATTCCTTAAGAGGACATTATTGGTGATGATGGATGTGAGATTACTGTTGATGTGCATAGAATACCTCCGTTAAAAATATCTTCGCTGTCCTGTATAAAACAGCGGGGCTGTTTCCGGCATCCATGCTCTCTGACCCGCCTGATCCTCCGTCCGTCCCTGACGGAGCCTGATTCCTGCTTCCTATGGAAGTTATATCGGCAGTTTCCGGGATTCTGTTTATATCCCGGGACAAAGACTTTTCAAAAAATATCCCCTCTCTCCTTATCCCTGCCTCGTCAAGAGCTGCGAAAAATCTCTCTGAAACCGCGCTTAGCCTCTCTCTCCCGCTTTCGATGGAGGAAGAAGCAATACCCTTTACCGCATCCTTCGAAAGCGTGAATTCCGCATAAACCTGGCCGAGCTCCTCCGTTTCAAAGGATATGGCGGCCTTTGATTCCCCTGTGCCTCTTACTATCTTCAGGTTTACGGAGAAAAAGCGTCCGTCACTCTCCATAGGGATCTCATAATTCTCCTCCCGGGACAGGGCCTTCGCAACGGTCAGTCTCCGGTTAAGGCTCTGAAGGCTCTTCAGATCCACATAGCTTTCCGCGTTGACAGAGGCATCTCTAATAAGCTCCTCCATCTCCTCCGTCATTTCTCCGTATGCTTCCTTAAGGGCATCCCCCGTATCTCCGCTCTCCGCTCTGTCTTCATCCATTTTTTCGAGCAGCTTCTCCGAGCGTCTCTTTATGCTTTCCCTTATATTTCCGCCAAGCAAGGCCATAAGCTCATTAAGAAAAGCACCCCTGTCATTCATCAGCGAATCCATGGCGATCACGTTTTCCGGCGTTATCTCCTGTCCATAACGGAGAAGCATTTCGTAGACCTTATCGTCCTTTTCCGCAGCTGCCCTTATTTCCTCCGCTTCCGCAGCACTGAGTTCCTCCTCTGCTGAAGGTCCTGTCTCAATGTTTACATTCTCCGCCTTCCGCTCTCCCGAATGAGAATCACTTCTTCTCACTATGTCCAGAATGTCTTCAAGCGTCGTCTCCTCATCAGACAGCGGAGCGCCCATAAGCTTTTCCGGTGACAGGCTGTCATAAAGCTCGTGTAAAAGGTTTTGCCGGTATTGCTGCTCCGTTCCCCTTCCCTCGTCTCCTTCATTCCGGAAGGCTGTACCTATCTGGGCATCGATCTTCAGATTACGGGAGGCATCCTCGGAAGCGGTCAGACCTCCGAAATCATTATCCACGCTGAAATCCATATGGCCTCTGCCTCTGATCCTAAGCTCGGTTAAGAGGTTTTTTAGTGACAGCTCCTTTCCGCTCTGCAGAAGAGAGCCTATGACCGCACCGTCACTATTCTCGATCTGCCTTAAAAGCCTGAATATCCCGATATAGGACTCTGCTTCATCATCGGATATCTCATTATTTCTCTCGAGCTTAAAAAGATACTCGCTGAATTTCTCGTTTTCCCCTTCAAGACCCTGCATATCGGAGATCCTGTCAATAAGCTCCTGCATATCGGTCTTTAAGGGATTTACTCCCTCCCTTATAAGGGAAACCGCCGCCGCTCCGGTGAGACGGTTAATAAGCGTCCTTACGGTCTGGTCCGCATTTTTTACGGCAGAGATATTTCCCTCTGTGATCTCCATACTGTTATATCCAAGGATCCTTACCGCCCTTAAGTTTTCTTCCGTTTCCTTTATTCCCAGCTCATGCAGCAGCTCTCCCGCATTCCGGAAAGCATCTCCTATCCGGTCCCCGAGATCTGCCCTTACCTCCGTACCTACTGCTTCATAGGTCTGACCCGCCGCCTCAAACCTGGATCTAAGCCGGTTTCCGGCTTCGTAAACATCATTAACGGTGAAGGCTTCCGCTGAGGAAAAGCCGCCGATCACCGCAGCCGGCATATTCCGTATCTCGGCGGTCTTGAAGAGGGTTTCCTCCGCGAGGCTTATACTCTCCTCTACCGTCAGCTTATCATTCCCGCCATCCTTCATAAACAGGGCGTGATAGAAGGCACGCTCCTTAATTTTAAGCTCATCAACCCTTTCCGACAGCTCCTCCGTATCCAGCGTAAAGCCGTTGTCGGCTTCAAGGCTCCTGTTTGCTTCGATATTCATCCGGAGTCTGGTCTCATTTAAGACCCTCTCATTTTTTGTCCTGCTGTAGCCCTTTATAAGATAAGCATTTCCTGCGCTCTCCCCACGGGACAGGGCGCTGCTTATCTCCTCCATAAGATCCCCTGCCTTAAGGGGGAAGGAAAGATTTTTCAGATCCTCATAGAGATTCAGGGTTTCGGGGTTTAAGGCAAAGCCCTCCCTGATAAGGTATTCCGCGTCCTTTTTTATCTCATCGTCTGCCTTTAAGCCGGACTCCCCGATGATACTGTCTATGCTTTCGGAAAGTGCCTTAAGATCATCACTTTCCGCGATCTCTGCCATATAACCGGTGCCCTCATTATCGAAATAACCCCTGGCGCCGCCGGAGCCCTCTCCCGAGCCGGAGTGCTCAGCGAGATAGACATTCTCCACCGTGGGCTCCGCCCCGTTTGACAGCATATATTCAATGCTCCCCTGATCCGGCATTTCCGTCTTTGCCGCTGTATCAAAGGCCTGTACGGCATCTCTTATATTCGCATCAGTCACCGGAAGATCCGCGCTTTCAAGACCTGATGCAATGAAATCCTGTAACGCTTCTTCATCCTTTAATATTTCACTGCTTACGGGAGTATTGTCCGTAATGGCATTTGCGGCCGCCACGCTTCCCGTGATCTTCGCCGCCGTTTCCCTGTCAACGGTATCGGTAAAGCCCGCAACATTTACGCCTGACCGGGCAAGAATAACCTTTATCCTGTCGAGACCCGTAACGGCCTCTGCGCTGTTCATCCGTCCGGGATGGTAGCCCTCCTCCTTCATAGCCCGGAAGTCCTTATCCGACATGGTATTTGACATCACTGCCATATAATTATGCGCGTTTTTTGCATCAAAGGAATTGATATCATCTGCAAGACCGCTTTTTTCGGCCTTTATTCCCTTCTGCTTTCCCACACCCTTGAAGCCGTGGGCTGCATTCTTACCCTCGCCGATATCCATTACGATCCCGTTGTCCTTGATCCTGCCGGCATTGTCGGCGCCGTATGCCTTCATCATACGGGGATTCTCTGCTATCCTGTTATTTTCCTTTGCTGTGGATTGTGTCTCTGTCTGAAAGCTGATGTGCATATGCTGTAAGATTACGTCCCTGCATCTATCTACCTGCGGCAAGCTCCGTTCGCCGCCCGGGTTTTTCGCCCGTAAATACTGTTTCAATGGTTATTTCGGTTGTTTCCCGTATTTTCTGAAGAGACGGAAGAAAGAAAAGAACCGCCACTTTTGTGACGGTTCCCATATATCTTTATCACTTTGTATGTATTCAGAGCTTGATGTCCTCCTGTTCCGGAGCCTCGGCACGCTGTCCCCTGACCCTGCCGTCCTCGGTGATGACCACCTTTGCGGGAGCTGCCGACTTTTCCGCAAGCTGCTCCTCGAAAGCACCTTCCGCAGGAAGGTTCTGCATATCCCTAAGGATAGTCGGAAGCTTGTCAAGGAGCTTTCCCGCCATCCTTTCAAAGGCAAAGGAGTTGTCCGTGACCATAGCCTTCTGGAATGAATTCTCGGGAGAAACCCGGGTCTGTACCACCCCGCGGTTTTCCTTCTGAAGCTCTTCGATCTCATGCTGCCTTGTTAAGGAGCTTATACCTTTCGCTTCTTCTACGGGATTAACCTTCTCTACGGGGTTTACTCTTAAATTCCGATTCGGATCACTGACCCTGCCGGCGTCATAAAAGCTTGGTACCGAAGAATTGATTCTCATAGACATATGGCCGCCTCCTTTCCCTCAAATATTTTTGACATGACGTTTGCCATAAAACGCACAAAAAACAAGCTGCACGTCTTACACCTATAATATCGGCTGTTTTTTAAAAATCTTTAGTCCCTGTCTTAATTTCAGTCAAATTTGTATATCACGGCTCCGAAGGGCGGAAGGGTAAAGCCTATTGAATAGGGCTGATTATCCCATTCGATCTTTTCCGCCTTCACGGTCTTCTGTACTTTTGCTCCCGTACCGCCGAAGCGGGTCTCATCACTATTCAGCACCAGAGTGCATTTTGCCTCTTTCGGAAGACCCATGCGGTAGTCATCTCTCTCTATGGGGGTGAAATTGACCACAACTGCCAGATTGTTCTTTCCCGTGGAATTCATACGGATATAGGAGTAAAGGCTCTTATCCGTATCGTCGGCATTTATCCACTTAAAGCCCCTGCTGTCATTGTCAAACTCCCAGAGAGCGCTGTACTCCCTGTATATCCTCAGAAGCTCCTTTGAATATGCCTGCAGCGCTGCATGGTTTGCGTCGTCCAAAAGGAACCAGTCGATCTCTCTTTCCTCGCTCCATTCCCTCTCCTGTCCGAACTCCTGACCCATAAACAGCAGCTTCTTTCCGCTGTGGGTCATCATAAAGGCATAGCCGACCCTCAGATTTGCAAACTTTTCCTGGGGACTTCCGGGCATTTTATTTAGCATTGAGCATTTAAGATGCACCACCTCGTCATGGGACAGCACCAGAATATAATTCTCCGCGGAATTATAGCTCATGGCGAAGGTCATCTTGTAGTGGTTATTCCTTCTGAAATAGGGATCCAGCTTCATATAGTCGCAGAAATCATGCATCCATCCCATATTCCACTTGAAGGAGAAGCCAAGGCCGTCATCCTCCGGCCTTGCGGTCACCTTCGGCCAGGCCGTGGATTCCTCCGCGATCATCATGACTCCCTTATTAGCCCCGAGGATCACTGAATTCAGATGCTTAAAGAACTCGATGGCCTCCAGGTTCTTGTTTCCGCCGTATTTATTTGCGACCCATTCCCCGTCGCGCTTTCCGTAATCAAGATAGAGCATTGATGCCACCGCATCCACTCTCAGACCGTCAATATGGAATTCCTCCACCCAATATGCCGCATTGGCAATAAGGAAATTGCTGACCTCACTTTTTCCGTAATTAAAGATCTTTGTGCCCCAGTCGGGATGCTCTCCCTTTCTGGGATCGGAATACTCGAACAGGGGCTCGCCGTCAAAATTTGCAAGTCCATGCTCGTCTCTGGGGAAATGAGCCGGTACCCAGTCAAGTATCACTCCCACATTGTTTCTGTGGAGCTTGTCAACGAGATACCTGAAATCATCGGGATCTCCGTAACGGGAGGTGGGGGCATAGTAGCCTGTAACCTGATATCCCCAGGAACCGTCAAAGGGATGCTCTGCGATCCCCATAAGCTCTACATGGGTATATTTCATTTCCTTTAAGTACGACGTTAATCTGTCGGCAAATTCCCTGTAGCTGTAGAATCCGTCGTTCTCTTCGGTGGGATGTCTCATCCAGGAACCCATATGACACTCATAGATAGCCATGGGTTCACGGTTCATGTCCTTCTTTTCCCTCTCCTTAAGCCACTTGCCGTCTCCCCATTTGTAGGGCTTTCCGTTCTTTCCGGAGATAAAGGTTCTTGAAGCGGTTCCCGGTCTCAGCTCCGCATAGGAAGCAAAGGGATCCGCCTTGTAGATGGTGCTTCCGTTCCCTTTTTCTATGAAAAACTTATAGAGCTGGCCGCTTTCCACCCCGGGAATAAACTTCTGCCATATCCCAACGCCCTCCAGCCTTACCATGGGGTCCGCCGTTGTATCCCAGTTATTGAATTCCCCTACTACGTGTACCTCCCTTGCGTGAGGTGCCCACACCGCAAAGAAGAAGCCGTCCTTGCCGTCCTCCGTGCTTGGGTGTGCTCCGAGCTTCGAATAGATCCTGTAGTGGGTGCCGTTTCCGAAAAGATACTGATCATCTTCTGAAATAAATACTTTTTCCCTCATATAAAATCCTTCTCCCTTAAGATTATCATGTCGTCATCATCATAACGCTTACCCACTACCACATCCAGGAAGTGTCCGGGTGTCTTCCTGTTAACATGCCTTATGGCATCGTCCACTATTTCCTCCACCTCGTCTATGGTAACGAAATGGTCCGCCGTCTGCCGCTCATCTATCTTTGTGTAAAGAGCAAGAACCCCAAGGTCGTCTATGATGTACTCCTGCTCCTTCGCATATTCCCTGCCATGGAAGACCAGATCGTCATTGGTGTAGGTAGGGATCTCGATCTTCACATCAAAAATATCGTCAAACCAGTCCTTCTTCCGGTTGCGTTCCAGCATCCTGTAGGAGGCCTTTGTCTCCTCCAGAATGAGAAGTATGGAAGTCTCCGGCCTGGTGAGTACCTCATGGATATTTTCAAGTGAGGCGTCATTAAGGTCCGCTGCATGCTCGATCACAAGGGCACATCCGTCCAGCGCCTGCAGTACGTCCAGAACGTTCTTTGTATTAAAGAGATCCGCGGGTATTTTCGCCACCTTCCCGACAAATTCTTCGGGATGCTCATGCATATAGCCCCTGGCAAGGGCATTCGCAAGGTTGATCCTTGCGCTCTGCTCGTTTCCGGTAATAAAGACATTTCCGCTGTGTCCGTTCAATCTCATACGGTTAAGGGCATCCCTTATGATGTCCGGAAGATCATGCATCGGCAGGAACTGGGCAAAAATATCCTTTTCTTCATCATCAAAGCCCTTAACAGGCTGAGGCTCCGGAGCCACATACTTTTTCTTTTTTTCCGAAGGCTCTTTCCGGACCCTGACTTTTTCCTCAGGGATCTCATCCCCGGTAATATCCTCATCAGAGACATCATCCCCGGTAATATCCTCATCAGGGACATCATCTTCGGGAATCTCCTCAGGTTCCCTTATCTTCCGAATGGAATTCACCTTTTCCCTGTGCTCACGAAGAAGCCCCGTAAGGTCGCTGGTAATGGCAAGGGTCTCTCTCTTCATGCCCTCCTTCGGTCTTTCGGGCGCTGCTTCCCTTATCTCTTCCCCGTGTTCTTCCTCCGGCTCCACGTGAACCGGCTCCTCGGGAAGCGGCTCCTCGGTTTCAACCTTTATATGCTCCAGTGACTTCTTCTTTACTTCCTCGAGTCTCTTTTTGTCGTGCTGCTCCTTCTGACGGCTCCAGCCGCTTAAGATGTCATCTATATTAATCTGCCCCGTTATCTGCTTTTCCGCAGCCTCGGGACTATCGGGGATATTTAAGCTCAGCTGGCCGTCGTAATCCTCCGAAAGGATCCGGGCGAATTCCCTTTCCACATCACTTGTTCTGTGACTTCCGATATTAAGAGGCTTCCTGTTCGCAAAAACATCATCATCCTCAGCATTTATCCTTGCTGCAGGAGGCTCCTCCCTAGGGATAAAGGCCTCGGCTCCCGTCTCCTCCGCGGTTATCTCATTTACATCCGTATCCGCCTTCATGGGAGTGATATCCTCCATCGGCGGCAGGGCGACCTCCTTTTCCCTTAAGGGTTCTCCGGTCTTTTTCTCCAGATCCGTCATGTTCTTTTTCAGCTCGGCCTGAAGATTCATTGTGCTGTATTTATCCAGATTTACAGAGGGCTCCTTTATCTCCTCAACACCCAGTCTCTCATTTACTTCCTTGTCGGGGATCCTGTTTGTGGGCTGATTCGACGGCTGGATATTGGTTATCTCTATGGAAAGAGGTTCCGATGGTTTTTCTTCCTCTTCTTCACTCCTCGCCGCCGAAATATCCTCAGCGGCGGCAAGCACCTCTATACCGTCTCTGTGATCGAACTTATGCTGCTGTTCGGGGGTCAGCTCCTCATACTGCATTTTCAGCTTCATAGCCTCGGTAACATACCTGCCATGCCCGAACCACAGTATAAGCCTGTCACATTCCTCGACACATTTTTCCTTCTCACCGGCCTCAGAGTAAAGCCTCGCCAGCTCAAAGCCCCATCTTTCCTGGTAATCTACATTTTTCAGCTGCTCCAGTATCTCTATCCTCTGGCCTATACCCACCTTTGTGAAATCATAAAATTTGTACTGCAGCACAAAGGTGCTGGGATCCTGCGGCGCCAGCTGCATATATTCTTTAAGATATCCGACAGAATTTGTCAGATCCCCCATTTTAATGGAGAGCTCACAGAGGGCATAGATAATGGATTTGGCATTGGGACATCTGGCATCCGCCATCAGAAGGATATCCCTTGCTTCTTCGTATCTTCTGTTTACCTTGTATATTTCACTGATCAGACTTAAAGTCCTTACGCTTCTGACCTTTCTCCAGTCAATAGCGTCGGCCTTCAGAAGAGCCTCGTGATATTCATGGTTTTGTGCAAGCGACCTTATCTGCTCCAGCCGCACATTATATTCGTAACGATCCAATTTTTTTCTCCAGAAAAGACAAAAACAAGCTCACCGGACGTCTTCCCTCCGTATGAACATAATCCCTATTAGGATAGCACAGCCCCTTTATGGTGTCAAAAACCGGCATCGTCCGGCAAAAGACCGAAAAGCGATTTAATTTGCCCTGTTGGAATCCAGTATCCTGTGGGCAGCATTTATAAGCATATGAGTAATGATGCCGAGGTCCCTGTTAAGCGTCTGGGGGAGTGTCGGCACACGGTCATACAGAACCTGCAGATACTCATATTTCGAATCCAGAAAGTCTGTTATCACCGCCGTATATACCGGTGAACCGCCGGATCTCGGTATAAGCTCATCATTGAGTATTCCATGTATCTCCACCCTGTAAGGATCCTTTTCTATGCAGATCTTCACCCTGTTACCCAGCTTCAGCCCTTCCGGTTCATCAATAAAGAGCTTGACGATATTCTCTGTCATAAGTGTGGTGACACCGTATGACACCGGTGCATCCCCTGCCTCGTCGAGACCCTGAATGGTAACAGGCTCCGCATCAACCACCTTTACGTTTCCGCTCTCACCGTCACGGCCGTCCACAAGGAATAATGCCATTATAAGGAAGTAGATATTCCGGGTGAGCCAGAAAAGGAGAACTACGATGCCGAAAGCCTTCGTAACGGCAAGTATGACTATGGAGCGGATGATACCGATAACAGACAGCCCTATCAGCACATAAAAGGGTATATTGAAATTTGCGTCTCCCCTATTCTTTACCCGCCTTCCGGATTTGTCGGTCACCTCGAAGACAGATGCCGAGATACCAAAGGTTTCCCTGAAAAGAGGTATCAAGAGATGAGGCATAACGCTCATTTCATATATGCCGCTCCACTTTAATGATATCGCGTTGCGGCTGAATACCCTCAGTGTCAGATCCTGAAATATGTACATTGGCAGCCAGTATACCAATAGATCCAGCCATCCGCACTTAAATACGGGTACCGTAAATACAGCGAACAGCAGAGGTGTTATGAGATATAATGCACATTTCAGAGGCGAATACCAGTAAATTACGGAGCTTAGGTAGCTCAGCTTCTGCTCAAAGGAAAGACCCTTCTGACTGAGAAGCTTCAGCTTTTTCGCGGTACCGATGACTCCTCTTCCCCAGCGCCTCCTCTGCTGTATATGCTCCTTATAGGTATTCGGAGTGGTTCCGCTTGCCATAGGCTCGGGAAGCGCAAGACTTATATAGCCCGCGGCCTCGATAAGCATTCCCGTTGCGAAGTCCTCTGTTATGGACTCGGTATAAAACCCGCCCACGGCATCAAGAGCCTCTCTCGAAAGAACGGTATTGGAGCCTCCGTAGATAACGCTGTTTGAAGTAGTCTTTGCAACCTCGACGGTACGATAGAAGAAATCCTGCTCATTTGGCGCATTCTTTTCGGAATACAGCGCATGCTGGAAGATATCCGGCTCGTAGAAGCACTGGGGTGTCTGCAGAAGTCCCAGACCCTTTTCCTCACCCCGCTGCTTTTTCGAATCCACAAAGTACGGTATGGTGTTCAGGAGAAAATGGCTCATGGGTATCATATCCGCGTCGAAGGTAACGATATATGGCGAGCTTGTATGTGCCATGGCGTTATTCAGATTACCGGCCTTTGCGCCCTTATTGTCCGGCCTGTCAAAATAGCCGACACCCATTTCCTCCGCGAGCTTTCTAATCTCAGGTCTTCTGTTGTCATCGCAGAGCCAGATATGGACCTTTGACTTATCGGGATACAAAAGATGATTGCAGCCGTTAATGGTTTTTCTGAGGAGCTCCGCCGGTTCATTATAGGTTGCAATGAAGACATCCACATCCGGAAATTCCTCATCTTTAATGACCGGCACAGGGTACTCCTTCATACCCATCAGATTCCTGTAAAGGACCAATGATTCGATAAAGCCCAGTATCTCCACAAAAAGAAGCAGGACATTGGCGACCACCGGAAGAACTCCCATTTTGAACGGAACAGAGAATCGTATACGCCAGACAAGATACAGTATCGTAAAAAACATACTTAATATCAGGGCTGCCATTCGTATAACGGCCCTCGTTTTCTCTTTATCCGTCACGTTCCGGTTTTTCCCGCCGATATCGTCATAGTCGGCTTGACTCTTTTTCCCGAATAAAGAATAAAGTATCCGGAGGATAAAAAACAGTATAAGCCCGATCCCGACAAACAGAGCGTTCCTTGGCCAGTCCCCGACCGCATTCAGGACCTCCCGATCCGAGTGAATGACAAAGAAACGCAAAAGACCGTTTGCTTTTGTTACAGCCGCAGGCTCAGAGATACTTAAGGGGTCTTCCCCCCGTACAAGAGAACGCACCCACTGACCGTAGGCTGTAAGATCATTTTCCCTTATGGAGGATGCCGGTTTATAATCCGGTTTCAGCATTGCTGAGCTCTCGTTTTTATTCGAAAAGCTCCACACAACGAAGCTGATATTATGCTCCCTAAGATACGAAAACCATTCGGCGGCCGAAGCATAATCTGTCTTGCCGTCACCCGTCTCTTCAGATAATCCGCATTCGGAAATAAATACAGGCAGACCGCCCTCGACAGCTGTCTTCAGTTCCGACCTCAGCTCCTCCTTATGGCTTGCGGCATAAAAGTGAAGGGAATACATCAGATTATCCCCGTTGACCGGCGACATCATGGAAGGCGTAAGCATCCTGTCATAAGCAGGTGTTCCCACAACGATAACAGAGGAGGGACTTTTTTCCCGTACCACAGGGATCACTTCCTCGGCATATTTCTTTACTTCCAGCCAGGTAGTATCTCCATTGGGCTCATTACATATTTCATATATTATATTGGGGCAGTCGGGATAGGCAGCGGTAATGGTGTCAAAAAACTCCTCAGCATACCTTTTATTGACGTTGGGATCCTGTTCCTCCAGAACGTGCCAGTCCACCAGAACGTACATATCAGCTGCGATAGCCGCATCCACTCCCTTTTTTACCAGCGACAGAGTCTCCTCCTTATTCCCGTTCACATATTCCTGGGAGTAGGCGGCAAGCCTTATCAGGTTACAGCTCCAGTCTGAGGAAAGATACCTGAATTTCTCTTCGCTCACAAAGTCGGGATACCAGGTGAGGCCGTGGGTACTGATTCCTCTAAGGACAACAGTATTTCCATCCCTGTCCTTCAGCTCGGTCCCCTCCACATGAAGCGCTCCGTTTACGGAAGGCCTTGCTGTTTCCACCTTTTCCGCGCTCTTACCCTCCGTTGCAAAAGCACTGACAGAAAAACAGAAAAGCAAAACCGCAGTAAGTATAAATACCGGTAACCTCCGTAAAAATCTGTTCTTCCTCACCCCGTTACTCTCCTCTACAGACTTTTTTCCGTACACCAATATCCCGTGCGTATCCACACGGGATCGGATTTTCTCTCTTTTCAAATGAGTTTATCCTTTTTTCCGGAATTATTCAAGGTCTTCACGGAGTCAAGGGGAACGGTTCTGTTTTAACGGAAATACCGTTTCCCGCCCCATAGACAGGGAGTTCACGATAAGAACTATTGCCGTACCGGCGGTAGGCGCTGACAGGCCCTTTTATCCAAGTATGTTTCCTACCCATAGACTGTCGACCATACTGTATGCCATGGTTTATAAAATCTATCTTACGGTTCATTTTCAACCTCTATTTTCTTTACAAACTCTACTGCTTCACGAAGTTCATCCTCATTCGGGTTCTTCCTGTTCATTCCTCCAATGAGTATCAAAGGTCCATAGGTGTTAAATCCTCTGCATCCGTACGAGCCGAGATTTATGGCGCCTTTATTTGAAACGATGCCTGCTATCGAAGCGGAAAAGTCCTTGTCGTTCCTTGCACAGGTATAGATAAAGAATGCTTTCTTCCCACCGGGAATAAGCTCTGCAGCCCTATTGACATTGTCGTAGAATTTACCAAAAGAGATCCCTGATGCAAAACCTACAAGGTCATACTTCTCCCACTCAAATGTACCTTCCACATTTCGCGCAGGTACCAGTGCAGCACCGCATTTTTCGGCAATCCTGTCACATACCTTCTTCGTGCTCCCGTGGTGTTTTGATTCATAAATAATAGCTGTTTTCATAGTTTTCCCTTTCTTTGAATGAATATCATTCATTATAAGTGTATAATTTTACCCCCGAAGTAAGTTCCGGAAGATCTCCTGTCAGGGGTTTGTACCTATAGCTTCAGCATATCTATCAAAAAATCCTGTATCCTCTTATTGCAATCCTTCTCATTCCCATGCTCCAGCAGCATTCCGATCTGTCCGTATACAAAAAAATACGCGAGTGCTTCAATATCAGCGGTGTCTATCTCCATTTTGTCCTTTGCCTCCTGCAGCTCCTTCCTGATATATGGAACCAGTTTTGACGCGGTTTTCATCATCAGCTGGTCGTGCATCTTCCGGCTGTTCTGACCGTGAAACAGATCATACAATAGCTCATTACTTTTTTCCGGTTCACGGTATTCCTCTACACTACCGGAAAAGGTTTTTATCTTCTCCTTTAAGGATCTGCCCTTTTTTCCAAATCTCTTAAGATTTGAATTAACGATCATATCCGCATACTCTTCAAGTGCCGCTTCGTAAATCTCTTCTTTTGAAGGATAGTAACGGTAGCATAGTCCCTGAGATATTCCAAGCTCTTTTGCAATGTCCGTTATAGTGGTTTTTTCATAACCTTTTTTGGCAAATACCTTCAAGGCACCCTCAAGGATCTCCTGTTTTCTCGTATCCGGATCCTTAACTACTCTCATCTCCCGCCTCCGTGTGATCCGGCGGATTTGTTCTTAGAAATTTATTGTACCAAATCGCTTACGCGATGGCTATCGTTAGGTTTTGAGTTTCGCTATCAATCTATGCATCTAAATAAGGTAGCATTGTTTGTCTGAATAAGATATCTTATAGTTCTCGACGCTATAAGAAAGACAACCAAA
Organism: Lachnospiraceae bacterium; assembly: GCA_017453865.1. Classification (GTDB taxonomy): domain Bacteria; phylum Bacillota; class Clostridia; order Lachnospirales; family Lachnospiraceae; genus NK4A144. The sequence continues at coordinate 33,256 of JAFTEC010000064.1, forward strand.
A
>JAFTEC010000065.1 GCA_017453865.1 Lachnospiraceae bacterium
GCTCCTTCTCCCTCGAAAACTCGTCCTCCTCCTTCAGGATTTCCTGTTTTTTCTGTTCATACAGCTGTACGGGATCCTCTGCATGCTTCTGATCGATGCGTGTCTGCCTTAGGTTCTGTTCCTCATTTATATAATAGGTCATGGCATCAAGTACGGTCGTATTCTTAAGCTTTCCTTTCATGGGGATCTTTAAGGTCAAGCCGGGCCTCTTTTTGCCAAACCGGTCCATTTTTTTCGCGACAGCCGGATCGGAGGGCTTTTCTTCAATATAATACGGGTTAAATACCTTGTCATTTACTTCCTCTAAGACCTTATCCGTCAGTCTGTCATCGATCACAGCCACCGACATGGGATCAGCCATTTTCGCATCGTAGTTTTCATAATCGGTGCAAAGGGCTTCCGCCACCTTCCCGATGGCGATCAGATGGGCATACTGATCCCCGGTCAGCCCGATACTCCAGCTCCTGAGCCTTTCCAGTATATCCTGTGCAGCATGCCCCGCCAACACTATGGAACGGTTATGCCAGAACTCCGGATCCTCCGGATCGGGATTGGCCGGGCATTTCATATCCATAAGCTTCTGAGGAGTCAGGGACGGCAGCTCCTCCACAAGAGGCATCACTGCCTTCACCACGTCCTTCTTAATCTCTTCATCGGTCTGCTCATCAGGAGTATATCCGCTGAATATGCAGAGAGCTTCATAATCAATCATTTTACCATCCGGCAGGGTGTCTTTTTTCTTATCCTCAAAAGGAGATATAAACATGGGGCTGACCCGGTCAAAGGTCACTTTGTTTGCCGGGATGCCGTATTTTTCGGCATATCTCTTCGCAGCCTTCTTCCCCGCCTCCATACGCTCTTCTGCCTGCTTTTTAAACCTTATGTATTCTTCCCCTTCCTTCTTTACAGTCTTATATTCATCGTATTTATCGTAAAAACGCTCTGGTGACATGAAGTCGTTCTTCGTGATGGCATATTCCAGACAGTTTCCGAGCATCTTAAAGCGCACGAGATCCAGGAGCTCGGGATGGTTTTCCGCCTCCAGAAACTTTGTCGTACCGTTGTTTATCCCGGGCTTTACTCCGATGACAAAGTCAAGGAAATCCCGGTAATTCTCCGCGTGGGACGTGGCCAGCCGGATACGCTTATTATTGTGGGCAATCTGAGCCTTGATATCTTCCTTTTTTTCATGGCTCTTCTCCGATTCGAGAAGCTTAAGGAGCTGTCTCTGCTTTTCAAGGAACTCATCCCTTACCGTAAGCGCCTTCCTTATCTCGCCGGAAGCAGTTTCGATCTCCTCTCCGCAGGCCTCCATGGCCATTTTATGCGTTGACAGCCCGGCTGTGAGCTTTTCCATGACCCCGGCGGAGTCATAGGCTTTGTCCTTAGTATAGCTTCTTGCGATATTGACCTCATCCCCCCTGATCCTAAGCTCAAGGAAATCATTTAACTTCTTCTTATATTCCGCCTTCAGACGGTTTCTTTCCGCATGACGTACCTGCTCGTTTTCACTCTCCCTCCTGAGCTTTACAACAAATCCCTTTGATGTACGCTCCAGCTCTATCCCATGAAGATACATATGGTCCTTCATGACCTTTCCCATGTCGCTTGCGGCAGCGGCCCTTGTATCCAGAAGCACCCTCTGTCCGTCATTGAGCGCACCGAAAAAAGCCGGATACTTCTGCCGCAGTGTTTCGTACTGCCTGAGCTTTCTCAGATATTCAAACACGACGGTGATATTTTCGGAAAGATAGTCATCTGTCAACGTAGCATGGTTCAGCTCAAAGGACAGGATATTATTCACATATTCCGTTAACGTCGGATCACCTGGAACATTTTCCCCGGTTACCAGCGGATCCTCACCGTTTTTAAAGGTCTGGAAATAGGCCTCAAGGGCAGCCTGTTCCCTTACTGTACAGACATCCGCGTTCCTGAAGGTGAGCTTTGCATTGTTGATGGCATTTTTCTCGGCTCTTCTGCCCCTCCAGGTATCCTTTGCCGCAGGAAGCTTAGGTTTAAAGACGGGCACACTGTCCTCAGCGACCGTCCAGCCCTCTTTATTAAGCTTTTCAAAGGATCGGATATTAAGGGCGAGGTTCTTATCCCGGGTATTATTCAGTATCCGTTCAAAGTACGTTTCGTTCTCAGAGAGCGGCCCCTCCGGAAGGTCCTTTTTATGTCTGTGGACATGACCCTGAACAATGGGCTCGCCTTGAGGTGTCCCTGTCAGCTCTTCCTGCCTCGTCACCGTATTTATTATATTCTTACCGGTAGTCCTGGAATCCCTTGCTGTCTCATTTCCTTTACCCATATCTTTCCTGATTCCTCTCTTATCCTATGATGTCAGAGTCAAAAGCACTTCGTGCCCCCAACATCATCCTATAACCTCTCCATACGGCAGGAGCAGGGCTCACTGTATGTAAAAAAGCGATCGAGCATCCGCTCCCCCAGAGTTCCCGAAGCCAGCACGGCAACCCGGGTCGCCGGCACATATTTCTCCCGGAGATTATCGACAAATCGCGAAAGCATGAAAAACGCCTCTCTGGGATCCTCCAGGAGGGACCATAATGACGTGATCTCTACCAGCCCCTCCCATCTGTCCGCGGCCGTCACATAAGCCTTTATTTTTCCTTCTTTAATGACACAGAAGCTCAGATTCCTGTCCGCATCCTCTCCGGTAAGCCCTCCGTCAGGCAAAGGAGCGCCTTCCCTGATGCTTCTGTGGTTTGCTCTCTTAAGAAGCTTTTCACTTATCTCGGAAAAAGAGAACACCGGAGTATCCTCCTTCCCCTTAGAGTTTTCACCGCCGATCTGGATATCCTCCAAATCTCCGACATAATACCTTGGAAAAACGGAAGGAGCTTTGCGAAAGCCCATTGCTTTTAAAAAAGACTGCAGAACCTCTCCTTCCTCATCCACCAGGGTAAACTGCGCCCGTATCGCCATCTCATCCTCCGGGATCAGTTCGCAAAGCTTCTGTATGAGGGCTCTTCCCGCCCCTCTTCGTCTGTGTCCCGGTTCCACGTAAAGAGAGCAGATCTCAAATACCTCCCCGTCTATAGCCCCCGCCAGTGCGCCGACAGCCCTGCCGCCCTCAACCGCCACGAACGCGGTAACGGGCAGATCATGCTTCAGGGCCAGGACTGCCTCCGGCAGAAGAAGATATCCCGCCTTCTCCGTTTCATCCCGGCTGATCGGATAAACCCTTATTTCATTCATAAGACACACCTTTCAGTATCGTAGGAGCTGCGGGCAAAAAGGTGCTTGAGCGTCATTTTGCCTCTGCCCTCCGTAAGCCGCCGCACACTGCAGGCAGCATTTTCCTTTCGCCAGCTTCCCGATAAAAAAAGAGAGCAAAAGTATCATGATCTCCGTTCCCCCAGATCATGATCCTTCTCTCCCTCAGATCGTGACCGTTATATGCTTTCACAGTCACCGCCTGTTATACTCGTGAACGCAGATAATTGCCGATTTAAGAATACAGGATAAGGGCGTTCACTCGTTATTCGTTATTCGTTATGGCAACTGTTTTCGTTATTGAGTATACATTATCGGATATATTTTATCATATAAAAATAACACTTTAAATACAAAAATGTATAAAAAACAGAATTGATCAGTTATTTCTGATCTTTCCCCGCAGTAATATTGCCGTTCACAGGCTGGATTATATCCTCAGCAGCCCCGCAACAGCCTTAAAGACAGCCCCCGTGGCATAGGAAATGGGTGAGATCCCTGCCCCGTTTAAGATAAATATGACGATAAGCAGTGCAAAGGCCGAGTATCTCTCATATTTTAAGAACAGCCCGTATAGTCTGTCCGGAAGAACAGCCGTTACCAGTCTGGAGCCATCCAGAGGCGGCACCGGGATCATGTTGAAAACGGCCAGGCTGATATTTATATACGCAGCGTATATCATCGCCTCCGCAAGGATACCGAAAGCCGGGGATGGAAAGCCTGCCGCCGTCATAAGCTTAAGTATCAGAAGAAAGATCACCGCCATGATAAGGTTTGACAGAGGGCCTGCAAGAGCCGTCAGCGCAAAGTCCCTTTTAGGGCTCTTAAAGTTGCTCATATTTACGGGAACGGGCTTTGCGTATCCGATCCCTAAAAGCAGAAAGCACAGAGTCCCGAACAGTTCCATGTGGACCATGGGGTTTAATGAGATCCTCCCCGCAGCCTTTCCCGTCGGATCTCCGAGCTTGTCCGCAACCCATGCATGCGCGCTCTCATGCACGGGAAAGCATATAACAATGGCAAGCAGGCGGACCAGAACCTTCTGTATACTGTCATTTGTCATAATATTACAGGTTTCCTTTCTTCCTTTGTTTTCAGGCCCGGGAAGGTTTCGATGCACACAGCGTGAAGGCTGTTGAAAATACTGGTTTCTATCTCCGGATTATCTTTTTTCAGGCTCCTTATAAGAGCCTTTATCTCCTGCCTTTTTGAACCTCCTACAGGATCGTCCCGGGCTGCCTTCTCCGTAAAGCGGCAGGCACACCGGATAAATTCCAGTCCGTTATAGGTCCGCCAGGCCAGAATGTCCTCCTCCCTTATACAATATAATGGCCGTATAAGCTCCATTCCCTCAAAGTTCGTGCTGTTAAGCTTCGGAAGCATCCCCTGAAGCTGCGAGCTGTAGAACATTGCCATTATTGTGGTCTCGATCACATCATTCATATGGTGTCCCAGCGCGATCTTGTTGCAGCCAAGCTCCCGGGCCTTCGCGTAAAGACTGCCCCTGCGCATTCTGGCACAGAGATAGCAGGGGGATTTATCCGAGCTGTTGGCCACCTCAAAGATATTTGTTTCAAATATCGTGACGGGAATCTGAAGAAGCTCTGCATTGCTCTCTATCTTTTGTCTGTTCAGCCTGTTATAACCGGGGTCCATGACAAGATAAACCACGTCAAAGGGAAAATCGCTGTGGCGGTTAAGCATCTGCATAAGCTTTGCCATAAGCATTGAATCCTTTCCCCCGGATATGCAGACGGCGATCCTGTCCCCCTCGCGTATCAGCTCATACCGCTTTATCGCACGGATAAAGGGAGTCCAGAGCTCCTTATGATATTTCTTCTGGATGCTTCTCTCTACAGCTTTATTTTTATCAGATATATCTGTCATTATTCTGTACCGTTTCCCTGTTCTGTGTTATCATATACCTGTCACAGTGATTAAACAAGTATGATTTTGTGTAGCAATTCAGTTCAGAACATGAATTGCTACGTTTTTCGAAAATATGAATCTGAGTCTGTATCTCTCACAATCCTGTTCCGATGCCTGGGACGATTATCAAAGATCCTTAAGCTCACCCTTCTTCCCCGTGTGGGACTATATCATCCTGACCGCTTCAAATGAACATCAGGCCGAGGGCTTTAAGGCCCAGATCAGGGAACGGGCCGGATATCTTCCCGAAAAGACCGTGATCGGCATAGTGCCCGATGAAGGCGGTGTCCGTGTCGGTTCGGGCGGGGCAACGCTTTCAGTTTTGAAATGGCTTCGAAAACGTGAACCCTCCTTTGAAGGGCTCCGGGTTCTTGTAATACATTCCGGTGGCGACAGTAAACGCGTTCCCCAGTACTCGGCCCTCGGCAAGCTCTTTTCACCCGTGCCTCACAGGCTCCCGGACGGAAGGAGTTCTACCCTGTTTGATGAGTTCATCATCTCCATGTCCGCCGTGCCGGGAAGGATAAGGGAAGGAATGCTTTTACTTGCGGGAGATGTCCTTCTCCTCTTCAATCCCCTGCTCATTGACTGGTCCGGTAAAGGAGCCGCGGCC
>JAFTEC010000066.1 GCA_017453865.1 Lachnospiraceae bacterium
CGTGATACCGATTGCTGCGATGTCAGAAGCGCTTGCGTTTGCCTTCTTAAGAGCTTCCCGTGCTACTGAAAGCTGGGTATTCCAGATCTCGTTCGCATCATGCTCAACCCAGCCGGGCTGAGGATAATACTGTGTGAATTCTTTCTGCGCAACGGAGCAGATCTCACCCTTCTCGTTGAAGAGGATACATCTGTTACTGGTTGTTCCCGCATCCAGAGCCATCACATACTTTGCCATACTTTTTCCCTCCTTTTAGACCTTGATATGAAGTTGTAATAGTGTTGCCTGTATGAGAGTGTCTCTGCTCAAAGAAACCATACCCCGGGGTTTGTGGTGGATACTGCCACTGCCCCGTTAGAGAGTGCATTCATAACCCCTGCCTTGTCGGAAATGAGTCCGCCCGCCATTACCGGCACCCTGCTTATGGAATTTATCCTCTTTATCATCTCGGGAAGTATGATCCCCGGGAGGAATTCCACCAGATCGGGCTGCGGTACACCGGGCTTTGCTCCCTTTTCCATATTTATGAGAGCCAGGCTGTCCAGAACAAAGTACCTGAGTACCGTGTTCAGCCCCAGCTCCTTGGCGTGGGGGATGAGCGCATTCTTTGTCGTTATGATGCCGTCGGCCACTGTACTGGTTTTAATATAGTCCAGAGCCACATCTCTGGATGAAAGGCCGTTAATGAGGTCGACATGAACCATCGCGGTCCGTCCGGCGTCATGTATTTGTTTTACAATGTTCGGAATGGTGCAGATATCTCCGTACAGGATAAAGATCACACTGGATTCACTTGTAAGAGACAGCCGAAGACCTTCGTCATCCTTGACCGCTGCTATTATGGGATTGTCTTCAACCTGTTCAACAAACGCCCTGCACATTTCGACTCCGTTCCGTGCGGACCCCTTGTCATGAACTTTTCGGAAAAATATTTCCCCGGTGACCTTATGAGGTGCGCACTATTTAAAAAATAAAAGGAACACAAACTACGAAGCAGCTTTCTGCTGTTGTATAGCCGTGTTCTCTCGTCTCATAGGCACCTCGATTCAACTGATGAGACAACTATAACACGCATTTGTTAAAAATGCAATACGAAAATAAAAATAATCCCAACAAAATATAAAAATATACTAAAGTGTTTCCCCTGACACCTTGTAAATCAAGGTAATATCAACGGGCAAAATCCCGAAGACGGGCTTAGAACTGTGCATATAGAAGATCCACGGAATCATAGCCCGTACCGTAAGCGCCGAAGATGATCACGAAAAATATGCAGACATACCAGAAGATAAAGCGGCAGGGAAGAGGCAGGCTTTCAAGTCCCGCACGTATGGGGATTCCGGCTTCCTTCAGGATCTCCACCAGGGAGACCACAATGATGCCGACGATGATAACGATATACCCGTACCTGTCTATGCCAATATCCTGAATATGGTCTATGACCATATCAAAACGGAGATCAGTGAGGATCAGCTTAAACATGGCAAAGCCCTGACTCAGGGTTTCCGCCCGGAAGAACATCTCACCGATGACCACTATGAGCATAAGCTTCAGATATCTGAAAACCCTTAAGGGAACAGAATTCTCCATAATGTGCAGACGCTCAAGGAGCTTCTGCACCGGTTCCTCCAGTACAGTCTCGATATACACTATGACAAAATAGTACATACCGTAGAAAATATAGGACCATCTCGCCCCGTGCCAGACACCGTTCGCAAGCCATACGGGAAACAGGGCTATTGCCGGTGTTATCAGCTTTGCAGCGTTTTTACCCAGAGTATCCTTTACCTTTTTCGTAAAGCGGGTAACGGGTCTCGCCAGAGCCACGGGATAGAAGATATAATCCCTGAAAAAGCGTCCCAGGGTAATATGCCATCTCCGCCAGAAGTCGGAGGCGTTTTTTGCAAAAAAAGGCTGCCTGAAGTTTTCCGGAAGCCTGACCCCGAATATCCGGGCACTTCCTATGGCCACATCAATGGAGCCGGAGAAGTCCATATATTCCTGAAGGGTAAAGAGAAATGCACCGAAAATGGCGACACCCCCGTCCATATACTCTCCTTCAAAGATCTGGGAAACGGCGGGAGCCAGGTGATCGGCGATACAGAGCTTCTTGAAAAGCCCCCAGAGTATCCTCTGATAGCCGCAGGCCACATCAGCTTCCTTTATCCCCTCTCCGGAAAAAAGTGGATATCCCTCGTCGTACCTTGTGACAGGACCCTCGACAAGCTTCGGGAAAAAGCTCATGAAAAGACAGACGTTGATAAGGCTCTTCTCGGCCTCCGTATTTCCCCTGTATATCTCCGTAAGGTAGGAGATGGACTCCAGAGTATAGTATGAAATGCCGACAGGCACAGCAAGCTTCAATATCCTCCAGTTGAAGGGTACTCCGACAAGCTGTGTGAATCTCACGATATTTAAGCCTATGAAGTCCAGATATTTGAACAGGATCAGAACCAGGAGCAGAAGCACTGTCGAAAGAAGCAGAATCTTATTCTTTTTCTTCTTCCGTTCCTTCCTGTCAAGACTTTTGTCATTTCCGGCCTTCCAGAGCTCGATTCCCGTTCCCCACACGAAAACCGAGGACAGAATATTTGCCAGGAGGAGTATGCCGCTCAGGCTGAAAAAGAAGAACCATCCGGCAGCAAGGAGGACCAACCGCCGGTACTTCCTCTGCACCAGCTGATAGATGAGCATTGTAAGGGGAAGAAATAGCGCAAAGTACATCCAGGCAGTGTACGAAAGCTGCTTCCACCATTCACTTAAGCATTCGGTTATGTATTGTATGTCCGGCATTTATATTTTACCTGCAAACCAGATTCTTCGCTTCGCTCAGGATGACAAAACTGTTATTCCGAGGACGCAGCCTCCCTGTACGGCCCCCACTCGCGCATAGCGCACCGATGGCAGCCGTGCTCAGCACGGCTATACGCCATTCAAAATGTGCCACTGGCACATTTTGCATAAACGGGGGCGTAAAACAAAACAACCAAAAATACACCTGTTTTTGGTTGTGCGTCCACTGGACGTTTTACCATTCCGATGGCAAAGCCCGAAGGATCTTCCAGTCGGAGTACTCCGGGTCATCCCTGTGGTCCGTTAATGTATAATTCTCACTAAAAAATCCGGCAAGATAGTCCGAAACCTTTTCGGCGCCCTTTCTGTTCAGATGGTCCCCGCCGTCCTTGGTGTCGGTCAGCCAGTCTATCCCGATATCATCACATTCGTAATTCAGGTCGGTAAAGCTTACACCGTTATCATCGGCCCACCTCTGCACCGCCTTATTTACCTCTTTATTGTAATTTCCGGGACTTGGAAGTGCGAGTATCAAAAGCTCAATATCATTTTTTTCGCAGAAATCCACTATCCTTTTAAGGTAGATGAGATTCCGCTCTCCTATCTCCACAGGCTCCGCCTCCGCCTCCATATAATCGGTTCTTCCCTCGTAGGGTTCCACCGTTTCCTCGGGCTGGTAGCCCTTTGTGGCGGCGGCTCCCTTATATTCCCCGAAGAGACCGAGACCCTTATAAAAGGTATGGTAGTGGAAGATCGGAAAAATCCTTTCTATAAGGTTCGTCGGTATGGCAAAATCATCCTTATAGGGAGAAGCTTCCTTTGTCATTATATCCGCTTCAAGCACCAGAAGCTTCGGACTCTGCCTTCGGCAGAAATTCCTTATGAGTACGCACTGGTCACAGAGTCTCATCGCACCGTCACTAAGGTCATAGGAGGTGATGCCGCTCTTCTCCCAGATACGGAGCGGCGAAATATCCCTGAAAACAAGTGAGTCTCCGGCAAAAATCACATCTATGGAATCCTTCCTTTCAAGGCGTAGATCCTCGATCTTCCTACGGGTCGATATGATGTCATAAACCTCTCCCTCGTCGGGACTCACGAGATATGACGTAAGGAGGAGAAGGATGACAAACCCAAGGATCAGGCATATGGCTTTTTTATGCTTTATTTTTTCTAACATGACAGCTTCTTTACCAGTCCGATATTCCTTATATCCTTTACGGCATCCTTTTCCAGCTTCCTCATTTCGGATGCCACATAAGCTTTATCTTCAATGTCGTGGATACTGTCTATTGACACCCTGTCTGTGATCCGGTAAGGATGGACCATGATCTCAAGTCCCCTTTTCGCGGCTTTATAATGCTCCCTGTTCTTCAGTATGTTATGGAGATTCTTCGTGGTCACGGAGCCGGAAAACAGGATCCCCGCAAAATCTGCGCTCTTCCCTTCAAGGATTTTCCCGAAGCGGATAAGATTCACGGTCCCGAAGGCAAAAAGGAGCAGGCTCTTTATTATATTAAGGGGGCGGAAGTGGGAGAAATGCCCGATCCCCCTGAAAGCATACGGGGCATCCTTTGTGATACGGATATATGAAAGCTTAAGCCCCTTTTCCCTTATAAGCTCCATGACAACAGAAAAAACCGCCGGTATCATATGCACATGCCTGTGGCTGTCGATACGTATCCCGTCCCTGTCAAGATAGGGGAGACAGCGGTCAAGCTGGGCAGACAGCTCCGTCTTTACGGCTTCAAGGTATTTACTTCTTATAAACGGAAGTGAAAGTATCAGGATATAGCGGAAATAGGAAATATTGAAATAGCCTTCACTGTCCGTCAAAACACTCTGTCCGGAAAGAGCTTTTCCGGTGATCAGATCAAAATGAACGGAAAGAAAGACATCCTTTTTGCACTCCGTCTTCAGAATATCCATGCATTCCTCAAGGCAGGGGCTGTTAGGCAGGATACTGGTTCCGTTTACGCAGCCGTTATTTATGCAGTCAATGATCTGCTCCGATGCTCCCGGACTTATCCCGAAATCATCCGCATGAATCTCTATCATACCGTTGCCATACGATCCTTTCCTGACATCTCACTCCTCCCCGAGGTCGCTGCTGACGAAGTACCTGGGACGCCGCTTTGATTCCATATAGGTCCGGCCGATATATTCCCCCAGGATCCCGAGGGATAAAAGCTGCACTCCGCCAAGGAGCCATATGCTGATGGTCAGGGTGGACCATCCGGGAACAGTGACTCCGCGTATATGGTCAACAATGGTCAGAGCCATCATTATTAGAGACACGATGAAGCTTATGATCCCGAACATAAAGACCAGCCTCAGGGGCTGTATGGAGAAAGAAGTGATGCCGTCAAGAGCAAGGGCCAGCATTTTCCGGAGTGTATACTTGGAGGTCCCTGCCTCCCTTTTTCTTACGTGGAAATAAACCGAATCACTCTTAAAGCCTATATCCGGAACCAGTCCCCTTATAAAGAGATTATGCTCCTTGTATTCAGACAGAGCCCTGACCGCCCGTGCGGACATCAGTCTGTAATCTGCACTCTGAGGGACTATCCTGACTCCCAGAGCCTTCATAAGCTTATAATAAAGGGTCGCCGTGGTTTTCTTAAAAAAGCTGTCCGTATCCCTGGAATCGCGTATGCCGTAGACTATGTCCGCTCCCGCCCTGTATTTTTCAAGGAATTCCGGAAGGGCAGCTATATCCTGCTGCAGATCCGCATCTATTGTGACCATGCAGTCCGCTCCCGCCTTCAGGGCCCTCTCCATTCCGGCAAAGATAGCGGTCTGGTGGCCGTAATTCTTGGCAAGCTTTAGTCCCGTAAAGAGTGGATTTTCCTTATGAAGCGATGAAATAATATCCCAGGTAGCATCCGCGGAGCCGTCATCAACGAAGAGAATGCGGCTCTCCGGGGACAGAGGATCCGAAGTGTCCGAAAGCAGTGAATCAAGAACCCCGAGAACCTTTTCTGCGCTGCTACGCAGCACCTCTTCTTCATTGTAGCAGGGTAAGATGATAAATAGCTTACAGGCCATAGTGCACTTCCTTTAACTCCTTACCGTCCCGGCCGGCCGTGACAGCATATGATAGAGATACCACGCCGCGTAGAGATAGGCAAACAGGTACATAAGGCTCATAAGCTGATAGCTTATAAGATTGTCGCCCATATGGAAGAGATAGCTTCCGTAGGTAAATATAGGGCAGATATTCATAATGACCGCCGTAGGAGCCAGCTTAATATCGATTGCCAGAGCGTACATACTGAGAATAAGGATCGCCAGATAATCGTATCTTTCATGCATAGCCGGAAGAAACATTACACAGCTCATAATGAGATAGCCCGCCGCTGCGAACATAAGCTTCTGATCCAGCTTCTCCCTCTTTGATTTAAAAAAGCAGGCGGCGATCACAAGGACTGCCAGGGTTATCATAAGTGCGGGAACCGTCATTGCCTCATAGCTGTCTATACCGAGGACATAGATATTTGGAAATCCCACCGTCATCTTGCCCACGTCGGTCTGCTTGAAATACACGAGATAGGTGCTTGCAAGGGAGCGGCCGCAGATAAGCGCCGGGATCCCCGCCACAAGGTAGAGCCCCGGAAACCACAGGAACTTAAGTATACTGAACTCGTGGTAGCATATATACATCACGATAAGAAAGGGCACAAAGAAAAGTGTCTGCAGCTTAAATATAAAGGCTATGGCAAAAAAGACAAATGCAGGATCATACTTCTTCTTAAAAAAGTAATATAAGCCTATGAAGATAAAGGCCGTATAGAAGCCGTCACACTGCTTCCAAAGGGACCCGTTAAGCATAGCCATGGGGAGATAGAGCATCATTGCCGCAGCAAATGCTGCCCTCTTCTTATTCCCTCCCGTAAGGTGGTTTAAGATCTTATACATAAAGAGAGCGCCAAGATACTCACCGAATATCGATACTGCTGAGATCCAGATACCCTCGTCAAAGACCGGGATCACGGATATCGCCGCAAGGATCAGGTTATAAGGCACGAAGTAATCCCCGATGCTTCGTCCAAGCCCCTTTACCACGCCGAGCTCACGGTAATAATTCACCCATACGCGGAGAAAGCCCTGAAAGTCGCCGGAAATATAATCTCCGTTAAACTTAAAGGTCGTAAGCTTATAGCGTATCACAAGTGAAAAAAGTATAAGAAGCGCTATTGCGATCTCATATATGTATTTTTCTATTATCCCCACCAGAAACCTGTCCAGAGGAGACAACTGTTTGTTTTCAGGATTTTTCAAATCAAATTCTCCAAGCCGGTAAAATACTTTGTCATTCTAAGCGAAGAATCTCTTAAAATTCATGCAGCTCCTGCAATGACTTCACCGGCGAGTTCCCCGAACGCTTTATCTCCCTTATGCCCTCTGCCGCGGCCCGGGCTGCGGCTATGGTGGTAATATAGGGGATACGTGCCTTTATGGCGTCCTTCCTTAAATAGCTGTCATCATGGATATTATACTTACCCACAGGGGAGTTAACGATAAGGTCAAGCTTTCCGTTGATGATAAGATCCCTCACATCCGGTCTGCCTTCGTAATTCTTATTGACATGCTCCACGGGGATACCCGCTTCATCTATCCTTCTGCAGGTTTCACCGGTAGCATATATCTTGAAGCCGTTCTCATGGAAAAGCCTTGCGATCTCCGCGGCCTCGGGCTTGTCCTCGTCATTGACCGAAATAAGGACTGAGCCCTCCAGAGGAAGACCTGCCTTTGCGGCCTCGGCAGCCTTAAAGAAGGCCTCTCCGGGTGTGTCGGCAAGCCCCAGAACCTCACCTGTGGAACGCATTTCCGGACCAAGCACGGGATCCACCTCGGGGAACATATTGAAGGGGAATACCGCTTCCTTAACCCCGAAATATGGAATGCTCTTCTCCTTAAGCTCCGGAACCGGCGACTTCCTTCCGGTGATATCTCCGGTTATTATATCTATGGCGATCGGAACCATGCTGATCGCACATACCTTTGATACCAGAGGCACAGTCCGGGATGCCCTTGGATTTGCTTCCAGAACATAGACCTTTCCGTCCTCTATGGCATACTGCATATTCATAAGTCCCACAACATTCATTTCCGTTGCGATCTTCTTCGTATACTCCCTAATGGTATTGAGAGCCTCCCCGGGTATATGCTTTGAAGGAATGATGCAGGCGCTGTCGCCGGAATGAATACCCGCGAGCTCGATATGCTCCATTACCGCAGGAACAAAGGCGTCCGTGCCGTCGCTTATGGCATCCGCCTCACATTCCATGGCATTATGGAGGAACCTGTCGATAAGTATGGGCCGGTCGGGAGTAACTCCCACAGCCGCATTCATATAATCCCTCATACTGTCGTCATCACGGACCACCTCCATGCCCCTGCCTCCAAGGACGTAGGAGGGACGCACCATCACAGGGTATCCGATCCTGTGGGCAAGCTCCAGTGCCTCCGGAACCGTGGTCGCCATTCCGGATTCGGGCATGGGTATGCCGAGCTTATCCATGACAGAACGGAACTGATCCCTGTCCTCCGCAAGGTCTATTACGGCAGGCGAGGTCCCAAGTATCCTTACTCCGTACTTTTCAAGCTCCGCAGCGAGATTTAAGGGGGTCTGTCCTCCGAACTGCGCGATCACACCAACAGGCTTTTCCTTATTGTATATACTGAGTACATCCTCAAGGGTAAGAGGCTCGAAGTAGAGCTTATCACTGGTATCGTAGTCCGTAGACACGGTCTCCGGATTACAGTTGACTATTATTGTTTCAAAGCCCAGCTTCTTTAAGGACTGCGCGGCATGTACGCAGCAATAGTCAAATTCTATTCCCTGTCCTATCCTGTTCGGTCCTCCTCCGAGGATCATAACCTTCTTTTTGTCAGCAGCCGGATTTTCAAGATCACTGTCAAGAGAGTAGCTGGAATAGTAGTAGGCAGAATCCTCAGTACCGCTAACGTGTACCTTATCCCACTTTTCGACGCAGCCGGCTTTCTCCCTGCCCTCACGCACCGCTTCCTCGGAAATATTCAGTATCTCCGATAAATATCTGTCGGAGAAGCCGTCCTTCTTTGCTTTTATAAGAGCCTCTGCGGAGGGAACCTTCCCGTAGAAATCACGGACAAGAGCCTCTTCCTCTTCCACAAGCTCCTTCATCTCATTTATAAAGTACTCCTTGACGGAAGTAATATCAAAGATCTCACGCACCGTAGCGCCCTTACGGAGAGCCTCATACATTATGAAATGCCGCTCCGATGATGCACTGCGAAGAAGAGCAAGGAGCTCCTCCTTTGACTTCTCCGCATAGTCATGCACGTGACCCGGGCCGTAACGCCCCTTTTCAAGGGAGCGTACAGCCTTCTGAAAGGCCTCCTTATAATTCTTTCCGATACTCATGACCTCACCCACGGCTCTCATCTGGGTACCGAGCTTGTCCTCAACTCCCTTGAACTTCTCAAAGGCCCAGCGTGCAAACTTGACCACCACGTAGTCCCCGCCGGGCTTATATTTGTCAAGTGTTCCGTACTTTCCGCAGGGCAGCTCGTCGAGGGTAAGTCCCGCTGCCAGCTTTGCGGACACCAGGGCAATGGGGAAACCCGTAGCCTTGCTGGCAAGAGCCGATGAACGTGAGGTTCTGGGATTTATCTCGATAACGATGATCCTGCCGCTCTTCGGATCATGGGCAAACTGCACATTCGTGCCGCCGATAACTCCGATATGCTCCACTATGGAATAAGCCTGCCTCTGAAGCTCCTCCTGCAGATCCTCTGCGATGGTCAGCATCGGTGCAGTACAGAAGGAGTCACCGGTATGGACTCCCACAGCATCAACGTTCTCTATGAAGCAGACCGTTATCATATTATTCTTGCTGTCACGGACGACCTCAAGCTCCAGCTCCTCCCAGCCGAGGATCGATTCCTCAACCAGGACCTGATGGATGAGTGACGCCTGCAGGCCTCTTTCACAGACGGTCTTCAGCTCCTCCTTATTGTAGACAAAGCCGCCTCCTGCGCCTCCCATGGTGTAGGCCGGACGGAGCACCACCGGATATCCAAGCTCATCCGCAATCTCCAGTGCTTCGTCAACGGAATAGCAGGCCTTTGAACGGGCCATCTCAATTCCAAGCTCATTCATGGTCTTCTTGAATTCCGTCCTGTCCTCTCCACGCTCAATGGCATCCACCTGGACTCCGATGACTTTTACGCCGTATTTTTCCAGAACTCCCTTTTTATGAAGCTCCGAACAGAGATTAAGTCCCGACTGTCCGCCGAGATTCGGGAGCAGGGCATCAGGCCGTTCCTTTGCGATTATCTTTTCCACCCGTTCTGCGTTCAGGGGCTCGATATATGTTTCGTCCGCCATTTCCGGATCCGTCATTATTGTGGCGGGATTCGAATTCACAAGGACCACCTCGTAGCCCAGGCTCCGTAAAGCCTTGCAGGCCTGTGTTCCCGAATAATCAAATTCGCAGGCCTGACCTATCACAATGGGGCCCGAGCCTATTATCATTACCTTCTTGATATCATTTCTGCGTGGCATCTGCTGTTCCTTTCAAATGTTAATATATTTGTCATCCCTCATAGCCACTCCGGTACGAGCTGGTTCTCAAAGATCTGCTCGTAGGTCTGTCTCTTTATGAGAAGGGCGTGGCGTCCGTCTTTCACAAGCACCGCCGCCGGAATGGGGCAGTTATTGTAATTTGAAGCCATTGTATAGCCGTAAGCTCCCGTGGAATATACGGCAACTATATCCCCTGCCTTTGTGCTCTCCGGGATCATAAGATCACGGATTATTATATCACCGGATTCACAGCACTTTCCACAGACAGTAACCTTGTCAATACAAGGCTCCTCTGCCCTGTTCGCAATGATCCCGGTGTAAACCGCATCATAAAGGGGAACACGGATGTTGTCTCCCATTCCTCCGTCTATGGACACGTACTTTCTTACGTCCCTGATCTCCTTTATCTGTCCGACGGTATAGAGGGTGATCCCGGCCTCCGCAATGATGCTGCGTCCGGGCTCTATTGAAACCTTAGGTCTCTCCATTCCCATATCCTCAGACCACCCGATTATCCTCTCCATCATGGGATCAAGGAAGAAGGAGTAGGGCTTCCTCTCCTCATCGGTATAGGTCACTCCGAAGCCGCCGCCCAGATTCAGTTCCTTTACATCCTCTCCGAGTCTTCTCTTTATCTCGGTTGCGGTGGTCAGCATCACCTCAAGGGACTCCATGTACTCCTTTGTGGTAAAGAGCTGGGAGCCTATATGCATATGCAGCCCCTGGAAATCCGTATAGGGCGAATCTATCACGTTTTTAATAAGGGGATAAAGTACATCATCCTCCATCGGGATACCGAACTTCGAATCCAGCTTTCCCGTGATAATGTAGTCATGTGTCGATGCCGCAACCCCCGGGGTTATGCGGACCATGACCTTAACCTTTTTCCCGTGTTTTTTGCAGGCCTCCTCTATAAGGGGAAGCTCCCCCGTACCGTCAAGGATAAAGCGCTTAACCCCATAATCTACCGCCATATCTATTTCCGACGGCAGCTTATTATTCCCGTTAAATTCGATCCTCTCAGCCGGAAAATCGACTGACATGGCTACCGCAAGCTCTCCGCCGCTTACCACGTCTATGGAAAAACCGCTTTTCTCCAGAAGCTTATACATTCCTCTGCTGCAGAAAGCCTTTGAAGCATAGGCGACCCGGCAGTTACCGTACTTTTCGGTAAAGTCCTTTTTTAGCTCTGCGAAACGGCTCTCAATATCGCTTTCCGAAAAAACATAAAGGGGAGTACCGTACTCTTCCGCGAGAGCCGTGGTGTCACAGCCATCGAAATAAAGCTTTCCGTTTTTTATTTCCCTGATCATATAATACTGCTCCTTTCCAGTCTTCCCCCGTAAACCCCGGTAGTAAAATTATAGTAAACGACAAAGTTCTTTTTACTTTGGCGTTTACTGCGCCGGATTTTGGCCGCATAAGCGGTCGGAAACCGCGATCACCGCTTTCTCCAGCGCCTCTGCCTTATCCGCGGACACTTTGGCGTCATTTCTGTCAAAGGTGTAAAAATAAAATTTGATCTTCGGTTCCGTGCCCGATGGCCTCATGGCGAACCAGGAGCCGTCGGTCATATAAAAGATAAGCACATTTGAAGGCGGTACGTCCTCGTAGCCTTTGATATAATCCCTGACCTCCCGGGTCTCAAATCCTCCGAAATCCGAAGGAGCACTACTCCTTAGGTGATCCATGATCCTCCCGATCCTCTCCTGTCCTTCCTTTCCCTTAAGCACAAAGGACTTCTGCCTTTCGGCGAAGAAGCCGTACTCCTCATACACCTTCTGTAGCTTTTCGTACAGGGTAAGTCCCTGTTTTTTATAGAAGGCGGCCATCTCAGCGATCAGCATTCCTGCGGCGATGCCGTCCTTATCCCGGACCCTTTCTCCCGGGGCGCAGCCTATACTTTCCTCATAGCCGAAGAAGTATTTATAGCCTTTTTTCTCTGTTTCCGGAATCCTGCCGCATATATTCTTGAAGCCGGTAAGAGCCTCAAATACCTTTATCCCATAGGCTTCACAGATGGTCTTTCCGAAGTCCCCCGTGACTATGGACTTTATCATGGCATATTTCCCGGGAAGCTCCCCTGCTGCCTTCCCGCTCTCCGCGAGATAGTTGATAAGAAGACCCCCGGTCTGGTTTCCGTTTAAGAATAAGTATTTTCCCTCTCTGTCCCTGATCTCGATAGCCATACGGTCTGCATCCGGGTCGGTGGCGATAAGCACCTCCGCGCCGGATTCACGCCCGTACCTTTCCGCGAGGCCAAAGGCCGCCGGCTCCTCAGGATTTGGAAAGGGAACCGTGGTAAATTCGGGATCCGGCTCCTCCTGCTCCTTCACGATACGGAAACCGGTAAAGCCCCTTTCCTCCATGATACGTGAAAGAGGAATACTTCCCGCACCGTTTAAGGGAGTGTAGATAACGGAAACCGATTTGTCAAGTAAGTGATCCTCCCTCCGGCTTAAGGATTTCACATAGTCCAGATACTTTCTGTCCATTTCCCCGCCGAAGGTCACTAGAAGCCCTTTTCTTTCCGCTTCATCTCTGTCCATCGTCCCGAAATCGTCAAAGAAGCCGTACTTTTGTATTTCCCTTAATATACCGTCTGAAACCTCACCCGAGATCTGCGCCCCGTCCTCCCAGTAAACCTTGTAGCCGTTATATTCCTTGGGATTATGGCTTGCGGTCATATTGACTCCGGATACCGCGTGAAGCTCTCTTATGGCAAAGGAGAGCTCGGGGGTCGGACGTAAGGAAGGAAAGATATAGACCTTTATCCCCATAGCGTTCAGGATCCCGGCCGCCAGATAGGAAAACTCCTTTGAATGATAGCGGCAGTCATAGGCAAATACCACGCCGCGGGATGTATCGAGGCCGGATTTTAAGATATAGTCGCCGATCCCCTTTGTGGCACGGGAAACCGTGAGATCGTTCATTCTGTTGCTTCCGGCTCCGCAGATACCCCGAAGTCCCGCCGTACCGAAAACGATTTCCTGATAAAACCTGTCGGTGATCTCAGCCTCATTGTCCTTCACCGAAAGAAGATCCTCCTTAAGAGGACTTCCGTCAGGAAGGTTTTTTATCCAGTAGTCATAGCTTTCTTTTATGTTCATTTTGTTTCCCTGTTGATTTTCCAGCTCTCTTTACCTTCCCTTAAAAGCCTCGTCTCTCCGTCACGGAGCCAGATCTCAGGCAGCTTCCTTGAAAGGAAGGCTATGGGTCCCTCCGTCACCGAGTATGCGCCGCATCTCCCGAAGCAGAGCACATCCCCTATAAGGAGCTCCGGAAGAGAGATGTCCCTTACCAGCACGTCCGCCGTGGTGCAGAGACTTCCGCAGATACAGTAATGCTTTGATCCGTTAAGGCTTCCGGTCTCTGTATCCGCACCGTTTCCGGAGCCCTCCGTACTCCATATCTCCTCACCGTCACGGAAAAGAGAAAGAGGAGGAACCTTCATTGCCATATTCTGGCCGTGGTATTTAAGCTGGTGAACCCCTCCGTCACAGATCACATAATTAACATCACCGTTAAGCTTTATATCCATAACGGAGGTGAAATATGAGCCTGAGGGAGCTGCCATAAAACGACCCATCTCGAGACCGGTTCTGTACCTCTTTCCGAATTCCCTGATGGGCTCCGATACGAGCTTTATCAATTCCGCGTCCCGCTCTTCATAAGGACTTTCATAGTACTCCGAGGAAAGCCCCGGACCGTACTCCACAAGAGTGGGTACAAACGAAGCCCTGCTCTTTGCTTCTTCAAGAAGGGAGGTCAGGTTCTTCAGATCCTTCTCTATCTGCTTAAGCCTTGACTTTGCGGTTCCGGAGTAATAATGGATGCCGGTCACTTCAATATTATCCCGGTCCTTTTCAGAAAGGATATCAAGAATTATCTGCCCGGACATGCCGAACTGATTGCCGGAGGACAGCCGTAATATGACCTTAGCCGTCTTTCCGCTTCTGTCACATTCCGCCGCAATAAGGTCATAATGCCGCCTGCTTTCTGCCGTAAGGATGGAGGCACCGTAGGCAATGGCCTCCCGGATATCGCTTTCTTCCTTCATGACTCCGGAATAAAGGATCCGGTCTCCGGGAAGTTCCGAAGCCCTGCAGAGAGAAAGCTCTCCCGGACTGCATACCTCCACGTATCTTATGGTATCCCGGTCGGGAAGGGCAGACAAAAGGAAAGGGTTCGCCTTTACGGAAAATGTCAGATCCATATCCGGAAAGACGCTCTTAATAAGATCGATCCTCTCCCTGAATTTTGATGCAGTAAAGAGATAATACGGTGTATTCAAAGCTTATCCTTCCCCTGAAAGCCTTTCCACCAGTTCCTCCAGACTATCCAGGGAATTGAAATTTTCAGCGGTCAGATCCTTGGGGGAGACCTCGATATCAAATTCGTCATCCAGCTCCGCAACTATCTGGACAATATCAAAGGACTCCAGGATATTACCGCTGACAAGCTCGGTTTCATTTTCAAAATCAATGTCAGGTCTTACTTCCGTAAGGATTTCAAGAAGCTTTTCCCTCAATACTCACACCTCCATATAATACTAAACACCCGTGCATCACACCCAACATCCTTTCGCTGCCGCAAAAAGACGTCGCCATGCCATCAGTCCCTCGGACCGGTGGTATGGATGAAACCCTCTTAGTGTATCATACTTTTCAGCGCATTAAAATCTGTTTTTCCGTTGGGCAGGAGCGGAAGGTTTTCAACGCACCTTATCTTCCTCGGGACCATAAAGCCCGGAAGCTTTTCCCTTAGGGAAAGAGACAGGGTTTTTACGTCCGTATCCCCTTCGTAGAAAAGCCAGAGATTTTCCTTCTCCCCGTCGTAAAGGGCTGCGCTCCGCTCTATTCCGGAGGCCGCGGCAGCGCTTTCTATCTCGTCAAGCTCCACCCTGTGGCCCATATGCTTTATCTGCCGGTCCTTCCTTCCGTGGAAGATAAGAAGACCGTCCTCCCGGAAAACACCAATGTCTCCGGTTCTGTATATCCTTTCCTGAAATGCGCTCTGCAGCGGGTTAAAGGTGAATGCCGCGGCCGTTCTTTCGGGATCATTTATGTAGCCCAGGGTCACTCCGGCTCCCGCAACCGCGATCTCTCCCTCTTCACCCCTTTTAACCGGTCCGTCATCCTCTGAAAGCAGGAAGACCCTGTAATCAGGATAGGGGAGACCGATGGGGATGATCTCATCCTCCTCCACCGGATGATCAAGCTTATAATAAGTGCAGCTGGCGGTGGTCTCTGTAGGGCCGTATTGATTTACAAACAACGCATCCGGCAGCTCCTCCTGCCATTTCCTAAGGACCGCCCCGTTCATCACGCTTCCTGAAAAGCATATCTTTCGTAAGAATTCCGGCTTTTTATCCTTAAAGGCCTTAAGCTTCGTAAGGATCGAGATCGCAGAGGTGCTCCAGCCTATGCAGCTCACCCTTTTTTCATTAAGAAGATCAAAAAGCACATCCGGCTGCATAAAATATTCCTTCGGCACCAATACATCCTCTGCACCGGTAAGAAGCGGCACGTAAATATCCCTTATGGCCGCGATATAGTCAAGAGGCGACTGTGCTGCCATCACATCATCCGAATCGATCCCCATCACTCCGGCGTAGCCCTCTATGTAATTAAGGAGGGAGAGATGGGATGTTATAACCCCCTTCGGATCTCCGCCTGAGCCGGAGGTAAAGATCACATAGAGGGGATCGGTCATCAGAATGTCCCTTCTCTTATCGTCAAGGAGAGTACGGTCTATCCTTTCCTCAAAGATTGCCGGAAGAAGCTCCTCGTTTATGATAAACGAGGGCTTAAGCCGTTTCAATATCTTTTCCCGTCTCTCATCCGGAATGTCCAGCCCTACAGGGGCATAGGCGTGCCCCGAATAGACGACACCCAGAAATGCCACTATGGTGTCAACGCTTCTGTTAAGCATTACCGCCACGGGCCCTTCCCCGGTATTATTCTTAAGGAGATATGTCCCGACGGCTCTCGCCCTCAGAAGGACCTCCTCGAAGCTTATGCTCTTTTCCTGATCTGAGTAGGCTGTCTTCAGGGTGTATTTCCCGGCGGCATCCTCCAGAAGGTCAAGTACATTCTTTATTTTTCCACTCTTAAAACTTTGCATAGATCATCCCCGCTGCATCATATCCGCTGCCGTAGGCACCGAAAATAACTATACTCATTATGATAACATACCAGGCCGCCCATCGGACAGGCTTGGGAAGAGCTTTGAATTTTCTGTCGAAGGGAACATTCTTTTCCTTAAGCACATTGAAGAGCATTATAAGGAGGAATGCGATGGTCACGGTAATGTAATCGTGAAGATCCATACCGTATTCACCGAGACCGCTGACAAGGGCATTAAGATCAAAGTCCGTAAATATAAGGGTAAACATCCTTATCCCCTGCGACAGAGCCTCCGCCCTGAAAAACATCTCGCCGAAGATCACGATGAAGAACAGCTTTATCGAGCGGAACACCCTTACCGGCACCGAGCTTTCATCCGTTTTCAGCCTTGTCAGAAGAGAAAGAAAAGGTTTTTCAAGGATGTTCTCGAGAAAGATCAGCACGAAGTAGTAAAGACCATAGAATATATATGTCCACTTCGGTCCATGCCAGATCCCGTTTGTTATCCACACGCAGAAAATGGCTACTGAGGGTCCGGTCAGGCGGCTTACCTCCATTCCGAAACGCTCCTTCATTTTTTTGGAAAGCTTCATGACGCCCTTATTTACGGACACCGGGTAAAAGATATAATCCCTGAAAAAGGTGCCGAGGGTAATATGCCACCTGTGCCAGAAGTCCGAAGCATTCTTTGCGAAGAAGGGCTGACGGAAGTTTTCCTTTAAGCCTACCCCGAAGATCCGTGCCGCACCGATCACTATATCAATGGAGCCTGAAAAATCCATATACTCCTGTACCGTAAATATTATGGCGGCGAATAAGGCAATGCTGCCCTTCATTTCAGTGAGACTGTAGACAATATCCACAGCGGGCGCCAGGTGATCCGCTATCAGAAGCTTCTTAAAAAGCCCGAGAAGTATCCTTTGATAGCCTGCCATGAGATTTTCATATGTAACCGGCATCCCCTTAAAGAGGGTATCCTTTACATCTGAAAACCTGGTTATGGGGCCCTCGATCAATGTTGGGAAGAAGCCCATGTAGAGGGCAACCCTTGAATAGCTTTTCTCTGCGCTCAGTTTTTCCCAGTAAACATCGGTGATATAGGATATGGCTTCAAGGGTAAAATAGGAAATACCGATAGGCGCAATGATATTAAGCATTTTCCACTCAGGAGAGGGAATATGCAGAAAATGTATAAGCCTTACTATCCCCGAACCCGTGAAATCAAGGTATTTAAGGATAAAGAGAACAATAATAAGACAGAGTATCCCCTGAACCAGTATCCTCTTTTTCTTTGCGCCTTTTTCCTTTCGTTTGAGACCCTTGTCCTCATTTACAGCCTGTATCGAAAGCGCTGTTTTCCAGGTGAAAACGGTTTCGGCAAGATGTATTGTAAAGAGCCATCCGCTTAAGGAGATAAAGAAAAACCAGCTTGACAAAAGGAGCACGAAACAGCGCTTTTCTTCCTTTGCAATGCTGTAAAAAAGGATCACCGCAGGCAGGAAAAGGGCAAAAAACATCCAGGATGAATAAACCGGATCCCACCACAATCTTATGCATTCGATAAAATGATCAATACTCACGGATACAGTCCAAGCTCCTTGATATCTTTTTCCCAGCCGCTGTACTTGGGATCCCCTCTGTGGTCCGGAAGATCGAAATTATCTCTGAGGTATTCCTCAATAAATCCCGTTGTCTTTTTCGATCCCTCAAAGGACATATGGTTTCCGCCGTCCATGGTGTCCGTCTCCCAGTCTATACCCATATCATCAAGGTGCATATTGAGGTCAATGAAGTCGATGCCATACTTTTCCGCATATTCCGTAAGAGCCTCGTTCTTTGAATAGGTCCAGTTTTTAGCATTCGGTGCGGCGACAAGAACCAGAGGAACGTTCTTTTCCTCACAGAGCTTCCTTATCTCCGCGAGATACTTCTTACTCTCCTCATTTATGCCCACGGGATCACCGACACCCATATAGTCCGCGGGGCCTGTATAGGGCACGGCTTCTTTAGTTTCCACAAAGCCCCTTAGAGCGTGGTTTTTTTCCTTTGGATCTGCACTTACGAAAATGTTTTCCGGATGTGAAGCCTTATAGACAGTATGATAGTGGAAGATCGGGAGAATATCCTCGATGAAATTCGTCGGAAGGGCATAACCGTCCTTATGGGTATAGGCATCGGAAAAGATGGTATCCGCTTCGAGAACTACCACCGCAGGTGTCTGTGAATCAAAGGAAGTCCTTATAAGCACGGCCGCATCGCAGAGCCTCAGAGCACTGTCGCTGAGTAAAAAGGAGGTGATCCCCGTTTCCTTAAAGATCTGCAGCGGAGAAAAGCTCCTGTAGACCTCGCTGTTTCCGGCAAAGACCACGTCAATGGTATCAGGAACCTCCTCCTCAAAAGAATGCAGCTTCTCAGTGACCTGGACGATATTATAGACCTCGCCGAAGTCAGGCTTAACAAGCTGCGATAAAAAGGCTAATATGACAAAAAGGATCCCCAGAAAGATACAGACATCTATTGTGTTTTTTGCGGTAATGGTTTTTTTCATGAGCTGTTTAATTATTGCGGCCCCAATTCGCGCGTGGCGCTCATAAATGAAGAATTTTTTCCGAGGTTTTCATACGTCACTTGCGGTTCCGCAAGTGACTGTTCTGAATAGTTACGAATCCTTCTCTATCAACGCGATCACCTCCACCCCGGAGGTGTTCGGGAACATATCGACCGCGGCGGCCTTCACCACTCTGTAGCCTGCGTCCTGAAGCGGAACGAGATCCCGTTCAAGACTCGTTATCTTGCAGGAAATATAGATAATATGTCTGCACCCGTAGTCAATGATCTTTGAAAGTGCCTTCGGAGCGCAGCCGTCCCTCGGAGGATCAAGGATTATTATATCCGGCTTTTCCTTAATGCGTCCAAGCTCCTTCAGCACATCCCCTGCAATGAATCCGGTATTGCCAAGGTGATTTGCGGCAGCATTCTCCCTCGCAGCCTCCGCCGCTTCCTTAACTATCTCGATACCGATGACCTTATCCGCGGCCTTTGACATTATCTGTCCGATGGTGCCGGTACCGCTGTAGAGGTCAAAGATCACCAGAGCCCTTTCCCCGTCCATTACCGACAGAGCGTACTCCCGGGCCTTTGAGTATAGAAGCTCTGCGCCTAAGGTATTGGTCTGAAAAAAGGAAAAGGGGGTGATCCTGAAGCTGAGTCCCAGTATCTCATCATAGAAAAAATCCCTGCCGTAAAGAACGGTGATGTCGTCACCCTGCACATTGTCCGCAGGATCGTCATTTTTTAGATGCAGGATGCCCGCGAACCTGCCGGTCAACGAAGGATCTCCATCGCGCCCTTCAATAGACAGCAGCATTTCCGCGTACTCCCGCATATCAAAGTCAAGCTGGGTCGTAGTCTCGATAAGAAGAAGTATCTCCCCGGTCTTCTTTCCCTTCCTTATAACAAGATGCCTTAGATACCCCTTTTCCGTATGCTTTCTGTAAAAAGGGATGTTTCTCGAGCTGAAGAAATCCAGGGTCTTTCCAATGATCAGACGGTAATCCCGGTCAACAATGCGGCAGCCGTCAACGCTTATCACATCATTAAAGCGCCCAGCCCTATGCATTCCAAGGGTGAGGGGACCGTCAAGGTATTCGTTGCCGAAGGAAAACTCCATCTTGTTCCGGTATTCCTCCTCCGAAGGAGAAGGTATCAGGCCTTCGTAGGAATAGTCTCCGTTTATGGCGCGGTCCAGTATGGTCTTTACCTGGGAGTTCTTTAACTCCTGCTCTGCCTCATAGGGAAGGTTCTGATAGGTACAGCCCCCGCAGCTCCCGAAATGGGGACAGGGGCTTATCCGTTCCAAGGGAGCCTTCTTTAATACCTCCAGAAGCCTGCCCTCGAAGCGGCCGTTCTTCACTTTTGTAAGCATAAAAGAAACCGTCTGCCCCGGAAGAACGCCCTTAACCGTCACGTCCCCTTCCTCTGTGCAGACGATTCCCTTATTCGGGAACTTAAGCTCTCTTACGGTTCCCGTGTATATTTCCTTTTTCTTCATTCATCCTTTTTAACAGGCTTCGCCTCATCTTCCTCATCATCAAAGAAGTCATCATCAAACCTGTCATCATAGTCGTCATCATAGTCTTCCAGATAATCAGGCGTGAAATAACGGTAAACCGCGTAGGATATGGCAGCAACCGCTGCGATCACTCCAATTATTGCCAACGCCCAGAGAATCGGATCTCTTTTTGTCTCTCTCATTTTTATCTCCTCCTCCTTGTTTATCAGTTCGTTAACATTATGTCTCACACTTCTCAGGTTATGTCTCAGGCCGTCCACTGCATCCTCAAGCCTGGCAAGATCAATGTTGTCCATACCCCTGCCCTCCTTAAAATCATATTTCCTGTCGCCACCGCAAGCTTTTATACCGGCGTGACAAGTACTTTTGCCGCTCAGATTACATTATAATCCCTACACATACGTCCGTCAAAGGTTTTACGGACGGTCACAGGTTATTCTTTTGTTTCCTGCAGATATTCCTCGATGGACTTCCCTGTGATGTCCTTCATATCGGAATCCACCATCATATGAACCAGTTCCTTAAAGCTGGTCTGCCTCTTCCAGCCAAGCTCCTTTTCCGCCCTGGAGGGATCCCCCCAAAGGAGCTCCACCTCTGCGGGTCTGAAGTACTTCGGATTAACCTCCACGTAGATCCTTCCCGTATTTTTGTCATAGCCCTTCTCATTAACTCCGGTACCTCTCCACTCGAGGTCTATACCAACCTCCTTAAAGGCAAGCTCCGCAAATTCCCGGACAGAATGGGTCTCACCGGAAGCCAGGACGTAATCTCCCGGCTTATCCTGCTGAAGAATGCGCCACATTCCCTCCACGTAATCTCCGGAAAAGCCCCAGTCACGCTTGGCATTCAGGTTTCCAAGAGGCAGCGTATCCTGATCTCCGTTGATTATCCTTGCAACCGCCTGTGTTATCTTCCTCGTTACGAAGGTCTCACCGCGTCTCGGTGACTCATGGTTAAAGAGGATACCGTTGCAGGCATAGAGACCGTATGCCTCCCTGTAGTTCACGGTTATCCAGTAGGAATAGAGCTTTGCCGCGCCGTAGGGGCTCTTCGGATAGAAGGGGGTCTTCTCCGACTGTGGTGCGGTCTCCGGTATCCCTCCGAAAAGCTCCGATGTGGAAGCCTGGTAAAAGCGGCATTTGACTCCGGTTTTCTTTATGGCATCAAGGATACGTAAAGTCCCCACTCCCGTGGTTTCTGCAGTATATTCCGGCACCTCGAAGGAAACCCCTACATGGGACTGGGCCGCAAGATTATATATTTCCGTCGGCTGGATCTGTTCTATCATCCGGTTTAGGTTGCTGGAATCCGTCATGTCCCCGTGATGCAGGAAGAAGGTCTTATCCTTCAGCTCCTTATTGTAATACAGATGGTCTATACGCTTTGTATTGATACTGGACTGCCGCCGGATAATGCCATGAACCTCATATCCCTTATCCAGCAGGAGATCCGCGAGATAAGAACCATCCTGACCTGTAATACCCGTAATAAGTGCCACGTTTCTCATGTGTTCTGATCCTCCCGGGAGTCAGATAGAACCGTCCCCTCTGACTCCTTTTTTTATCAGTATAACATACATCGATAATATTTGCAGTCAGGACAAAAATAGGGTACAATCATTCGTAAACCATTCGCAGATAAAGGGAGAATTGAAGTGCTTTTACGGTCATCGCAGATCAGGAGAAGCGTGGTGCTGGTCATTGATATGGCCAGTCTGCTGATCGCTTTTTTTATATCCTTATATCTGAGGTTTGAAGATCCCTTCTCTATTTCGATAATCGATCTTTATGCCTCTGCGCTTGTCGTGATCCTGCTGATGTACGTTGTCATCTTTATTTTTTATGACAATAACAGACCGTCAGTGGTTCACCAGAGTCCCCTTGAAAACCTCACCTCTGTATTAAAAAACCATTTATCCCTTCTCGCCATGACGATGGTCTATCTCTTTGTGATGCAGCAGGGAAGCATCGTTTCCCGTTATGTGATAGGACTTGTCTTTCTCATAGCCTTTATCATCGACTATATCTTCCGTATGGTCTTCAGGGCGGTTCTGATAAACCACGCCAAAAACGGCGAAAAGATCAATAACATCATGCTGGTCACCCTGTCCTTCCTTGCAAAGGATATTCTCACAAAATTTGAGGCAAAGCAGGGATATCTTATGCGGATCTCCTGCATCACCATATTGGACAAAGATATGGTAGGAAGAAGTATTAACGGTATTCCCGTTGTGGGAAATGAAGATAATTACATACTGACACACAGACAGAATGTATACGACGAGGTCTTCATCAATATTCCCTACAGCTATGAGGTGAAGCTGAAAAAGATCATCACAGGCTTTGAGCAGATGGGAGTAACCGTAAATCTGAATATAGAATTCAATCTGGATGCGAGGGAAAGAAGGATAAGGGAGTTTGCAGGCTACCAGGTAGTGAGCTTCGCTGCCGCCATACATAACCCCGGCGCTCTTTTCATCAAGCGCCTCTTTGATATCCTTGGCAGCTTCGCAGGTCTTATAATCTGCGGTATCTCACTCCTTATATTTGGTCCGGTTATAAAGCTCACAAGCCCCGGCCCCATATTCTTTTCACAGACAAGGGTGGGAATAAACGGCAGAAGATTCAAGATCTACAAGCTCCGCACCATGTATCAGGATGCGGAAAAGAGAAAGGCCGAGCTCATGGAGCAGAATGAGATGAATGGACTTATGTTCAAGATCAAGGATGACCCGCGTATAACCCCCATAGGCAGATTCTTAAGGAAATCCAGCATTGACGAGCTTCCCCAGTTCTGGAATGTGCTGATGGGCGATATGAGCATGGTGGGGACCAGACCTCCTACCGAGGATGAGTACGAAAAATACGGAAACATCCATATGCGCCGCCTTTCCATCAGGCCCGGGATAACCGGCATGTGGCAGGTATCCGGAAGAAGCGAGATAAAAAATTTCGATGATGTTGTGAGACTGGATCTGTATTATATCGATAACTGGTCACTGCTTCTTGATCTGAAGCTCATCATAAAGACAGTGTTTGTAGTGATCTTCGGAAGGGGCGCGTCATAAAAAGTGGGAGCTTATATGAGAAGCAGAGAAGAAGCGCTCGCATACGGACTTTCCTTTCCGGACACTTATCAGGATGCACCGTTCTCTGACAACAACCGGCAGCTGGTCAGATACAGGCTTAATAAGAAGGCATTCCTGTGGACCTATGAGAGGAATGGATACATCAATCTGAATGTAAAGGTTGATCCTGATAATGCGTTTTTCTGGAGAGATATTTATAGATCCGTGATCCCCGGATATCACCAGAACAAGGAGCATTGGAATACCATTATTCTGGATGGAACGATCCCGGAGGAGGATATCCGGTCGATGATCGCGGAGAGTTATCATCTGATATCGGACAGTCCGTCGAAGAGGATCTATGAGACGGTGATGCAGATCCCGTACGGCCATGTTGCAACCTATTCCCAGGTGGCGGAGGCAGCAGGAGACAGGAAGATGGCAAGGGCTGTCGGAAATGCACTCCACAAGAATCCGGATCCGGAGAATATCCCCTGCTTTCGTGTGGTGAATGCAAAGGGTGAGCTTTCCGGAGAGTTTGCTTTCGGAGGTGCCGGAGCCCAGAGGAAGCTGCTTGAGGCTGAGGGCATTGAAGTTAAGGGTGGCAGAGTGGATCTTCAGAAGTATGCGTGGAAGCACTGCCGATAACAGAGCCCGTTACGGAAAAAGTAGATGCCCTGTTCCTCGGAAATTCCTACTATGCATTTAATATTGATCCGGAGGTCAGGAGGTTTGTGGCTTCCCTTGATAAGGACAAGGTTGGGAAGATAGTGAATTTCGGGTCTGCAGCAATGCTTAATTCCACATATAAGAAGGTTAAAGCTGAGGCAGATAAGGTCGGAATTGCTATGGACGATAAGGAATTTCACTGTAAAGGCGAGTTCAAGTTGTTACATAAGGGCAGACCGGATGAAAATGACTTAAAAGATGCGGCTGCATTTGCAAGACAGTTTATGTAGAGCCTGGCGGCGTAAAGCCGAATCCCGGGAGCGGACCGGTTTATGTTCCGTAAGATCCGCCGGTCAAAATAAAGCGGGATAATACCCACGAAACAGCGGATGCTTCGGACTGTTCCGGACAGCTACCGGATATCCTTCAGGTAAAACCTGTTCATGCTGCCGTGTACAACAGATTCCGGCCTGTCTATTTCCCTGTACCCGGATCTCTCATAGATATGGATCGCAGCCTGAAGATTCGTATGGGTTTCAAGATATATCCTTTTATAGCCGGCTTCTCTTGCCCTGTCCTCAATGAAGCTTATCATTCCGTAGCCGGTTCCGTTTCCCTTGGAAGCATCATTGAGATACAGCTTCTGAAGCTCACAGCATTCATCAAATCCCGGAAACTTCGCATACCCTATGCCTCCGATCACTTCGTCTTCCTTCAGAAGGACATAGTACTCCCGTCCATCGCTGTCATAAAAGCTGCTCAGATGATCCAGTCCTTCATCAAAATAAACCGTTCCGGGAATATCAAGCTTATGAGTCCTCAGATTCTGTCGTATTATCCTTGCCAGTGCAGCATCATATTCGGGCTTTAGAAGTACATATTTTATAGTGTCCAAAGCTATTACCGTTCTTCCTGCTTCGTTGGCAGCTTATGCTTGGGTCTGTTATTCGGATATGGTCCCTCTGTTTTGTAATGAATGCCCAGCTCATCCATGACTTCACAGAAAGCGTCCACATATTTTGTTTCTTTGATAAGCTGCATGAAGGTAACAAATAACTTGTCGGCCATGGATGTGATCTCGAGAAGAATATGCCCATCTACTATTGCCGCATAAGATTCCACATAATCTGCAACCTCTCCCCAATCCATTCTCCCTGTATAATTTACAATGAAAGTTCCATGCTGGGCATCTTTACCCCTGCTCGGATCATTTTTACCATAGAATGCCCGTTTTTTCTTTAACCCCTGTAACTTATCAACCTCCTCCAGAAATTTCAGATGCTTTCTGAACTGGAAAGCACTTACCGAAGGATCTGCCTGTAGGATTATCTGGCTTCTTGTAAGCGTACCCAGTTTTTCCATGTCATAGTCGAAATACTCTCTTTTATAGTCGATATGAACATGGGTCAAAAAGTCGCTATGGCTGTTTGGAAGTCCTATATCAGCTGCCGGATTATGAGCTATTTCCCCTCCGATCACCTGATACTTCTCCGGAAGGATCTTATCGAGTGCTTTCGCAAGCGTAACCAAAAAGAAAGATGCCACGCTTGCATCATTATCCTTTGCGAATGCGATGATCTCCTCCTGCCTGAATGTGAAAAAATAATAATTGGGATCTCTCTTAAATGGGTTATACATACCATTCAGATAATCCATCATCATTACAACCGGCTTTTTGCTCTTGTATTCATATATGGGTTCTTCATCCGGAAGCATATCCGGTGAAGGTTCCGCACATTCGCCCTCCAAAAGAGGGCTGTCAGGCTTTCTTATACCGGGAGCATTGGGAGCAACGCCATATCTTTCAACCACATACTGATACACATTTGTCATTACCCACGGAAGGATGCCCCGCCCGCCACACATTGAATGGCTGATATTAAAGAATATGTCCCTTCCCTCACGATCTATATACAGAAGGTGGTAATTCACCTCCTCGCTGCCAAGGAGCGGAAGCTTATCGGTCGTATTAAGAACAGCAATGTCCCTCTCATTTGGAACAAGATCATATCCACCATCCTCTCCAAGTACAACTTTAACGGCAAAATACGGATAGCGCTTTATTGCAACATTCGCGGCATGCCGTAAGATATCAATATCTACCTCTTCTTTCATTGTCACCTTCACTCTCACAGAAAAAGTAAATATCTTCTCATCTGCATATAGCCTGTATGTATCTATGCTGTATTTCATAATGCCCCCTCTTTTTTTTCGGGACTCGCCTATGTGTTTCCTTCAGAATGAGCAGCTTAGTGTCCGGAGACACTGAAAGGCTTTCAATGTTATTATCCATAGCTGCTCCTCCGTAAAACCATTATACCATCGTCAATAGATACTCTTTCACTTTCTCAAGCTTACTTCTCTTCCATGCACCTTCCCCGGCAGTCCGTGAATAAGGTACCACAACCGAGAGATCCATATGGGCTTTCTCGAAATAGCCGTCAGGCTCCGTGCTGAAGAAATAAGCATTCCATACATCCTCTCCTGCATTCTCAAAGCGCTCCCTTTCAAGATAGATCATTTTTTTACGCTCCTCCTGAACAAAGGCAGCTGCTGCAAGGGGAGACAGCAAAGCATATTCTTCTGACCGGATATCTGTAAAGATGTCCGGAAGCTCTGCTTCAACTATACATTCCGGTCCTCTCAGTATCCTTGTCCCTACCGCCTCAAAGGACATTTCTGTTTCCGTGAAAATAAGCTTCAGAAGAACTCCTGCATCGGTATAGGGATGAGCCCGCTGATAGTCCGTGTCAAAAATAAAATTACCAAGAGAATAGAAGATCATCTTTCCATTATCAAATGTCTCGTAATTCTCCACCACGTGAGGATGATGTGCCACCACAGCATCGGCCCCCATTTCGAGAAACCTAAGATATCTGTCTCTTGTATAGGGATTCGGCATCGCTGCAAACTCCTC
>JAFTEC010000067.1 GCA_017453865.1 Lachnospiraceae bacterium
CCTTTATCGGAACCGCAGACGAGCAAAGCGTGCCAGTGGCACACTTTGAGCACCGTTTAGATGCGCTGAGCGCATCTGATGCCGGTGATGCCGCCTACTGCGGATTGGCACGCGGAGTATGAACAAATCGTTCGTGAATGCTCCGCGTGCTTAGCCGCAGTTGGCGGAGAGCTTGGCGTAGCGCGTTCCGCAGGGTTTGCTTGTGGATATGCAGTCAATACGGATGGAGAGATTGATGCGTTTAACCTGCCCGGGACAATTATAATATAGCCGGAATCCCGGTGTACCTGGATTCCGGCTTTTTAGGTGTTAAAGACGGGTTTTCCCTTTATATTTAACGGACTTGAAACCAGTCTGTTTCAATCATTCCACATCCTGCAGTGCTTCGAAATCCTCTTCTCCGGTCCTTATCTTTACTACCTTGCTTACAGGATATACGAAGATCTTTCCATCGCCGATCTTACCGGTATAAAGAGTTTTCTTCGCTGTTTCGATGACGCTTTCAACCGGTATACCGCTTACGACCACTTCCAGCTTGATCTTCGGCAGAAGGGTTAGGTCCATCTCGACTCCGCGGTACATTTGGCCTGTGCCCTTCTGGATACCGCAGCCTGTGACCTGGGTTACTGTGATGCCCGTGATACCCAGAGTGTTCAACGCCCTCTTGATCTTGTCATATCTTGAAAGCTTCGTTATAATGACCACCTTGTGTATTCCGCTCTCAAGGCTTGTCCCTTCGGTGATGGCGGATACGTTTTCAACGGGAACGGCAGCCCGCCTCAAGGCAGGTGAAGCCTCTTCATATTCACCAACGCCCAGATTGGTGTTTTCATTGGCAACCATTGAAGCCTCGGTCATATCAACGATAGAGAAGCCGGCATATGCAGAAGTAAGCCCGTGCTCCATGACATCAAGGCCTTCTATCTCCTCCTCCTCACTGACTCTGAGCCCGAACACCGCCTTGATAACGGAAAACACCACTGCCATTGTGATGAATGTCCAGGCTGCAACCGATACAAAGCCAATAAACTGTATGGCAAGGAGCTTAAAACCTCCGCCGTAGAAAAGTCCTGCAAGCTCATCATTTCCCGGAGCCGAGGTTGTGGCGAAAAGTCCGGTGGCAAGAGTTCCCCATATCCCGTTCATCATGTGTACAGCCACAGCCCCCACAGGATCATCTATATGAAGCTTATTGTCAAGGAACCAGACCCCAAAGCATACGATGAGTCCTGATACAGCACCTATTACTATGGCTCCGAAAGCATCCGTCACATCACAGGGGGCAGTAATGGCTACAAGTCCTGCGAGAGATGCATTTAAGCACATCGATACATCGGGCTTTCCGTATTTGATCCAGGTAAAGATCATGCAGACTACTGTAGCGATACTCGGGGCAATGGTGGTGGTCACAAAAACCGATGCCAGCTGGTCAACCGAGGTACAGGCTGCTCCGTTAAACCCGTACCAGCCGAGCCACAGAATGAATACACCAAGAGCTCCCACAACTATATTGTGTCCGGGAAAGGCATTTACCTTTGTGATCCTTCCCTCTTTATCCTTTTCGAACTTTCCTATACGGGGACCAACCATCTTTGCTCCTACTATGGCTGCGATACCGCCAACCATGTGGATCGCGCAGGAACCGGCAAAATCATGGAAGCCAAGCTTTGAAAGCCATCCGCCGCCCCATATCCAGTGAGCTTCTACCGGGTAGATAAGAGCGGATATCACTCCGGAATATACGCAGTAGCTTAAAAATCTGGTTCTCTCTGCCATGGCCCCGGATACGATGGTCGCCGTCGTGGCACAGAACACCAGGTTAAATACGAAATTTGACCAGTCAAAGCCTGCGTAGTTTGTAAAAATATCAAAACCCGGTGCTCCGATAAAGCCCATAATGTCTTCTCCCAGAAGAAGGCCAAAACCGATTAGTATGAACATACAGCAGCCGATACAGAAATCCATGAGATTCTTCATAAGGATATTCCCTGCGTTCTTGGCCCTTGCAAATCCTGCTTCCACCATGGCGAAGCCTGCCTGCATCCAGAACACCAAAGCCGCTCCTATAAGGAACCACACCGCAAATAATTCTCCATCCAGCGCTTTTCTGATCTCTTCACTCATAATACTGCTCCTCTCCTGATCGTCTAAAAGAAGAAAGAGACTTTGGTCTTATAAACCAAAGCCCCTTCGCTTCTCTTTGGAACAATCATGTCCCTTGTTGATGTCAGGGAAAATATACTATACCCTTATACTCTGTTCAATTACACTTATTTACCCTTTTTGTAATCCTTTTTGGTGATATTGCTCCGGGATCTTACTCCTCATATTCCACGGGACAGGAGCTTGAAGAGCTGCATCCTGCTTTTCACTCCGCATTTTTTATAAATATTCCGTTCATGCTTTTTCAGGGTATTCATGCTGATCACAAGCTCCTTACTGATACTTACATTATCCTGTCTCCGGATGATGTGGCGGAGCACCTCCGCTTCCCTTTTTGTCAGAGCATATTTAAGCACAAAGCCGTCAACATCAAATATTTCTGAAAGTTTTTCCGCAGAAAGCCGTTTTGAGATACTGAGTGAAATATGATCCTTCAGGACATCCAGGGTAAATATATCATAGTAATCAAAGTCCCCGCCGGCTTTCTTCCGATAGAGAGTTATGAGTCCCAGAAATCTGCCCTCGTAGCCTATCATCATCTGGAGTGAATAGTGAAGATCGTTGGCCCGGTAGACCTTATCATAGTATGGGGTGTTGATCCTCCGTTCATCGGGGATCGTATCGGAACTCCTGTAGACCATGCTCCTTCCACTGCAGCGGATATCCCTGTTATAATCCAGTTCATCATATTTCAAGGCTGAATCACTTCTCATCCCGACGGTGACCCCCTGGGACAGTTTATTCGGATCTTCACAGTCCGCGAGGAAGAAGTCCGCCGCATCATAACTGATCTCTTTCCTGATCCTTTCAAGAAAAAGCCTCTGCATTTCTTCCGTATCTTTCGTGCTGTATATCAGATAGATGATATCGTTCAGCACTATCCAGTCATTTGTTTCCAGTCTTCCCATAGTCACGGAGATTCTAATATATATAAAATCTATGTGTCAAGGCGGTGCCTTATTGACAGTAGGATATACGCATCAATCTCTCCTTCTACTATGTCATTCAGAGGGCGCAGCCCGAAGAATCTTCTCACTGACCGGGAAAGATCCGACGGCTGCGCGAATTTTGCCGCACCCACGAAGGTTTATTTTATAGTAACGCCTGTTACCGTCGCCTCGCCTGTGTAATTACCGCAGCCCTTTATAACTGCTGTTTCCTTTGCTTCATCCGGAGAATCCTCCGAAACCGTAAAGTCTCTGCCATACTTAAGCTTAACGGGCTTTGATTCCCCCGTATCCGCCTTCAGGCTGAAGCTCCACTTTCCGCTGCTTTTTTTGTACACGGCGCTTCCGCTCAGCATCTCATTTGAAAGTTCACAGGCTGCTATGGTGTACTCTAAGGGATTTGTCCTAAAATACTTATTGATCTCCTTTACAGCCTTCCTCACGGAGACACCGGAACCGCCTGCAGCCTTGAAGACCGGTATCACGAAGGCTGTTCCGGCCTTTTTATTATTCTTATACCTTAGCCTCTTAAATATAATGTTGCCGCTTAGGGTGGACCCTGCCTCCTGCCCGTTTATCCTGAAATCACTTAAAATAACCTTTTTTCCGTTGTAGCTTACGGTGCCGGTGTAGGAATAGTCGTAATTATAGCTGCCTATATTAAAGCTGCCCTTTACCAGGTTATCGGCACTTACAGTCTGTCCCGAAGCTTCATTCGGATTTACGGGAGCCACCGTCTCATTTCCGCTGCTGCCCGGCTTGTCCCCGGTATCGGATACGGAAAGTGTATATGTGCCGTTTTCAATAAGCGGTGAACCGTAGACTATGAAGGATCCGGCGTATTCCAGCTTTCCGCTGTCCACCACATTGCCCTCACTGTCGCTCACGACCCAATACTGTCCCGCAGTGAATGATGAACCCTGGGCACTGTCCGGAGGATTCCCGTTATTATTGCTGTTATCCGGCATCTCCGGAGGCGTCCCATTATTATTGCTGTTATCCGGAAGCTCCGGCGGTGTTCCGTTACTGTTGCTGTTATCCGGAAGCTCAGGCGGCGTTCCGTTACTGTTACTGTTATCCGGAAGCTCCGGAGGTGTTCCGTTACTATTGCTGTTATCCGGCATTTCCGGAGGGTTCCCGCCGGCATCAATACTGCTGTTATCGCTGACGGCGGTATTACCCGGAAGCTCCGGCGGTGTCCCGTTATTATTGGTATTATTGTTATTGAAATTATTATTATTATTGTTACTGTTATCCGGCATACCCGGCTGCATATTCCCGCCGCTTCCGTATGTCAGATATTTTCCGCTCCCGCTCTCAGGTGCGGATCCCTCCATTCCGGCAGTCCCCGTCCCCAGAACCTTTGCTCCGGAATTAAAGCTGTAGCCGTCATTTGTATCTATGGGAGAATTATCCCCGGAGGACTGGCCATACACGTAAAGCTCTCCTCCGTTCTGCACCAGGGCTCCGTTACAGTCAACACCATCCCCTGAAGACCCGTATGTTACGGTCTTTACTACATCAAGACTGCCGTTTGGAAGCTCCGTTTCCTTTCTCCCCTCGGAATCAATATAGATATTCACTGTTCCGCCGTCTATCATAAGGTCATTTCCGGTTGTGGTGGATACAGTCTTCTTTGTGTATCCCGTTTCCTCATCCGTCTCATAGCCCGTATAGCTGTCGTAGATGTACGTCAGGGTTTTTCCGGAGGTATTTATTCCGTCATCCGAGCTCCATATATTGATCTCAGGGCTTCCTGAGGAGCCGATACTTACGCTCTGTCCCTCCATTCCCTCAAAAGCATTATGGATATTCACGCTGGCTTCCCCGCTTATATCAATGCTTCCCATCGCGGAAATACCGTCATCGGAGGAATAGAGTTCAAAGCTTCCTCCGCTTATCACGATGTCATTATTGCAGCTTATGGCATCATCCGGAGATCCTATTATATATTTCCCGGAGGAAGTGGCGGAGTAACCGTCGGAATAAACGGAGTTAGCCTTGATCCCGCTCTTCCTTGTGTCGATATTGATCTCTCCCCCGCTTATATTAAGGGTGCCGCTGGCGCTTTCCGCTTCAACCGTTCCTCCGTTATCGCTGAATTCATAGGTCTTTGCCTTTGTACCGACCTTGATGCCCTTGTGGCTCCCCGTGTCCACATTTACTCTTTCATATTTTACGGTATCACCGGATTCCCACAGGTAATTTACGCTGTCCTGACTGCTGTCCGTATATCTGCCGCTGGAATAAAAGGACCTGGCGGCATATTCATATAAGGTATCGATATTTAGGGTTCCGCCGGAAATATTCAGGTCTTCCGCCTGTATTCCGTCCTCCAAACAGCCTGTCAGTGTAATACTGCCCTCCAGGATATTAAGGGTTCCCTTGGTCTTTATCGCATCCTCTTCAGGACTTTCAACAGCTATCGCGCCGCTGCCGCTGATATTCAGTTCCGACTTCTTTTTCTGGGATACAAAGCCGGCGCCGCCCTTCACCAAAGAGCTCCCTTCCAGAATTATGTCAACCGACGTGGATTTGTCTGCAGTGATAAATGAGCTTTTCACCCCCTCATTTTCTACCGTCAGGTCATTAAGGGAAAAATCGGCTTCTGCATCTTCGGGAAGTGAAATATAGATATTCCCGGCTGTGCCCTCCAGAATATAGCTTCCGCCTGAAAGCTCCAGGCAGTAGTTTCCGTTCCCATCCGGCTGGGCCGTATAAGTATTCCCGTCCGTGGAGTCAACGCTGCTCCCGTCAAAGCTCAGCGTTACCGTTTCCCCTGAGGAGGTGGTGTAAATTTCCGCATCATTTGCGGATGCTGCCTCAAGGCTTTCGCCCCCGTTGTCGTCGGCAAGCGCTACTCCGGCCAGGCTTACGGAGAGAAGCGAAGCCGCAGTACAAGAAGCCAGTAATTTCTTTATTTTCCTGTTCATAAAAGCCTCCTTTCATTTCTTTGATGATAAGTAATACGGAGGCACCGGACCGGATTTCGGGGTAAGAAAAAAAATCTGCCCCGTTTTTTTATCCTTATGCCCCGTATATATTTATAATGGGAAAAATAGAAAATTCCCTTTACTATATAAAAATGATAAAATCACCTTATGAGTGATCCAAAGGCTGAGGAAAACAGAAGAGCCGTATCCGCTGCAAAAAGTCCGGAAGCAAAGAACCGCTTCCTTTATTCGGAACGCAGCCATATACTGCGTCTTACCGCGCGGATCCTTAAACGGACCGTATCCGACAGCGATGACGTTTTTTCCACGGCTCTTCTAGCTGTATCAGAGGCTCTGGATTCCTATGTTGAGGAAAAGGGAGCCTTCTGGAATTATGCGGCTATCGTAATAAGGAGCAGGATACTTGACGAGATAAGGAAAAATTCCTCAAGGGACCGCGAGATCATTACCGATCCCGCTTCCTTCTCCGGGGAAATAGATTATGATGACGATTCTGCGGGTATCACCCTGAGGGAAGAGATAAACCGGAAAACCGCTGTCTATACGGATAATGACCTGAAGTACGAGCTTGAAGCCCTGGAGGAGGAGCTTAAAGACTATGGGGTAGACCTTTTCGAGCTGCCGGAATGCTCTCCGAAATCCGAAAAAACAAAGAGCGCCTGCAGTGAGCTGATAAAAAGGTTCTTCGATCCCCCTCCGCTTACGGAGCTCTTTAAGAAAAAAAGAAGCCTTCCCGTTAAGGAAATGCTGAAAAGAAGCAGCATGAACAGGAAGACCTTTGACCGGCACAGGAAATTCATTCTTACCTCCATTCTTATAAGATGCGGGAGCTATGAGGGAATAGGAGCCTTTCTGGATTAAATATGAAAGCAGTTGTTATAAGCGTAAAAGAGAATAGAGCTGCCGTTCTGATGCGTGACGGAAGCCTGCGTTATGTGGAGAACAGAGGCTATGAAAAGGGAAGCATCCTGGAGCTTCCGGATACGGATAATGCCGTCATAAGCTTTGAAAAAGCGAAGACAAGGTATAACCTCCGCTTTCCCCGGCGCTTTGCGTATTCGGCCGCAGCCTCCTTTGCTGTCCTTATGCTGTCCGGCGCCATGGTAAGCTTTGCCTGTCCGGCTTCCACCGTAGCCCTTTCATCCGATCCGGAGGTGACCCTTGGTGTGAATGTATACGGCCGTGTCGTTGAGATAAATGCAGGAAACGATGAAAATGAGGAGCTCCTTAGGGAGATAAAAAGGGATATGAAGGGAAGGGGTCTTCCCGAGGTGTCCCGGGCGATTGAGCTTAAATTTGAGGAGCACAGGGAAAAGGCTCCGATTCCCAATGAAAACAGTAGCTCTGATGCTGCAGCTCTATCCGATAATGAGGTCCCTTTGCCCTCATCCGAAGGTATCCTTAAGGACAATAATCCCGCTCCGGAAATCCGCGAGGATCAGGCTATGGATCAATTCCCCCGGGAAAACGAGGGCGGTCAGGATACGGAAAGCCACGCGCCCGAAATAAAAGACGAGAGCGATAAAGAAAACCCCGCTCCCGAAAATAAAGACGAAAAGGGTAAAGAAAACCCCGCCCCCGAAATCCGGGATGACCGGAACGTGGATAATCCCCCTCCGGAAAACCACGGCGGTCAGGAAATAAATAACCCCGCCCCCGGATCAAACGGCGATCAGGATATCATTAACCCCGTTCCCGAAATCCGTGAGGATCAGGTCATTAATAACCCCGTCCCCGAAATCCGTGAGGACCAGGTCATTAATAACCCCGTCCCCGAAATCCGCGAGGAACAGGTTATGGATAACCCCGCTCCCGAGATCCGCGAGGATCAGGTCATGGATAATCCCCCTCCCGAAAACCACGAGGATCAGGTTATGGATAATCCCCCTCCCGAAAACCGCGAGGACCGGATCGAAGAAAAACCGGAGCCCCGGGAAGATAAAGGAGGCCCGCCCGATAAAGGACCCGGCGGGCACTAGCCTTATCTGAAGCTCTTTATCCAGGTGATCAGGGAATCGTGGTGTGTGTTGTTGTAAACATCCCTTCTCATCTGCTCCGTAACGGGGCCGTTCTTTTCCATGATGGCGATTATGGCTTCCTGAAGGCCCGCAATTATACCGTCTGAATAACTCCTGTTATTATCTACCTTTTCTTCCGCGCTGACTCCCTTTATCACCGGCTCCGGAGTCCCTGCGGTCACAGTCCCGGCAGCCACATCCCCGACATCCACAGTCCCGGCCTGCTCAGCCCCAACAGCCTCAGCTCCGACAGCCTCATCCCCGGCCTGCTCCGGAGTCCCGGCGTCCACAGCCCCGGCAGTCTCAGCTCCGTCTTCCGGATCCCGGCCGGAGGGTATCCATATCTCTCCGGAATTACCCTGAACCGTCACCTCTATATTTCCTCCGGAAGCGCTGACCCCTTCTCCCGACAGGGCTCCCCTGTACTGTTCCTGACCGAAGGCCGGAAGAGTCATTGAATAACGCCCGTCATCATTATTAACCGTTACTATTACGTTCCTTCCATTCAGGCTTCTTGAAAAGGCATACTGCCTGTTGGTCAGGAAAAGCTCCTTATAATCCCCGTATGAAAGCTCCGGGCTTTCCCGTCTGACCTTCCCGAGAGCCGCTATAAGCTTTGTTGCGGGATTATTCTTAAGGACATCCTTAAAGTCATTAAGCTCGAGAGCGGGACGGAGGGACGCATCGGAATACTTCTCCTTCTTCCCCTCCAGAGCAAATTCCGAGCCGTAATATACGGAAGGAATACCCGGCATGGTATATAAAAGGATATGGACCGGTGTAAAATGCGCCTTATTCTGAAGCTTCGTAAATATCCTCTCCACATCATGGTTATCGACGAAATTATAGAGCCTGAAAGCGCCCGCACCGTTAAGTCCCATGCCGTCCAGCCTTTTCTGGGTATGGGCGATCTCGAAATAATTATGGTCATTATGCCCCGAATAAAAGGCCTTATGCATGACATAGTTCGTGACGGAGTGGAGTGTTCCCTCATTTACCCATCTGGAATAATCCCCGTGTATCACCTCTCCGAGAAGATAGAATTCCGGCTTTACCTCAGAGGCAACAGCCCTGAGCATCTTCATAAAATCAAAATCCAGCACATCCGCCGCATCGAGCCTCAGACCGTCGATATCAAACTCCCTGACCCAGAAGCGGATCGTCTCGCTTATATAATCCTTTACCTCGGGATTTCTCTGGTTCAGCTTTACGAGGAGGTTATAGCCTCCCCAGTTGTCATAGGAAAAACCGTCATTATACTCGTTATTTCCGTAGAAA
The DNA here is from genome assembly GCA_017453865.1 of Lachnospiraceae bacterium. Taxonomy (GTDB): domain Bacteria; phylum Bacillota; class Clostridia; order Lachnospirales; family Lachnospiraceae; genus NK4A144. The sequence continues at coordinate 9,361 of JAFTEC010000067.1, forward strand.
TTCACGTTGCAGTACCAGTCCCTGTACCTTGAATTTTCCCTGTTTTCCTTCAGATCCCTGAAGGCGAAGAAATCCCGTCCGGTGTGGTTAAAGACTCCGTCAAGTATTACCCTTATCCCCTTTTTGTGACAGCTTTTCACAAATTTCTCAAGGTCCTTATTGTCCCCGAGCCTCGAATCCAGCTTCCTGTAATCCGTGGTCTCATAGCCATGACCCACAGACTCGAAAAGGGGTCCTATGTACAGGGCATTGCAGCCGAGCTCCCTTATATGGTCTATCCAGGGATCAAGCCTATTTAATCTATGGGTAACACCCGAATAAGTATTCTCCTTAGGCGCACCAAGGAGCCCCAAAGGATAAATATGATAAAATACCGCCTCATCGTACCAGGCCATTTATTCACCTCGTTTTTTTGTCATCCTGGGTTCCGGCGAAGGAGCCTTCCCTCCGAATATCTACCGGAACACCTTTTTCAGAAACTCTATCCTGCGGTCAAGTGCCGCATGAAATACCCTGCTGTTCTTCGCCATATCAAAGGAATGAACGGTTCCCCTTGTCTCGTTCAATTCAACCTCACAGCCGGCTTCCTTTAGGGCTTCTGCGTACCCAACACCCTCGTCATGGAGCGCATCAAACTCAGCGGGTTCGATGTATGCGGGCGGAAGACCGGAAAGAGAAGGGGCCTCTATCGGAGAAAGATAATATTTTTTCCCCTCCTCCCTGTCTGCGTTCAGTATCCTTTTATATGCGTTAACGGCTTCGCTGTTTACCACCGGCACATCGGGATATCTTTTCATCGAAGCGGTCTCTCCGCGGGTATCAAGGCTCGGGTAAAGAAGGAGCTGTCCGCAGGGCTTCTGTATTCCCTCATCTCTTGCAAGAAGGCAGATAGCAGCCGATATGGTTCCCCCGGAGCTGTCGCCCATTACGGCGATCCTTTCCCTGTCTATATGATATTTTGCCGCATTTTCAACGAGATACCCATAGAGCTCATAGACCTCCTTTATCTGCAGGGGAGGAGCGTATTTCGGTGCAAGATCATAGACCGGGAAAAATACCCTGCAGGAAACCCTCTTTGTGACCGCTTCCGCCAGACGGTAATGATAGGGAAGTCCCGGAAAGAGAAAGGCTCCGCCATGGGATAAAAGAAGCGTCGGAAGCTCCTTATCACTGTCCTTAAAAGCCGCAGGTATGTATTCGAGCACCGTGAGTGTGCCCTTGGGAGCGGACGATAAGGGTATCGTATGCCGTATCAGACTGTACTCCGGAGTGGAACGCTGCTTATAATGGAGCCTCTTATATAGGAGCTGCACAAGCCTTATCTGAAAACGGGATTTCGCCACCGGTATCTTGTAAAGGGGCATGAGCTCCGGATCGATATCATATTTTCCGCTCTTTCCCTTCCTCTTCTCATTAAATGATACATAAACGCAGTGCTCTGTCCTGTCCGGCAGGATAAAGATACGTATATCGTCTGAAAGGCTGGCGATTATCGAGTGGCTTATCTCTCCCCAGTCCACCTCACCGAATTCCTCGTAGCGGTCGAATGCCGAGAAGCTATAGGCCTCCATGGTCCATACGTAGGCATCCTCGTCATAGGGATAGCCCGCTTCCTTAAGGTACTTTGCCTTCTGCTTCCGTACCCCCAGAGCCTCCGCTTCCTCCTTAAGAGCCTCCAGAGTATCGTAGCTGCAGCTTAAGAGAAATCTTATCTTATCCGTGACACCCTTATATTCGGAGATCTCCCAGCCCGTATCCTCACTGGCCTCCGCTCTTCTCTGAAGTGTCAGACGTATCCTTAAGCTCTCCCTGTCCCCTTCTATATCGATATCGGCGCTCCGCTCATCATCAAGAAGCTTCAGCATTTCCGCGATCTCTTCCACAATGAGCCTCAAATGAAGGCCGGCCTTCGGTGAAAGAAGAGCGTCCTTAATAAACCCCTCGGTCATCGAAAGAAGAGCGTCCTTCTCACCGTACCCCGTTATTTTTATACTCCTGTTTTCCATTCCTTAATGGTCATTCCTTGTCAATAATATCCGGGATCATAGCCTTCCCGAGCTTCTCTCCCACATACTTCCTTATTTCATCAGGGTCTATATCCTTTGAGCTCCTTATCACTGCCTTGACATGGAAAAGGTTATTTTCACCGTAGGTAACGGAGGCCTCTGCCTTCTCTATCCCGGGATAGGAAAGAAGTGTCTTTTCCAGCTCGAAAAGGTTTATGAAGGATCTTCCCATGAGGGTTTCCCTGACCACTGTCCTTCCCGACTGATAGAGAGCCTCAACCTTCTTATCCGGCGTGATCCTCGCTTCGATACCGGTATCGTACATGGTCCCCGGAGAATAGAGGCTCTCAATGGTCTCTCCTCCTCCACGCACCTTCTGATCCAGGATGTAGAGCCTGCCCCACGCACCGAAGGGCTTCTTAATACCGTATTCATCCAGCACATAGGGCTTTACCATAAGCTCCTCGCTTCCTTCGGGTATGACCTCCTTACCGAGATATGCGTTCAGCTTCGCTGCAGGGAGTTCGAAATGCTTCGGATAAAGCCTTGCGGGAAGATGGTCCTTAAGCTTTCTTACCGATGTTTCCTCTCTCATAGCTATAAGTATGCTTTCCATAACGGATAGGAAGACCTCGAGCATATCCCTGTCAAAGCGGTTTTCCCAGTATCTTAATTCATAGGTGTAGCCCCTTTCCGCTTCGTAGATCATAAGGTGGAAGGGCAGGGAATCAAGCTGTATCTTTATTCCTGTAGCGCTCTCCCCTCCGATCTGGGGGATATCAAGGAGCGTTCCCTGATACTGGATAAACATCTCGTCCGCATGCTGGCTGGACATATGTGTTTCCATGGTGTGAAGGATCTGGTCCGCACTTCTGTTAAGCATTTCCTTTACGGTCTCGTGAGGGATCTTTTTATACCTGAAAATATAGGTGGCAAAGAAGGAGCCTGCGATCTGGACCCATCTTCCGTCCGTCCTTCCGTTATGGATACTGGATATCACAACATCATCTGTGGAGCTGAAAAGGCTTACGGTATAGCTGAAGGCGCTCAGGAAGAGCGCGTTCTCGGAAATACCGTACATACGGCATAGGCCCTTTGTATCCTCCTTATTGAGATTCGAGAACATCCCCTTTATGGAGGCATTGTGGGCGGTCCCAAGATCATAGCTGTCCATCTTTGCGAGGATACTCCTCTTTATCTCACAACCCTTAAGGAGCTCCTCATAAAAGGCAATGTCCTTATCCCTGAGTCCGGCCTCATCCCTTGCCATCTCATCAAGGAGATATTCATAGAAGGTATAATCGGATTTCTTTACCTCCTCCTTCATATAGAGCCGGTTAAGATCCTGAAGAAGGATATTCATCGTCATCCCGTCACCGATAATATGCGCCACATCAAAGAAGATGTACTTATCCTCTCCGGCCTCGTAAAGCCCTATATGGTAAAGGTTTTCTCCCGGAGTATAGGTAAACGGAACGAGAAGGGTCTTTCTCTTTTCCTCCCATTCCTCCACAGTCATCCTTGCTCTTTCGATCGTGACCTCTCTCTTATCGTCCCTGAAATTATAGAGCTTTCCGTCCTCTCCGGGCTCTATCCTGTCCCTTAAAACGGGATGGATATCAAAAAGCGCCCGGATAGCCTCCTCCATCCTGTCCATATCTATCCTTGAGCCAAGCTTAAAGAAGAACGGAAGGTTAGCCGTGGTATTCCCCCGCATCACGTATGCAAAGTACATCTGCAGCCTCGTTAAGGGATATTTATCCCTTACGGAATAATCCACCTTACTTTCTTTATCCTTGGCGGCCCATATTGCTGCAAGCCTTTCCACCGTGGGATTTTCCATAAGCTCCGTAAGTGTCACCGGTAATTCCAGGCTGTCCTGCATTCCGGTAAGCAGCATGATGCTCCCGAAGGAATCGAGCCCCACCGTGTAAAGATCCGTATCTATACCGAATTTCCTGTGTCCGAGAACCTGGGCACATACCTCATAGATCCGCTGCTGTTTTTCATCCTCGGGAAGACGGAGGCTCTTCTCCAGCTCCTTTGAAGCCTCCCTCTCCTTAAAGAAGGCCTCACGGATGATCTTTTTCGAGGTGGTCTTTTTAAAGGGCTGTCTTCTTATGCCGGTATACATGATCCGCTTATATGTAGGGAGGGACTTATTATGCTGCTTAACTATCTCCTCCACCTCAAGCTTCACATTGTCTATTCCGTTTGCTTCCGCATATTTGAAATCGGGATAGACCTCGCACTTTATCATATCATCCTCGCCGTAGACCAGGATGTCGGTAATAAGGGGCTCGGTCTCAAAGCTCTCCTCTATCTCCTCGGGGGCAACATTCTCACCGTTTCCCAGGATGATAAGGTTCTTTAAGCGTCCGGTAAGGAAGAGGAAGTTTTCATCATCCAGATATCCTATATCGCCGGTTTTAAGCCACCCGTCCTCAGTGAAGGCTTCCGCAGTAATCCCGGGATCGCCGTAATAGCCCTTCATCACAAAGGGTGAACGTACCTGTATCTCTCCTCCGTCGGCTATCCTGACCTCTACCCTCTTAATGACCTTTCCGGCAGATTCGATCTTATCAAGCCGGTCATAGACAGCCTCGGAGATCACGGGTGAGCATTCGCTCATGCCGTAGCCCTGTCCGATCCTTACTCCGAGATCCGCATATTTCCTTGCAAGAGCAGCGGATAAGCCGCCTCCTCCGCATACTATACGGGAAATATTCCGTCCGTACACGAGATGAAGGGCATCCCTGTCCGTAAGGCCGGGATCAGCCGCCGCTGTGGCAGAGATCTTATTATAAAGAGCCTTGGCGATCATCGGTACCATATGTATGATATGGGGCTCAAAGAGACGTAAGTGCTTCCCGAGAAGTGACAGGGGTCCGTTTATACAGAGGGTCGCGCCGATCTGCAGAGACCTTAAGACATCGGAATTGATACAAAAGGAATGGTGTATCGGAAGAACACAGAGACAGACGGGATTTTCGACCTTATCATCGATATCCTCGAGGGACAGGATATTGCCAACGAAATTCGCATTTGTAAGCATTACTCCCTTTCCCCGTCCGGTGGTTCCCGAGGTAAAGAGTATCATTGCGAGATCTCCTCTCTCCGCCTTAAGCTCTGTCCCGTCCACCGTCCACTCCCGGCCCGTATAGCGCATATCCATAAGGATATCATTTAAGGAGGGCTCCTTACGTACCGTCTGCAGGGAATAGTACTCCTTTATCTTCGGGCACTTATCCATTATATCCTCGACCATCGGCCTAAGCACCCAGTCGTAAAATAAGATATCGACGTCGGAACGGTCAAGGCAGTCGGAAAGGTGCGAAATATCAAGCTGGTTATCCAGCGGAACCGCAATATTACCGGAAGCCATCACTCCCACCATAACGCTTATATAATGGGCACTGGCGGAGCCGAAAAGTCCGACCTTTACGGGTCTTCCCTCCTTCTGCCTCCGCTCGTTTACAAAGGCCCCGACAATACGGCATAGCTCCCCGAACCTTTCGTAGCTTATGTCATAGATTACGTCATCATCATGCTCATAACGGAGATACGGGGTCTTCCCGTACTTCGCCACACATTTCTCCAATAGCTCCCTGACGGTCCCTGTGTTTTCATAAGTGATCATGTCGGTACCTCCTTTTTATAATCATCAGGATTCATACGCCAAAAGTATCGAATCGCTGTTTTGATACAACGGATAGCCCGCTTGCTTTGAGTAGCTCCCGTAATTCCTGGTCTTGTCATTATACCACAGAGCCCTTAAGATGTAACAGCCGATCGCCAACGTTTATCCCTTATTTTCCCCGCAGCCGTTACTATTCACGGATTTTTCCACCATTAACAGAGCGGAGGGAATCGTCGCTTCTGTATTGGATTATCTAAAGGCTTAAGGGTCTGAAACCCCAAGGAGGAAAAAAACCCCTTCTTCAGCAGTAACGGTGATATTTACGCCGCCTGCCGTGACATTGTCTTCAAAGGCCGGAGCCGATAAAGAAGGTATCAAAACCTGTCGTCTCTATAATTTCACGAACTGCAGCATTTATCCCTGTCATCTTAAATTTCTCTTTATCCTCCAATGACTTATACATCATAAGAAATACACGAAGTCCTGCGGACGATACATAAGCCATTTTACTGACATCAACATGAATACCTGTGATATTTTCTCCGGCCTCCTGAAACTGCTTCAAAAGCTCCGGTGCCGTGATCGTATCCATACGTCCCTGAATGCTTACTTCAAACAATCCGTCGCTGACAGAGCTTTTTACCTCAAACGGAAGATCA
>JAFTEC010000005.1 GCA_017453865.1 Lachnospiraceae bacterium
GATATAGTGCACTGCCGCATAGGGCTTCATATTGGAAAGAAACTTGAGATCATTTTCAAGCCTCTTTAGGGCGCATACGGTCCTTACATCAGATGAATGAAAGGCAAGTATTTCCTGAAAGTCCACCCTTTCACCCTGCACCGCGTTCCTGCTTATTCCCCTGTAGGGCCGGTTCATTATGCGGAAAAAAAAGCTCCGCCTCATATCTCCGGAGGCAATGGCCAGATATGACAATATGTCTTCTGCGATAAAGTGGTCATAGATATTCCTTATCCTGTCCCTGCAGGAAAAGGGGATATTCAGATTTGAAAGCATTTCCGCGAAATATGAGAGGAGCTCATTTGTCCTTAGAAGCAACGCAGCACTCTTCCCCCCGGAAAGCCCGGGATCGCCTATAAGCTTCTTAAATTCCGCGATCTCCTCTTCCCTGTCCTTGAATCCCCGTATGTCCGGGCAGCCCTCCGCCTCCTCGGCAGGTAATTTCCCGTTTAGTTCCTCCGCTCCGGAAACAATGTCCTTTTCTATCCGGAGGGTGTTTTCCGAGACCACGGTCCCCGCTGCGTCAACTATCCCCGGGACCGAGCGGTAGTTAACGGAGAGCTTCACTATCCTGGCGGAGGGAAAATCTTCTTTAAAATGCAGCATTATCCCCGGATCCGACCCACGGAAGCCGTATATGCTCTGGTCATCATCCCCTACCGCGAAAAGGTTCTGACTCTCCCCTGACAGTGTCTTCAGGAGCTCAAACTGTACGGGATCCACATCCTGAAATTCGTCTGCCTGAAGATAACGGAACCTGTCCCGCCACTTTGAAAGCACCTCCGGTCTCTCGCGGAAAAGATCACGGCTTAGCAGCATCATGTCATCAAAATCGATAAGCCGCATTTCCGTCATCCGCTTTTTGTATCTATGAAAAAGGGTTTCAAAAGTATCCGCCGGAATAAATGCAGACTCAAAGCCCTCAGACACGGAGGATCTGCATTTTACGCGACTTATCTCATTTATCAGGCCGGCCACGGCCCTTCCGTGGTCTGCAAGCTCCACATGGAGAGACTCCAGTATTTCATTTATTATTTCACTCTGTCCCGGAAACTTAATGATATTTTCTGATGAAAAACGATAGGTATGTCTTAAGATCTTATAGAATATTGAATGAAAGGTTCCGATCGCCAAGGCTCCCGCCCTGTCTCCTAAGAGCTTTTCGGCTCTTCTTCTCATTTCTTCGGCAGCGGAGCGGGTGAATGTGATGGTAAGGATATTTGAAGGATCGATATTCAGAGTAGAGATAAGATAGAACAGTCTGTATGTGATAACAAGAGTCTTCCCGCTGCCCGGTCCCGCAATGACCTCGCAGGGACCGGTATCGTGGGTCACGGCTTCTGTCTGGGCAGGGCTTAAGGCTGACAGCCCTGTCCCGTAGGCATCAATGTTTTCAACCGCCAAGACGCTTTATTCCGTCCTCTATCCTTCTTATCGACTCTTCCTTACCTATTATCTCCATGACCTCCGTGGCGCCTCCCGGAGTGGATTCCTTACCTGAAACCGCGGTACGGAGGGGCCAGAGCACATATCCGTTCTTATAACCCTTTTCGTCTATGAATTCCTTTATCCTGCCGTAAAGAGCGTCATTACTGTAGTCCGTATGCTCCTTAAGGACCGGCAGTATCTCCTTCAGTACATTGAGACTCGTTTCCTCGTCAGTCTTCATCTTCTTATGCCGGTAGATCGCCGTGTCATAATCCGGCAGAGCAGAAAAGAAATCGATAAGTCCCCTTATATCCGGAAAGATCTCTATCCTTGACTGCACAAGGGAAGCGATCTTACGCTTATCGAGAGGCTTCTTTATGACTTCATCTATATAGGGCTCCGCAGCCTTGAAGAATTCTTCGGGATCCATCTTCTTTATGTATTCGCCGTTCATCCATTTCAATTTTCCGAAGTCGAATACCGCAGGGCTCTTATTTATATGATGGTAATCGAATTTCTTAATGAGCTCCTCCATGGACATGATCTCCTGATTGTCCTCCGGAGACCAGCCCAGGAGGGCAACAAAATTCACTACGGCCTCCGACACAAAGCCCTGCTCCAGAAGATCCTCAAAGGAGCTGTGCCCGCTTCTCTTACTAAGCTTTTTATGATCCTCGTCGGTGATAAGGGGGCAGTGGATATACTCGGGGATCTCCCAGCCAAAGGCCTCATACAGCCTGTTATACTTCGGTGAGGAAGAAAGGTACTCATTTCCCCTGACCACGTGGGTTATTCCCATCAGATGGTCGTCCACCACGTTCGCAAAGTTGTAGGTGGGATAGCCGTCCGACTTTATCAGTATCATATCGTCCAGCTCCTCGTTACTCACGGTTATATCCCCGTAAATATCGTCATGGAAGGTGGTGCTTCCCTCCGCAGGGTTATTCTGCCTGATAACAAAGGGCTTATTCTCAGCCAGATTTTTCTCTATCTCCTCCTTTGAAAGATGGAGGCAGTGCTTGTCGTAGACCGATATCTCCTTCTCGGTCCCGTCCTCACTCCTTATGGTCTTTTTAAGGCCCTGAAGCCTCTCCTCAGTGCAGAAGCAGTAGTAAGCCTCACCCTTTTCAACAAGCTTTTTTGCATACTCCATATAGAGTCCGCTCTTCACTCTTTCCGACTGCACATAAGGTCCGCACTCCCCCTCTTTTCCGGGGCCTTCGTCATAGTCAAGACCCGTGAGCTTTAAGGTACGGTTAATGATATCAACCGCCCCTTCCATCTCTCTCTTCTGATCCGTATCCTCTATACGAAGGATAAAATCGCCTCCGGCATGCCGGGTTATCAAATAGGCGTAGAGCGCCGTCCTTAGGTTTCCCACATGCATACGCCCCGTGGGACTGGGTGCAAATCTGGTTCTTACCTTTTTCATTTTATGATTCTCCTCTGCTTTGTTATGGTGCGGCAATGAGCGTATCCTCCGGATTCATCTCGGTATTCTCCGGATTAACCGGTTCATAGCTCTCCGCCTCCTGATCATTTACATAGCGCTTATATGATCCGCTGTCCGAGTCATCATCATCATCATCGTCATCATCAGATTTACTGGAGCTGCTGCTTGAGGTACTGCTGCTGCTTTCCGTGCTGTCTGTTATGCTGCCCTCCGTAGGGGCCGTCTCTTCACTGTCATCCTCTTCAGCTTCCTCGATCTCGTCTCCGCCCTCGACTATGCCCTCGCTGTCCTCGATATCCTCTTCAATGTCCTCTCCCTCATCATCCTCCGGGGTGTCCTCCGCGGATGAGCTGTCAGCTCCGGACTGAAGCGTCCTTAGATAATCATAATCATAATCTATCTCATCTCCATCAAGCGACCTGTACCTGAAATAGAAGACCGGTGAAGAGCCGTTATTACCGAAAACAGAACCCACATGGAAGGAAACGTTCCCTGCGGTACTGGACTCATGCACATACATCATATCCGAGGCGTCCCCGCCCCTTCCCGTGTATCCTAAGAGTATGGCCGCGTGGCCGAAACGGTGGCTCGCATCGTGACCGTATACCATTATATCCCCGGCTCTTATATTTGAAAGACCCTGGTCGTAATCCTCTCCGTCCTCATCGACGGCTATGAGCTTCAAGGCGCCGTTGCCCCTGCTGTAGATAAGGGAATCCGTATTACAGTACCCCAGATTATTATTAACGGCAAGGTAATAGATCCAGTCAACCCAGTGTGAACAGTCCATTCCGCTTATCTGGTTTGCAAAGCTCACTATGGCATCGTCAGGAACTATCGGAAAGCCCGTTTCATCCTTTTCGGTATTTGAAGGTCTTGTGGGCTGCGCTCCGCCCAGAATATAAGGTATCCGCCCTACGGTGAGCAGGGCACTCTTTACTATCCTGAATTCCTCTTCGGAAAGAGAACCGTTTGCGTTCCAGGTAAGGGTAAGGATATTCTTTATATCGTCAGCGGAAAGCACCGCACTGCTTGTTAAAGGCGCATCCGTATCTCCGGAAAGCTCCAACTGATCCATGGTGAAGTGATCAGCCTTTTCATAAAGCTCATCCGGCATCTCCTCTGAGCTCTCATCACCCATTTTTTCCTCAAAGCCCCGGGCTGTAAGCGAAAGTAAGAGCTCTCTTCTCTCTGCCTCTGCCCTTTCACGCTCGTCAAGCATTGCATTTAGCTGGATATTGTAGCTTACTATCCAGTCCACCAGCTGGGATCCGTAATTCATGAAGATCGCAAAGAATAAAAGAATTATGGCTGTCAGTGTCCGCAGCCAGTATTTTTGGATAAGCCTTACGGTGTTCAGTATCTGGGGAAATTCCAGAGGATTGATACGCTTTTTATGGATCTTCCAGGGCTTGCCCCTGTCATGATGAAGTGCGTTGTCTACATAGTACGTATCATAATACCAGAATCTTTCCAGATCGGAAAGTCTTTTTTTCTGGCTTCCCAGCTTTATTTTTTTGGGTCTGGTCAGACGATGGTACAGATATCTTAAATCAGTCATGTGAGTATATTTCGTAAAAAATAATTATACGGATAATCTGTTCAGAAACCCGAAGGCTCTGAACAGATATTCATTTTCGCATAAAGAATGATAAGTTTCAATAGACCGAGATCTTATGCTCCAACAGATAATATCCGTCCTTAAGCTTAGTGGGGATACAGGATACATTTACGTTTGCTCCCCCTGTTTCCTCAAGGATCCGGCCCAAAACCCTGTCCTTGACCTCATTATCATCATAGGCTCTGCTGCATTCATCGAGCATATCGCCGTCTATGACCATTGAAACGGAATAGCTTCCTTTGCCGGACCTTTTGATCATATTATAGAGTTCGTCATAATAAAGCTCCATATCGCGGATCACATCCTGCTCCGAAAAGCCCGCGGATCCGAGGGATGGAAGGTCAGCTTCCGGATCCTCCGGCTCCTCTTCCGGCACTGCCTCCTCCTCATCGGCTTCCAGCCCCCGGTACTTTGTGCCGTTACAGGGCGGAAGATAGACGGAAAGGCTCTGCCTGATGTGGGTACTTCCGTAATCACTGTCGGTCTTATTAAACCATTCGTAGTACCAGGGCTTGTTGGTACCCGTGTCATCCCAGGTAACATCGACATTGTAATAATCATTTTCGAGCTTAATTATATTCCAGCCGTGTGCTTCCCCTGCATAGCCTGTACAGAGATAGCAGGGGATACCGAGCTTTGTCATAATATAGGAAAAGGATCTGGCGTAGCCCGCACACACGGTCTTATTTCTGACAAGGCCGCTGTATGCACTCTGGTCAAGGGGATTCATCTGATAATCAAAAAGCTCTGAAAGCCTGTTATGAACGAATCTCTCCTTTTCGTAGTCGCTCCCTGAGGCTTCGGAGATAATCGAGGAAGCGGCGGCTTCAAATTCCGACCGGCTCCCTTCTATATCCTCCGCAGTCTCATTATAAAAAAGATCCAGCTCGATAAAGTCGCCGTTCCTTCTGTAAACGGTCCTGTATCCGGTATCAACATAGAAAAGCTCCGGATGATCGTTAAATACCGCTTCGAATGCGTTGTCTATCCGCTTCCCCGTCATAAGCCGGTCAACCGACTTAAAGGCAGGATTCATTTCGATAATGTTTGCGTAGATCTGGCGGTAGAGCCTTTTCCCCCTGTCATCAAGCATATTGTAATAGGGGTAAAAGACGGGGTCAAAATTAAGCTCATCACCCGTCGGACCCGTGGAAAGCTCTTCCTCTATCCTGTCCGCTTCCTCGTCATCCACGGTTTTTTCAGTGACCTTAAAATCCTCATATCCGCAGCTTTTGGATAATGCCCCGGGTATCTGAAGAGCGTTTTTTTCCGGAGCACTGTAGCCGCCGGAAATATCGGCCGTAAGCCCGCTCCCCTGGTCTTTATTGCTATCCTCCTCCGGAGCAGTTTCCGTAGGCTCCGGAAGCTTACCTTCAGCCCCTCCTTCCGGCTCTTCTACGACTTCACTGCCTTCCTCACCGATATCCGCCGTTTCTTCGGTCCTTTTATTAGCAAGTTCATTTACATATGCCGCGAAGTCCGGATTCAGGGCATATAAGGATATCACTCCTGTTAAAAAGGCAAGGAGCAGCATAAGTATTGTTAATAAAAATATCTGGAATTTCTTCATCTGAATATCCGGCTTTTAATGCCGTGAAAGAAGCTCTTCCGTCTTCTCTAAGAAGGCCTTTACTTCAGCTTCCTCCGTGCCCCACCCGGTAACGAGACGGACAGGTATCATTCCATCCTTTTCGGGAGCCCACTCATAGAAAAAGAAGTCCTTCTGAAGCTCCTTTACTACGGGAGCCGGGAGTACCGGGAAAAGCTGGTTTGTCTTAGAATCACTGTAAAACCCGACCTTAAGCGCCTTTAACCCCTCTCTAAGCTCCTCTGCCAGCTGATTTGCCTTGGCCGCCATTGAAAAATAGATACTGTCACTTCCTCCTTCAAGCAGCGCTTCAAACTGTACTCCTATAAGGCGTCCCTTGGCGAGAAGCCCGCACTGTCTCTTTATCATAAAGCGGAAATGATCATCCATCTCCTTATTCTTTATGACCAGGGCTTCCCCGAACAGTGCGCCGTTCTTCGTGCCTCCGATATAGAATGCATCACAGAGGGAAGCAAGCTCCCTTATTGAAAGATCGTTTTCCCTGCAGGTAAGAGCGGAACCTAGCCTCGCCCCGTCAACATAAAGGTACAGTCCCTTTTCCCTGCACTTTCCTGAAATCGCCTCCATTTCCGCCCTGCTGTAGACAGAGCCTGTTTCAGTGGGCTGGGAAATATATACCATACGGGGAAGAGGCGTATGCTCATCCTGATATTCCTCATATGCAAGGTCGATAAGCTCCGGTGTGAGCTTTCCGTTGATCCCCTCCACAGTCACGACCCGGTGTCCTGTTCCCTCCACGGCTCCCGTCTCATGGAAATATGCGTGGCCGCTCCTTACGGAGATCACGGATTCATACGGCCTTAAAGCCGCTGCGATGACCGTCACGTTACAGGGCGTGCCGCCAACCATCATATGCACGCTGCAGTCCTCAATACCTATAAGCTCCCGGATCATCCGGGCCGCGTGCTCCGAATGGCTGTCCATTCCGTAGCCGTCCGTATGCTCCATATTCGTTTTCATAAGCGCCTCCATAACCTTCGGATGCGCCCCCTGGCTGTAATCGGATCTGAAATATATCATAAATGCTCCTTTCGTCAGTACAAAGCTAGCCGAATTATAGCTAATGTACTCTGACGTGTCAAAGTCCCCGTATATAAGATTTACAGTAAACGAAACCTTCAATTGTTACAATTATATAATAGAGATTATATAATAGATTTTAGAGTTAGAGTAAAATATTAGTAGGCAAATAGAAAAAGGAAGAGGGAGCAGAACCCCCTCTTCACAACATACAGTAATTCAAATATGATGTTAATCGCCAAAAGAACACATAGGAGAAATACTGTATGGATACCATATTAAACA
>JAFTEC010000068.1 GCA_017453865.1 Lachnospiraceae bacterium
AGTATTGTCAAAGTTTATAAGGAATTCCTCCAGCCAGTCTATGGCGTCCAGATCCAGGTGGTTCGTGGGCTCGTCCAGAAGAAGGATGTCCGGCGAACCGAAGAGGGCGCGGGCAAGGAGCACCTTAACCTTTTCGGAGCCCTTCAGGTTCTTCATAACCTCCCTGTGAAGCTCCGTCTCTATTCCGAGACCGTTAAGCAGGGTTTCGGCATCAGCCTCGGCTTCCCAGCCGTTCATTTCCGCAAATTCGGCTTCAAGCTCCGCGGCCTTCACCCCGTCCTCATCGGAAAAATCCTCTTTTGCGTAGATCTCGTCCTTTTCCTTCATGATCTCGAAAAGCCTTTTATTACCGGCTATGACCACGTCCAGCACCACTTCCTCGTCGTATTTGAAGTGATCCTGCTCAAGAACAGACATCCTCTGTCCGGGAGTAATGGAAATATCCCCCTTTGTGGTCTCGAGAGACCCCGAAAGTATCTTTAAGAAGGTGGATTTTCCCGCTCCGTTGGCTCCTATGAGACCGTAGCAGTTCCCCTCCGAAAACTTTATGTTCACATCCTCGAAAAGTGCCTTTTTACCTACACGGTAGGTTACATTGTTTGCCTGAATCATTAAAACTCTAACCTTTCTTGCTTTTTTTACTCTCCGGCGTTTTTGTCATCCTTAGCAAAGCGAAGGATCTTTTTTCTTCACTCCTCCGAAGGACTCATTTCCGGAATGAAGACCCTGTCCGTCAGGACCTGCTGCCTTCTCCTTGCGTTCTCACTTGCCTCCCTGCAGAGCTCCTTCTGGGAATTAAGCGCTCTTTTCCCCCTCCTGTCGGGCTTCTCGTAATTGCCCTCGGGAGTAAGCACATGAGCTTTAATTGTATCAGAAAGCTCAAGGGAAAGGAAGTGCCTTAAATCTGACCGGAGCTCCTCACGTTCCACGGGGAAGACTATCTCCACCCTTCTGTCCAGGTTCCTCGGCATCCAGTCAGCGCTGCCTAAATAGTATTCCTCGTTTCCACCGTTAAGGAAATAGAATATCCTGCTGTGCTCCAGAAAAAAGCCGACTATGGACCTGACCGTTATATTCTCGGATATACCCGGGATCCCTGTTTTCAGGCTGCAGATACCCCTTATTATAAGGTCTATCTTTACCCCTGCAGCTGAAGCCCTGTACAGAGCCTCGATTATGTCGGGATCGCAGAGGGAGTTCATCTTTGCGGTGATCTTTGCTTCTCTCCCTGCCTTTGCATGCATTTCCTCACGGCCTATCAGATAGATAAACCTGTCCTTAAGCCAGAGCGGTGCCACGGAAAGCTTATTCCAGGTGACAGGCTCCGAATAGCCGGAAAGCATATTGAAGACCGCTGTGGCATCCTCCCCTATTGCCTCCGAGCAGGTAAGAAGCCCCATATCCGTATAGAATCTCGCGGTGGTATCGTTATAATTACCGGTTCCGAGGTGCACATATCTCCTTATGCCCTCTTCCTCCCGGCGCACCACGAGGGCTATCTTTGAATGGGTCTTTAAGCCAACGAGACCGTAGATCACGTGGCAGCCCGCCTTTTCAAGGGTCCTCGCCCAGTTTATGTTATGCTCCTCATCGAATCTCGCCTTTAATTCTACTAATACCATGACCTGCTTCCCGTTCTCGGCGGCACGGGCGAGAGCCGCGATTATCGGGGAATTTCCGCTCACTCTGTATAAGGTCATCTTTATGGCGAGGGTATCCCTGTCGTCCGCCGCGGTCCTTATGAAATCCACCACAGGCTCAAAGGACTCATATGGGTGCTGTAAAAGAATGTCCCCCTTCCTTATCTGTGTAAAGATGTCCTGATCCTTGACCATATATTTCGGCTGTTTCGGTGTCCAGTCCAGGATCCTTAAGGCATCATAGCCCGGAAGGGAAGCGATCTTTGAAAGGAAGGCAAGATCCAGAGGGCCGTTTATCCTGTATATATCCTGCTCCCCCACATTCAGCTCCTCGATAAGAATATGGAGAAGTGCGGGGGCAATGCCCTCCTCCACCTCGAGCCTTATGACCTCACCCCACTGGCGCCGCTTTACCTGCTTTTCTATCTCCTTCAGGAGGTCCTCAGCCTCATCCTCATCTATCGCGAGATCCGCGTTTCTCATGATCCTGAAGGGATGGGCGCACTCTATCCTGTAATTCAGGAATAAGCGGCTAAGGTTCCTCTCGATCACCTCCTCCAGAAGGATAAAGGTTCTTTCGCTTTCTTTGCCGGATCCAAGGTCAGAGGGCAGCGGTATCAGCCTAGGCAGCACATCAGGCACCTGCACCAGGGCAAAGTCCGTTTCAGCCTGCTTTTTGTCGCCGTCCTTTTCCCTCTCCCCGCTTAAAAGATTAGCACCCTCAAGCGGAGTCATTATTGCTCCTATATTAAGGGTCTTATTCCGTACAAGAGGAAAGGGTCTTGATGAATCGACCGCCATTGGGGTAAGAACCGGGAATATCTCCTCTTCAAAGTATTTATCAAGGTATGCCCCCTCCTTTGCCGAGAGCTCCTCATGCTTTGATATTATCCTTATCCCGTTCTCATTTAGGAGCGGCAGGAGAGAACGCCTCCAGGTCACATACTGCATATCCGTGAACTCGTGAGTCACCGTTGAAAGCTCGGAAAGCTGCTCCTTAGGCGTCATGCCGGCGATATCCCTTTTATTGTAGCCCGCGTGGACCATATCCTTTAAGGATGCCACCCGCACCATAAAGAATTCATCGAGATTTGATGCCGTGATCCCCAGCATTTTGACCCGCTCGAGAAGAGGCAGGCTCTTATCCCTCGCCTCCTCCAGGACCCTCTCGTCAAATTTCATCCAGGAAAGCTCGCGGTTAATGTAATATTCTGGAGATCTGTAATCGATACCACCTGTTTTCTTTTTGTCCGAAGTCTTCATAATATCCGTCCCCTTATAACTTCTTTCTCAAAACCGGTTTAAGTCCGAAGACCTCCTCGAAAAGACCTGTCTTTTCAAAGAAAAGCCCTCTTTCCAAAGCTATGTTGTTATCGGTATCAACCGTTATTATAAGCTCCTTGTCCTTGACAACGGCCTTTACTCCGTTAAACTTCCTCTTATAGCTTCTGACCATGCCCGATGCCAGCCGGAGTATGGCGGTAAGCTTTACCACCGTAAGGTAATTCTTTTCGTCAAATCCGCTCTCCATAACGTCCTCATAGGAGATATCCTTAGGATAGGAGGATGACACTATCACCGCCACCATCTCCCTTTCCACATGGGATAAGCCTATGATCTCCGTCCCCATTATTATCGAATAGGCGCTGGGTCCCGGAGTTGACAGGGATACGAACCTTCCCACATCCCGAAGCCTTGAGGCTATCTCAAGGATAAGCCTCCCCCTGGAGTCCAGCCCGTGATACTTCTTCATACCGTCAAATACGGCGAGGGCGCTCTTTGAAAGGATGTCGCCCATGTTCTGTCCGCCCCGGTATCTTGTTGAGATGTTTTCAACGCTTGAAATGATATCCCTGCTGAAGTCATGGTCTGATCTTATTATCCTGTTCTTTTCGGCGTAGTCATAGGCGATACCGTCAGACAGCGCAACTCCCGGAACAAAGATACTGACAGCCTCCATTGCCTTTATGAGGTGCTTAACTATATATGCGGATGGAATAAGGAGGGATGCGCTCTCCATCGGGATGCCGATCTCCCTTGAGATCTGTTCCCCGGACATCTGCCTCAGCCTGTCGATGAACTTCACGAACTGCTCGGCAGTGACAGAGCGTTCATCGCTGTCCCTCTGCACCGACGCATCATATATCCCGTTACCGGAAAGCTTATGCAGTATATAGGGAAGGTGGTCGTCTATAACAATGATATTCTTTATGGACAGCTTTTTAAGATACAGCTTCTTAAAGCTGTGTACCTCATTATCGATAAGCTCGCTCAAAAGCTCCTCATAGCTGTAGCTTGCGGGCTCCAGTTCACTTAAGGAGCGCCTTAGCCTTAATTTCCCAAGCATCAGGTTCACCGTCGTGATGAGCTTTGATGAATCGAAGATCGATACCTGGGTGCTGCCGCCGCCGATATCTATCAGCGCGGTACCGCTCTCGATAATGCTGTGGAAATCCCTGCTCTTTAACGCCACTGACTTGATATCAAGGAAGCGCTGCTCGGAATTACTTAAGGGAAGCACCGTGATCCCTGTCCTGAGCTTTATCTGGTCAAGTATCACCTTTGTATTGTCGGTCTCCCTTATCGCCGAGGTTCCGTAGGCACGGAACGAGTCCACGCGGTAGGAATCCATTATCTCCTTAAAGCCCTTCAGCACGCTGCAGAGCTCATCCATCCGCTCATAGCTTATTTTACCGGTATTGTAGCTGTCAGTGCCAAGCTCTATCCTGTGCCTTATATAGTCAAGCTCCCTGACCCCGTTCTTCCGGCTGAGCTCGAATATCTTCATTCCTATCTCATAGGAACCCACATCTATCGCTGAAAATATCTTCAAACCTTTACCCCCTCCAGATAAAGAATAAACTGCTCCGCTGTCCTGCCGCTCATTCCTCCGTGGGACAGCTCCCACCTGTTGGCCTCGTAGAGAAGCTCCTCGTCGCTTATTTCAAGCCCCCTTCTTTTCGCAAGCGTAAGTACGATATTGTCGTATTCCTTTTTCCCGGGACGGCCGAAATAGATCTTTTCCCCGAACCTTGCGGATAAGGACAGCTTTTCCTGCACCGTATCGCTCTCATGGATATCGTCGTTCTTTCCGCGGTCCAGCTTGTCGGAAAAGCCCTCGTGGATAAGATGCCTTCTGTTACTCGTTGCGTAGATCAGGATATTGTCCGGCTTCTTCTCGAGACCTCCCTCTATAAGCGCCTTCAGGTATTTATATTCCACCTCCGAGTCCTCAAAGGAAAGATCGTCCATATAGATGATAAAGCGGTAATTCCTGTTCTTTATCTCCTTTACCACATCATTAAGATCGCCGGCCTGATGCTTGAAAACCTCTATTATCCGTAAGCCCTCATCAAAGTAGCGGTTAAGTATCCCCTTTATGCAGCTTGATTTCCCGGTGCCCGCGTCCCCGAAGAGCAGCACATTATTTGCGCTCCTTCCCTTTAAGAACGCCTCGGTATTGTCAATAAGCCTCTTTTTCTGGGCTTCCATCCCCACTATATCCTCCAGCATGACATGCTTTACCCTTGTAATGGGCTCGATAAGAAGCCTGTCCTTATCGTCATGGCTAAGTCTGAAGGCCTTATGCTGCCCGTACTTTCCCACTCCGAAATCCCGGTAATACCCGTTCAGGTTACGTAAGAACTCCTCATCATCAGAGGAGCTCTCAAGCTTTTCGGCAAGAGCTACTATCCTGTCCCTTATCCTTTTATTGAAGGTTTCCCCCTCTCTAAGGTGGTCCGCTTCATAAGCATCAATAATCCCGGAAAGCACCTCACCGCTGCCCTTAAAAATACTGCCGGGATCGAGCTTAAACAGGGCTCTGAATATCCTTACATCATGAAGCGCTGCCTTTTTTAAGCTCCCTCCTATCTCTCCCCTTCTCTCCGCCGCCAGGGTGTAGGGGTTTTCGTTATTTATCAGGGTATATGCGAGGAAGCAGTGCCAGAGGTTCCCGTAAAAGCCGTAGCGCTCCGACAGCGCGATAAGCTCTGACAGCACCGGAAAAGCTTTTCCGGCATTCTTATTTCCGGCAAGTCCCTCAATGCTTTTAAGGATATCCTCGTGCTTAAGTCCCTTATAAAGTATCAGGGCATCGGTCCCGGGTGAGGCAGCGGACTCCGCCTCTCCCTCAATACCCCTTTCCTTCATAAGCTCATACTGCTTCTTCCTGCTCTCCTCCATTATGTCCTCGAAAACCCTTGTGACTCCCCCCGCATTAAAATCACTGTGCGTAAGGGATCTTAGCTTTTCAAGCTTTGACCTTTCCCTCTCCCTGTCCAGCACCTTAAGGCCGTTTTCGATCTTGTAGCCTGCGATGCTCTCACTGACAGCCATCCGCTCCTCATAGAGCGACACTATCCTTTCATCTATACCGTCTATTTTTTCACGAAGACTTTTAAGTTCCATGCTCCTCCCACCGCCGTGTCCCAGGGACACGGCAAAAACCAATAGATTATTGATTTTCATCAGAAAATCAATAATCGTACCTGACCCGCCGAGCGGCTTGCCGGTCGGCGTGTCCGGCGAAGCCGGATTCCTGCGGACAATTACCGATTTCGTCCGCAGGAAGTCATACCTATATGCTCTGTATTGTAGCCTATTTTGCACCCATCTTTCAATATATAGTGGTTATTCCCAAATCCGACGATCCGGCATCCGCTATAATGCAGGAGAGGGAGAGGGGGTAGTGAAAAGAAAAAGATCTTGTATCTATTCAGAACCCACCGGGTTCTGAATAGATACAACGCATTCGGCTAATTAAATCGTGCTTCGCACGATGAGCCGAATGCCTAAATGCCAAGGCTTTCATACGCCCTCAGCAGCAAGTGCTTCGGGCTGTTCTGAATAGTTACAAGATCTTAAAGATCATTGAGATCCTCTGAGCTCAATGCTGTGAAAATGCCGACTGGAACCGGGTGTGGACTCTCATAAAGACATCCACCACCGTGGGATCGAACTGTGTGCCCCTTCCCTCCTGAATGATGTCACAGGCATGGCCGTGGCTTAGTGGCTTCTTGTAGGGACGCTCGGAAACAAGCGCATCATAGACATCGCAGAGGCCGACCATACGGGCAAGGATCGGGATATTTTCTCCGGAAAGAGCGTCGGGATAGCCTTTTCCGTCCCAGCGTTCGTGATGGCTTCTGCACATATGGTATGTATACATAACGAAATTGTTGTTCGGAAGAAGATATGAGAAATTCTGTATCGCTTCCGCAGCATACAGGGTGTGGTTCTTCATCACGGTAAATTCTTCATCGGTGTATTTTCCAACCTTCGAAAGGACCTCGTCGGGCACACCGATCTTTCCCATATCAAAAAGCTGTGATCCGAGGATAATGATATTCTGATCCTCCGGCTCGAGATACAGTATCTTCAGGTTCAGCATCTCCTGCATCAGTATCTGCATAAGACGGCCCACCCTCATGGAGTGGATCCCGGTGAAGCCGTCCTTTCTTGTTATGAGGCTGGTCATTATCCCCACGATGAACTGCTGCATGCTGATAACATTCTGCATTGACATCGTGACCGCATTCTGAAGATACGAGCTGTTGCCCGCAAGCAGGCTGTTTGCCTGCATCAGGGAGTCGTTCTTTTCTATCATCTTCAGGTGGATATCTATCTTCCTTACCAGGGTCGCGGCGACAAAGGGTCTGGTCTGGAAATCCACGGCGCCGAGGACGTAGGCCTGCAGCTCAAAGGAGGGGTTATTGCGATCGGAGAGCACCATTACCGGAAGCTCCTTCGTTCTTGTGAATTCCTTTATCCAGGTAAGAAGATCTGTCCCCTTCATGGACATAAGATCCAGATCCAGTATCATAAGAGAGGGCAGCTTCTCGGCTTTTTTCAGATAATCCATGGCAGACTGCCCCCTGTCCTTCACAACTATCGAATATCTGTTGATGAGCTCAGCCCTCAAGGCATCCACCTCATCGGATCTGTCACTTACTATAAGAATGGTATGCATTTATGCCCCTTCATATCGTTAACGGCACATAAGATCCACGGCTATTCCACCCGTTCCCCTGTTCTCGGGCATCATCCGTAGATCTTTAGTTCAAAGTCCTCTGCCTTCTTCTTAAGCTCATCGCTTACATTGCCCCTGCTCTCTGCATCCGAAACGTCGGAAAGAAGCTCGCAGGCATCCATATAGTCGTTCGTAAGCCTCCTTAGCCTGTAAGAGAGATGGCATAATATCATCTCGATCTTCGGAGGATTCTTCTTAAAGATATCCCGCATATAATCCGCATCGATTCGCTCCAGCGTGGTGTCGTCAGTCATAGCTACTGCCGTGGCACTGCGCGGACAGTTTTCGAGAAGCGCCATCTCACCGAAAAACCTGTTCATGGGGAGCTTTGACAGGAGCTTCTCCCCAGGAGCTCCGTAATTCCTGTAGATCCCGATCTCGCCGTAATGTATGTCGTACATGCAGCTTCCGATCTCCCCCTCCTTAAAGATCACGGTTCCCTTCTTATAGCTGTCCACATTATCGAAGAATCCCTCGGAGTGGGAGCTTCCCTCTATTTTTCTGAGAGCCTCCACGCTTTCCGCATCGGCGGACTTTTTATTCATCTTATAGACGTTCACAAACTTCTTTATCTTATCAACAATGCTCTGCTTACGTTCCGCGGGATCGGCTCCGACATGAAGCTCCTCTATGGTAGCGCAGGCCTCGGTATAGTCCGCGTTGAGCTCCCGTATCCTTCTGCTAAGATGCCTCATCATATCCATGACCTTGTCCGGATCGGTCGCAAAATACCCAAGGATCTCTCCGGAAGGGATCTCCTCAGCCTTCACCTCGTCCTCGGCAACGGCCGTTGCGCTCCTGGGATATGACTCTATCACGGCCATCTCCCCGAAATACTGGTCCTTTTTAAGCTCAGTGAGCTTCTGCTGTTCGGCGGAGCCGTAATTCACGTAGATACCCACTGTACCTTCCGAGATAAGGAAGAAGCTGTCTCCCCTTTCTCCCTCTCTGAATATTACTTCATTTTTTTGGAACTGTTTTTCTGTCATAGTCTCAAAACTCCTCTCTTTTCCTTCTCCCCGGTCTATTATAGTATTTTTAGCTATATTGCACAAGCGGAGCTTTATTCCGTTATTCCTTATCTGTTCAGAACCCTCTGGCTTCTGAATAGTTCCGTTATTCCTTAAAAAGGCAAACGCCGCATGTCAGATTATGAGTTGCAAATAAAAATGTTGCATGATAAAATTTTTTCTGTCAGCAGTTTATAAATGGCGTGTGTGGATTGTCCCTGCGTCATGCTAAGAAGATTTTTTTCTGCAAGGTGGTGGAGAATCCGAGGTCTTGATTCTGCACCCTTTTTTATGTATCTCCGTCGGGCAGTGCCGCAATTTACGGGACAGGTCCGGCCATAGAGATAGATGCTTGGGTGAAATGGTTCATCCAAAAATATTTTTCAGGGAGGATATGTCATGAAAAAATTAAAGAAATTATTGGCACTGACAATGGCAGCAGCAATGGTTATCTCCATGACAGCCTGTGCGGCGGGAGGAAAAGGTGCTGAGGGCGGCAGCGCCGGAGCGGCCGGAGACACTGCTCAGGAAGCACCCGCTCAGGATAACGGCGGAGGAGACAGTGCGGATGCCGGAGGAAGCGCGTCATCAGATCTGAAGGTAGGCTTTATTTTCCTGCACGACGAAAACTCAACCTACGACCTGAACTTTATCAACGCCGCAAAGGAAGCCTGCGAAGCAGCAGGAGTCGAGTATGTATTAAAGACCGGTATTCCCGAGGGACAGGAATGCTATGATGCGGCCTGCGAGCTTGCCGATGCCGGCTGCGGCATAGTATTTGCGGATTCCTTCGGACATGAGGACTACATGATAGAGGCCGCAAAGGAATATCCCGATATCCAGTTCTGCCACGCAACCGGAACAAAGGCTCATACGGAAGGGCTTGCCAATTATCATAATGCGTTCGCCACGATCTTCCAGGGCCGTTATCTCGCGGGAGTTGCTGCGGGAATGAAGCTGAATGAGATGATAGATTCCGGAAAGATCACCGCCGATCAGGCAAAGATGGGATATGTAGGCGCTTATACCTACGCCGAGGTTATCTCAGGTTATTCATCCTTCTATCTCGGCGCCAAGTCGGTATGCCCTTCGGTCACGATGGAGGTTACCTTTACCGGATCCTGGTATGATGAGACAGCCGAGAAGGAGGGTGCAAATACCCTTATCCAGGACGGCTGCGTACTTATCTCACAGCACGCGGACTCAATGGGTGCTCCCACAGCCTGTGAGACAGCCGGTGTTCCCGATATCTCCTATAACGGTTCAACGGAAAGTGCCTGCCCGAATACCTTCATTGTTTCCTCAAGGATCAACTGGGTACCTTACTTCAAGTACATCATAGATGCCGTTGAAAAGGGTGAGACGATCCCCGCTGACTGGACCGGCGATCTTTCAACAGGCTCTGTTGAGCTCACAAGCCTCGGCTCTGCCGCAGCAGAGGGAACAGCCGATGCCATCGCAAAGGCACAGGCGGATCTCGAAGCAGGAACAATTCATGTCTTTGATACAAAGACCTTTACCGTTGAGGGCAAGGAGCTCACAAGCTATGAGGCTGACGTTGATACTGATGCCGACTATACTCCGGACCATGAGGTTATCGTTGACGGATACTTTGACGAATCCGGTCCCGACTTCAGGTCAGCTCCGTTCTTCAATGTAAATATTGACGGTATCACACTTCTTGACACAGCATATTAACGCTTTGATCTTCAGGGCGGCTTTCCGGCCGCCCTTTATATTGAAAGACGGTAACTATTCGGGACCATAAGGGTTCTGAAGCAGGCCTGAAAGGAGAGGTATCAAAGGGAGATGAACGAAGCAGCGGTTTCATTCAGGGGAGTTACGAAAACCTTCGGTTCGGTCTTGGCTAATTCAAATATAGATCTCGATATAAAAAAGGGAGAGATCCTTTCGCTTCTCGGGGAAAACGGAAGCGGAAAGACGACACTTATGAACATGCTGGCAGGAATTTATTATCCCGATGCCGGACAGATCTATATAAATGGCGAGCCTGTCATTATTAAATCCCCGAAGGATGCATTTGATCTCGGGATCGGCATGGTCCATCAGCATTTCAAGCTTATCGATGTTCTTACCACAGCGGAAAACATAGTACTGGGTCTGGAGGGAAGGCTCAATCTTAAGGATGCGGAGAAAAGGATAAAGGAGATCTGCGACAAATACGGCTTTGAAGTGGATCCCCAGAGGAAGATATACGATCTTTCGGTTTCCGAAAAGCAGACGGTTGAGATAGTAAAGGTTTTATTCAGGGGGGCCGAGATCCTCATACTGGATGAACCCACCGCGGTCCTTACTCCCCAGGAAACGGAGAAGCTTTTTACGGTAATGCGGAATATGAAGGCCGACGGCAAATCAATTATTATAATTACCCACAAGCTTCATGAGGTAAAGGCAATATCCGACAGGGTGGCTATCTTAAGAAAGGGCGAATTTATCGGTGATCTGGTCACCGCCGAATCCGATGAGCAGCAGATGACCGAGATGATGGTAGCCCGCCGTCTCTTCCTGAATATCGACAGAAAGAAGCCCGTGAACGTAAAGCCGAGGATCGAGGTCAGTGGTCTGACCGTTAAGGATCCGGCAGGGATATATAAGCTTAAGGACGTCTCCTTTACGGCAAATGCGGGAGAGGTACTTGGTATCGCCGGTATTTCCGGCTGCGGACAGAAGGAGCTTCTGGAGTCCATCGCGGGACTTATGAAGGCCGAGTCCGGCAGCGTCCTTTATAAGCCCGATGATAAAGAGAGCATCGAGCTTATCGGCAGGGATCCGAGGCAGATACATTCAATGGGGGTATCCCTGTCCTTTGTCCCTGAGGACAGACTCGGCATGGGTCTTGTCGGAAATATGGATATTGCCGACAACATGATGCTCCGGAGCTTCAGATCCGGTAAGTCAAAGATCTTTACCGACAGAAAGACTCCGAGAGAGCTGGCGAAATCCGTTATACGGGATCTCGAGGTGATAACTCCCGGTATAGACACTCCTGTACGGAGGCTGAGCGGCGGAAATGTCCAGAAGGTGCTTCTCGGCCGTGAGATCTCCTATCACCCGAAGGTACTTATGACTGCGTATGCGGTCAGGGGGCTTGATATCAATTCCTCCTACACGATCTACGATCTCATAAATAAGCAGAAGGAAGCCGGCACCGCGGTCATCTACGTCGGAGAAGATCTGGATGTCCTTTTGGAGCTTGCCGACAGGATACTGGTGCTTTGCGACGGTGAAGTATCGGGAATAGTCGATGCAGAGACGACAGACAAAAATACCCTGGGTCTCCTTATGACAAAGAAAGGTGGTGCAGCGTGATGAATGAAAAAATGCAGAAGGAACCGCTGTTCCATGTGGTCAAAAGAGACACAGTCTCACGAAGGAAGGAATGGGCGATAAGAGCCGTTGCGATAATCACCGCACTTATCCTCTGCTCTGGTATCATTGCGATGTTTACCGGTGATAATCCGGTGGAGATCTACCGTTCCATCTTCTTCGGTGCCTTCGGCTCCGAAAGAAAGACCTGGATAACACTGCAGAATATATCCGTACTCCTTATTATTTCCCTTGCCCTTACCCCGGCATTCAAGATGCAGTTCTGGAATATCGGAGGCGAGGGACAGGTACTTATAGGGGGACTTGCATCCGCGGCCTGCATGATCTGCTTCGGAGAAAAGCTGCCGAACGGAATGGTCATACTTTTAATGCTTATATGCTCAGTTGCCGCAGGTGCCGTATGGGCTCTGATACCGGCGGTACTTAAGGCGAGGTGGAATACAAACGAGACCCTTTCCACCCTGATGATGAACTATATAGCGATACAGCTCACGGCCTATTACATCATCGTATGGGAGGTTCCCAAGGGATCTGGAAAGATCGGTATAATTAACCAGAATACCGCGGTGGGCTGGCTTCCGAATGTGGGTAATAAGTACCTCCTGCCGATAATAGTCGCTGCCGTTGTGACAGCCTTCATTTATATCTACCAGAAATACACGAAGCACGGCTTTGAGATCGCGGTCGTGGGAGAAAGCAGGAATACAGCACTCTATGCCGGGATAAAGGTGGAACAGGTCATAGTAAGGACGATGCTTTTATCCGGAGCCATATGCGGCCTGGCGGGGCTCCTCCTGGTCGGCGGCATAAACCATACCGTCACAACCACCATAGTCGACAGCCAGGGCTTTACCGGAGTAATGGTTTCATGGCTCGCCAAATTCAATCCGATAGCCATGATAGCCACAAGCTTCCTTATCGTCTTTATGGACAGGGGCGCCAGTGAGATATCCACGGCCTTCGGGCTTAATCAGTCCTTTGCGGACATCTTGACGGGGATACTCCTGTTCTTCATCATAGGATGCGAATTCTTCATCAGATACAGGATCTCATTCAGAACCGGAAAGGAGAAACATTAAATGATCGATCTAGTTGCTTTTATACCCAGAGCCATACAGCAGGGAATACCCCTTATGTACGGAAGCTGCGGTGAGACCATTACAGAAAAATCCGGAAATCTGAATCTGGGAATTCCCGGTGTAATGTATGTAGGCGGAATCAGCGGTGTAATCGGCTCCTTCTTCTACGAGCAGAGCTGTGCCGGAAAGAGCATGAACGGTGCTCTTGCCATTTTGATACCACTTATATGCTCTCTTCTCGGATCTCTGCTTATGGGGCTTCTCTACAGCTTCCTGACGGTAAGCCTAAGGGCGAACCAGAATGTTACGGGTCTTGCCATGACGACCTTCGGCATAGGCTTCGGGAATTTCTTCGGCGGCTCCTTAATAAAGATTTCGGGAGCGGATGTTCCCTCCATTGCACTGTCTGCAACCTCCGGCTATTTCAGCAGATCCCTGCCCTTCGCTTCGTCAATGGGATGGTTTGGAAAGATCTTCCTCTCCTACGGCTTTCTCGCATACGCTGCTGTTATCATCTCACTTCTGACGGCCTATGTGTTTAAGCACACGAGAACCGGACTGCACCTCCGTTCCGTTGGAGAGAGCCCCGCAACAGCCGATGCGGCCGGAATAGACGTAACGAAATATAAATATACCGCAACCTGCATAGGCTGTATGATAGCCGGCCTCGGAGGACTCTATTACGTTATGGATTATGCCTGCGGTGTCTGGTCAAATGATGCCTTCGGAGACCGGGGATGGCTTGCCATAGCACTTGTTATTTTCACGATCTGGAAGCCCGATATAGGGATCCTGTCATCCGTACTGTTCGGCGGACTTTATATCCTCTATCTCTATCTGCCCACAGGCATGGATCATATGGAATTAAAGGAGCTCTATAAGATGCTCCCCTACATCGTAACTCTGATAGTACTTATTATCACAAGCATGAGAAATAAGCGTGAGGACCAGCCACCCCAGAGTCTCGGAACCAATTATTTCAGGGAAGAGAGGTAGCCCTGCTTTTCTATGAAGCTTTTATCTGACAGAGCTAAATATACCTTTATTTTGACCGCGGCATTCGGCGCGGTCATTATCTTTCTGGCGTTTTCGGGGCTTAAGTCGTATAAGAGTTCCTCCGCAGTCACCCTGAATGAGATCTGCACCTCGAACCTGAGCTGCCTCTACGATAATGACGGAAGGACCCCCGACTGGGTGGAATTAAAGAATTCCTCCGATGAGGACGTTGATATCACGGGCTTTTATATTTCCAGAGGCTCCCTTGAAAAGGAATACCGCCTTCCCTCCCTTACGGTCCCTGCCGGAGGCTTTCTGACCATCACCCTGCCCTTAAACTTTGATGCCGGCGACACCATCGTTCTGTCCGACAGAGGGGGCAGCATATTGGACAGCGTGAGGCTTCCGTCCCTTGAATACGATACCACCTATTCAAAGGGGGACGGCAGGACCTGGGAAAGGACCGATCCCACTCCGGATAAGGAGAATTCCGTTAAGGTACTAAGCTTCCCCGAGCTCGATAAACCGCGCTTTTCAGCGGAAAGCGGCTTTTTCGACGAGCCCTTTTACCTTTCCATAAGCTGCGGAAAGGGTGAAAGGATCTACTACAGCCTTGACGGAAGCGAGCCTGATGAGAATTCCTTACTCTATACAGAGCCCATTCTTATTTCTGACAGAAGCGCAGAGGATAATATCTTTTCCGCCATCAGTGATATTTCCGTCGGCTATACGGCTCCCTTAAAATATGTCCTTCCCGACTATAAGGTTGATAAGGCAACCGTGATAAGGGCGCGGGTCTTTGACGAAAAGGGGAGATACAGTGAAGCCTCGGACAGAAGCTTTTTTGTAGGATTTAAGGACAGGAGCGAATATAAAGACACACCCATAGTGTCCCTGATCTTTGACCCCGATGACTTTTTCTCTGATGAAAAGGGCATATATGTACTGGGGGACAGGTACAACTCCTACATCGAAAATAATGAGGAGGAGAGCTACGACAAGGCCGGTATATGGTGGTGGACTCCCGGCAACTATTCGCTTCGGGGCAGGGAATGGGAAAGAAGGCTCCACCTTTCCTTCTTTGATGAAGACAGGGAGCTTTTGTATGACTCGGATGCGGGAGTCAGGATAAAGGGCGGCGGCTCCCGGGGCTTTGCCCAGAAGAGCTTAAAGCTTGCCGCACGTTCCTCCTACGGTAAGGATAATTTCGGGAGCATTGTTCCGGGAAGTGTGAGAAAACAGAAAAAGCTCGCTCTTTCAAGCGGCGGAGACGACATAAATACGAAGCTCAAGGACTCTCTTATCGCCATCCTTGCAGAAGACACGAATATTGCGACTCTTGCAAGCAGACCCTGCTTCGTATTCTTAAACGGCGAATACTTCGGGCTTTACCAGCTCTCGGAGGAATTCGGACGGGACTATATAGCAAAGCACTACGGCGTCAGCGAAGAAAACATCGTTATGATAAAGAATGACCGGGTTAAGGTGGGCTCTCCCGAGGATAAGGAGCTCTACGACAAGCTTAATTCCTTTATCACAAACACCGACCTTTCAAAGGAGAGGGAATTTGATACCTTATGTGAAATGGTGGATATGGACAGCCTTATCGACTATTTCGCGGTCAATATCTATATAGAGCATACCAATGACTGGCCCGGCAGCAATTTCGCCCTGTGGCGCACAAAGGAAAAGGAGGGCGGCGCCTACGGTGACTGCCGCTGGAGATGGATGCTATTTGACGTAAATTCAGTATCTATGGAAAAAGAAAAATACGATGCTGACACCCTGTCTGAGGTTCTTGAAAAGAATTACATAATGAAGTCTGTCATAAAGAGTCCGGTATTCAGGAAAAGATTTGCAAAGCGCATGGAGGAGCTTCGGGATACGGTATTTGATCCGAAAAGGACCGACCGGGAGATAGACAGACTCGTATCCGCGATGTCCCCCGGAATGGAGGGCTTCTACAGGCGCTATTACGGGGACAGGATGGATTCCGGCCACTTCCTCACGGAGGCGGAGGGCCTGAAGGAATTCTACCGGCTGAGAGGCGACTACGTAACGAAATACGTAAACAGGGTCTGCGGGGAGTGATCTATGAATATAAAAGTAATTACCCCGGAAAAAGAATACTCCCTCTCAGCGGAAAGAGGTGCCTCCCTTTTGGGGCTCCTCAGAAGTAACGGCATAGGGATTGCCGCGGTCTGCGGTGGAAAGGGCCGCTGCGGAAAATGCGGTATACGGCTCTTATCCGGAAGGCTTGATATTACTGCTGCAGACAGATCCGTTTTTTCGGATGAAGAACTAGAAAATGGCTGCCGCCTTGCCTGCCGCGTCTCTCTCAATGATGACATCACTATTGAGCTTATATACAGCGGAGAAGAGATCCTTGCAGATCCTGATGGTATGCCTGTAAATAATGGAATATGCGCAGACTCTGACGGTATGCCTGAGGACAATGAAAAAACAGCAGTCCCGGAAATCGTTTTCCCCAAGGCGGGATATGGCATTGCTATTGATATAGGAACAACGACCCTGGCTCTGGCTCTGGTTGACATAAATCATGGCAGAGTGCTTCAATGCCGCTCTTCAGAGAACCCCCAAAGAGTTTACGGAATAGATGTGATCTCCAGGATTGAAGCTGCGGCTAAGGGTTCTGACACGGAATTAAAAAGACTTATTTCTTCAAAGCTTGCCGGGGAGATATCCGCTCTTATCAGGGAGCAGGCGCTGAGTAACAGCGATATCACAAGGATCGCCATCGCCGGTAATACGGCCATGCTTCATATCCTCCGCGGATACGACACCTCCGGCCTCGGAGGGCACCCCTTTACTCCGGTTAACATAAATCGGGAGGAGCTACTGTCCGGCGACCTTTTACCTATAGAGGAGCTCCCTGATGATCTAAAGAGGATCCCTGTTACGATCCTTCCGGGGATCTCAGCCTTTGTGGGAGCGGATATAGTATCCGGACTGTATTCCCTTAGCTTTCAGGAAAAGGAGAAGCCCTGTTTATTTTTAGACCTTGGTACCAACGGCGAAATGGCGGTCGGGACCGGAAATAAGCTTCTAGTGACCTCTGTTGCGGCGGGTCCTGCCTTTGAGGGCGGCAATATAAAGTGTGGAAGCGGAAGCATAAGAGGCGCAATATCGAAGCTTTCCCTTGAAAATGGAGTAACAGGGATAGAGACCATAGGTAATACTCTTCCCCCCAAGGGTATATGCGGCACGGGAGTCATCGAAATTACCGCAGAGCTTCTTAAAAATGAAATAATTGATGAAAGCGGCCTTCTCACTGACCGCTTCTTTGAAACAGGCTTTCCCCTGGCAGAGAACGCTTCCGGTGAGACCATAGTATTTACACAGGATGATATAAGGGAGGTCCAGCTTGCGAAGTCTGCGGTGAGAGCGGGTCTCGAGGTTCTCATAAAGCGCTTCGGCACCTCTTATCGGAATATAGAAAAGCTCTATATTTCCGGAGGCTTCGGACATTCACTTGACGCTTCAAAGGCAGCAAGGATCGGCATGATCCCTGATGGATTAAAGGAGAAATGCGAAATAATGGGAAACACCTCCCTCTCCGGCCTCATTTCCTACCTCAGAGATCCCGAAAAAGGAAGGACAGTTTTCGAAAGTATCAGGAAAACAGGTAAAGAACTGTATCTCTCATCCGATGAAGAATTTAACAGCTTATTTGTCGACTATATGTCCTTTGAAGGATGATCGGAAAACGCTTCTAGGAAAAGATATTCTCATCATGGACTATTATTATCGAAACAGGGGAATCCCAGGACTTCCTGATATCGGAAACGTCCCCGTGATCCCTGACAGCTTCATTTAATCTTCTTATATCCACGATAAACTCGGAGCAGCAGCCGTTTTCGGAAAAGGTATTGCTTTCGTCCGTATCCTTATCCGCCTTGATATCACCTACCACACAGGTGATCTTCGTACCGTTCTTCAATACGATGGTGACATACTGCCCCACCTTGTCCGTGAAACGTGTACCCACGGCAACTAGGAAACGCTTATTCACCCTTCTGAAGCCGTTGGTTGTGGTCTTCGCCATTTTCTGAAGCTCATACTGCCTGGTATTCTTATGAAAGATACAGTGTCCGTTCTCCAGGACCCCTCTCTCATAGGATTTGAAGCCGTCATACTCCGGCACGAAATACGCGGTAGACTTCTCTGTGGAAGCGTAGACCGACAGCGACAGAAGGATCACTGCGAAAATGGTAAGGCTGATGAATTTATATAACCTCTGAAACATAGGGATAGTATATCATATTAGCTTACCCATTATCTTATTTTTGTATTAATTTTGGGGGAGTCAATGGGAACGGTTCTTGACTCCCCCCAACCTGTTCACTTCACCTTGACGGTCATCTTGTATTTCTTGTTGAGGTACTTATACTGGAGCTTGATGCTGTCCTTTTCCTTCGGGTCGATTATGAGTTTGTTAGCTAAAACCGAAGCCTGTCCGGAGGTCTTCTCCTTTACGATGGTCAGCTCCCCGCTGTCTATGGTTGTGCCGAAGAGCTCCGTTACCGTCTTTTTTACAGGAGCGCTGCCCTTTGCCACGGTCTTTGAGGCTTTCTGCGCCTTTGGCTTTTCCACTGTGAAGTTTACAGTATAGGTATTGCCGTCCGCCATTGTAAATGCGGCGCTTCCGCTTCCTTTACAGGTAATGACGGCAGTAAGTGTCTTTTTATTAACCTTTGCTTTTATGCCCCCTGTAGTCTTTACGGAGTCCTTATCCTTCAGCTTCTCTTTCGTAGTGAGCTTCGTGCCGTTTATGGCGGTCATTTTTAAATCTGCCGGATCTACCCCGGACTCCTTCACATGGGAGAAATCAAGCTGCAGCTTCCTGATATTCCCATTAGATGTGCCTGTGGGCGCGAAATTGTCTAAAGGGGCGGCATAATTATCGCCGGATTCCGCAAGGGGCACTTTTAAGGGCTCAGATGTTTTTCCATCCTCTGTCGGTACTGGATCGGGGTCAGGCGTTGATTCTTTAATTGTAAATGTCCCTGGCTTAAACGATATCAGATAGTTTCCCTGCTCCCTGTCCCCGGAGGGAATGATGGTATAAGTCCCTGCTTCTTCCCCGGGTTCCCTTGAAAGGGTATACTCCACCGTATCCTCACCTAAGAGTCCCTCTGCAGAAGCGGTCAGCTCCGGATCCGCTTCCCCTTCTGTCTTTTCCTTATTATCTGCCTTTACAACGACTTCCTTCCCGGTGATACTGAGCTTCAGAGTGGTTTCACCGCTTTCAATCCCTTCCCTGTCATCAGGAGTGAAAATCACTGTCTTTGCTCCACTGTCAGATACATTTGTACGGGCTTCCCCTTCCTTAAAGCTCCAGCTTCCGGGAACCTCCGCGCCATCCACGGTCACGCTTCCGCTTATCAGACTGTCCGGAACCTCTTCACCGCTATACACAGTTTCTATATCGTTTACCGAAAGTATGGGTACATCCTTTTCAAGAACGGTTAAGGTGACCAAAATACTGTAGTCATTATAGTTTTTCGCATTCTTAACGGGAATAGTCACAACCGCTGTTTTGCCTGCGTTCTCTATGCCGTCTACAAAGCTGAAGCTGAGCTTCCCGTCAGCGTACCGCGGAGTGCCATAAAGGATCTTGTCCGTATCTGTAATGCTTATATCTCCGTCTGTCGTGCCCCCCCTCTTCAATAAGCTCTGACAGGTCAACTATGCCGTCTTTACCGAATTTTGCGGCTCCATTTGCGGCCACCTCCCCGCGCTCTGCCTTCATTATGCTTATTTCCCCAAGGGAGACAGGTTCAGTATCATTATGGTTCTTATCCCCCTTGACCTTGTACCAGACATAGTAGGTTCCGGCGTTGGTGGCGGTAGGGATGGATGTGGTATAAGCCAATTCCGCGGGTGCTGTGTCGGCATCATCACCAAGCGCATACCACATGGTACCGCCAACGAGGATTGAAGCATCAGCGGTCACAAGTGCTTGGGCCGTCCCGTCATAGGTTGGAGCATTTGCGGTAACAGTAGAGGCAAAAGCATTCGCCTTATTGATGGTCACGGTTACATCTTTGGTGGCCTTCCTATATGTGGAAGTTCCCGATGCTGTGACGGTGATGGTAGCTGTCCCGGCCTTTAGAATGGTCAGCGCTCCGGAATAGGCGTCTACGGTCACGGCATCACCGCTCTTGACAGCATAGCTGATCGTGCCGTCGCCATTGGATTCTGCGCTGACTCTCATGCCCGTGTCTCCATAGGTGGCGGTCACATCGGAGGCGGTGATGGTCTGGCTGATGATCTCCTTAAATGTCGCCGAGACGGTCACATCGCCAGCAGGCATGATGAATTGATAGAGGCCATCAGTTTCTTTAACTTCAACCTCGTTATTGTCGGCGTCCTTCACACTGCAGCCGACAAAGACGTAACCCTCCGGCGCGCTTCCGCTGTAGCGAAGGGATATGGTCTGCCCCACGAGACCGTATTTGACAGTGTTCACCGTGAGATAGTTGTCGGTTACGGCGACGCCGTCGCCAAGGGTGATCCTGCCGACGCATCTCGCGCCGTCCTGATCCTCGGCCCCGCCGGAAGCGGTCTTGAGTCCCGCGCCGATATTGGCGGTTTTTCCATCGACGGCGCAGCCGGTGTAGTAGTTCCCGGTGAGCGTGCCGATGGTTGTGCCCTGTGTCTTTTCATTGTTGCCCACGACCGCGCCCCGAAGGCCCAACCCTTCGATGGTGACTTCGGCGGCGAAGCAGTTCTCCACGACCGCGCCGCTGCCGTCGTTCTGACCCACGACACCGCCCCACGACCAGCAGCCAGTCAGGCCATTGGCCATCGTCAGTTTTGCGGAGCTGGTGCAGCCGGTGACCGTGGCACGAAGGCTGTCTGGCGAATTGTAGCCCACGATACCGCCGTGGTCGCTGCTATCGTTAACCGCGGCATGGATCGCCACGGTGCCGGTAACGGTGCAGTCAGATACCGTGCCTCCAGCGCTATACCCCGCGATACCGCCCGCATTGCCGTTGCCGGTGATACGGGCGTCCGTCAGGGTGACGTTCTTCACCGCGGCCTGTCTGATGAGGCCGAAGAGCCCCTGAATGGAGTCGTCGCTCTTGCAGATGCGGATACCGCTGACGGTGTGGCCGCAGCCGTCAAAGGTGCCGCAGAAATTACAGTTGACGTTGCCGATGGCGACGTAGTTGTTCTCGGTGCTGCCGGCGTCATTCCAGTCGGTGGTATGAGCGTAGGTGATGTCCGCGCCCAGCTTAAAGAATTTACCGCTGTAACTGTTGCCGTTGTTCACCTCGCTGGCGAGGAGGTTCAGCCCCGCGGGCGTGGTGATGACATAGGCGCGCGCCTCCGTGGCGCCGTCGTGGTCGGCATCCTGGTGCCAGAGTCCGGCGTAGTCGGGCGGGCCGCTCACGGTGACATTGCCGGCGGGCATGGTAAAGGTATAGACGCCCGCGGTCTCTGTGATTGGAACATATTGCACGGGGTCGGAGCCATCGACCGTAACGGTGCAGCCGCCGCTGCCGAGGGTGATGGTTTCTCCGTTGGGATAGTAGGGGACGGAGCCAATGGTGACATTCGTTCCGGAAACCGACAAGCCGGCGTCGAGGGTAATGGTATGCAGGCTGTAAGTGCCGTCGTTGCGTCGGCTGCTGTCGTTCTCGTTGCATCCGACGCCACTGTCCACGGCGTTCGGCGTATCCGAAACGGTGCAGTTCAGGTAATAGTTGTCTGTCAGGGTGGAGTCCTTGATGTCTCCCGCAATGGCGCCCGACCTGTGTTTACTATTATAACTCGTGGCAGGGACCGTGACGCCCACGGCGCGGCAGTTTGTAATGGAGGCGTTCGAACTGTGACCAACGATGCCGCCAAAGTACTTGCAGCCGGTAATGCCGTCGGCGATGGTGAGCGTGGCGGCGCTGGTGCAGCCGGTGATGCTGCCGGAGCTGGAGACGTCTCCCACGACGCCGCCGTGAGAGCTGGCACTCGCCGCAGCGTGGATAGTGACAGTTTCGGAGGCATGGCAGTCGGAAACGGCAGCAGTGATTGCGTTGCCCGCGACGCCGCCCACATATCCTCCGCCTCCATCGGCAAGGAAAGCATCGGCGATGACGCAGCCCGAAACAGTGGCGTTTGGCCATGCCAGTCCTACAACAGCGCCGATGCTGCTGTACCCCTGAATCCGGACATCCGACACCTCGACGTCCTTTACGGTGCCACCGTCACGAACTACACCGAAAAGGCCTTGCCTCATAGCATCTGTCTCTTTTCCTGTCTTGTAGATGCGGATGCCGCTGACGGTGTAGTTCTGTCCGTCGAACGTGCCCTTGAAGAGGTGATTGCCGTTGCCGATCGCTGTGTAGTTGTTCTCCGTGCTGTCGGCGTCGTTCCACTCAGTGGTGTGCGGAATGGTGATGTCGTCGGTCATCCGGAAGGTCAGCCCCGTACAGTCGTGTGCGGTCGTCTCAGCGTCGCCGCCTGTGGTGTAGGTGCCCGAGCCGTTCACATACACGGCGAGGTCTTTCAGATTGTTCTCGCTGTTGATCTCGTAAGCATCAAGAGTATCATTGTAGGAGATGCTGCCGATAATATCACAATTTTCCGCTGCAAAAACCATCACCGGAACGAAACATGAAATTAGTACCGCACCAAGCCCTCCGGTCGCCGCCTTATTCAATACATACCATATTCCCTTCATTGACATCCCTCCTTCCAAACTCCATTGTATCTTTCTTTGCCAGGTCCCAATTGTTAATCCAACCCGAATTTTAAATAATCCCGCAAACGCTTAGTTTTTTTCTCGTTATAAAATCACTGCTGATGCAGCTCTTTTATGTATTCCTTAAGGATCGCATTCTTCAAAAACTCCAGCTCCTCCATGGCGTCAAACCCGTTCTCCGGTTGATATACCAGTCCCACCGCATATCTCGTCACCGCAGCCAACATCAGGTGCATAGTCTTGGAAAACATCTTTTCCTCCGGTTCGTCCGTCCTGATGGTATGATCCTGCAACGCCTTTGCATACACAGTATTATGGAAGTGCTCTTTCATTCTGCCGATCATCTCCTGATATGGTCCGAGGGTTTTAAAGTCGATCTTCTCCGCCCGCACATACACATTGAAGCACTGGTTAAAGCTCAGAAAATCTCTGTGTTCCCTGTATAGTGTGAGGAAAAAATCCAGATACAGCCCGAAATGGACAGCGGCGTTTTTCTTATCGTCATATCCGGCGTTATCCCAACCGTCCCATATCTCATGAGCAAGCTGATCCCATTTCCAGACCGCAGTCTCCACCAC
>JAFTEC010000069.1 GCA_017453865.1 Lachnospiraceae bacterium
ATGTTTTCAAATCCGAGCGTCTGTTTTTTCAGGGAATCCAGGCATTTCTCAAAGAAAGCCAGATTCGTGTTATGAAAAGGTGTTACGACTGAAAGAATGTAATTTTCCTTGTTGTTATCCATGTTCGTTATACCTCCTGACGCTTAAGTGTATCATGAAAGGTAAAATTTGGGTAGACAGGGGGAGGCAGGACCTGCATTAGGAGGAGGTTACGAAAGAGATTTATGAGGAAGGGATTACGCTGGAAGAATATGTTGGGAAAAGGGATTGAGGAGGAGACCTATAAGAATCAGACGGCGGAAGAGGCTGAATACTTGGCGGAGAGCTTGGCTGCAGAATTTGACCGGATTTCTTTTTCGGAAGAGGAAAAGGAGAGGATATATCGAAGGATAAGGGATACGGCGAAGTGTCAGAAACAGCTGTGAAGTGATGTGCCCGTAGTTGTCGGCGAGAATTATCAGAAACATGTGCTATAGCACATTAAAAGCACTTGACAAAGCAAACTGCATTTGGCATATTATATGCAGAAAGGGGATGATACAAATGATTCCAACTACAGAAGAAATGACTAACTTTACCTTTAAGATGGATAGAAAAACCAGAGAGAGTTATAGTGCTCTTTGTGAAGCATTTGGCCTCTCTATGTCTGCTGCCACTCTGGCACTTGTAAGGCAGGCAGTTCGCTCACAGTCCATGACATTCTCTATGCGTGATGCTAACGGGTTTACGCCTGCGGAGGCCGCTGAATTGAAGCGACGCATCGATGATGTCACAGCGGGAAATGCAACTGCACATACTCTTATTGAGGCTTGATTATGAGGAACCTTTTATGGCAGTCGGATGCCTGGAAAGAGTATGAAAGCTTGCAGGCGTAGAGGGCGACACTGAAAAAAGTCAACAAATTGTTGAAGGACATCATGCGGAATGGTTATGAGTGCTCCTATGGCAAAGTAGAAATGCTGAAGGGTGATTTCAGTGGATATGCCAGTGTCCGGATCGATAAGAAAAACAGAATCATATTCAGTGCCAACGATAACAAGGTAACTGTTATTCAATGCGGCGGACATTATGATGACAAATGAGTGATAATGGGCATGCCGACAGAGAAAGATTTCTGGCAACAAATTGGTAACAGAAGATCGGAAAGGGAATAGAAGGATCCTTACATATTTCCTTGATGGCCTCGTCGTATAGTTTCTTGAGTGGTTTATCCTTGAGCTTTTTTAGATACTTTGCAGCGGGAGGGAGGATAATAAGATCTGCCATCACTTCTTTCCTCCGAAAACATCCTCATAGGAATAGGATTCGCCAATCCCGTTAGCTGCATCTTTTGCAGTTTTGAGCATTTTTTCTACAGCAGGACGG
The DNA here is from genome assembly GCA_017453865.1 of Lachnospiraceae bacterium. Classification (GTDB taxonomy): domain Bacteria; phylum Bacillota; class Clostridia; order Lachnospirales; family Lachnospiraceae; genus NK4A144. The sequence goes on from JAFTEC010000069.1 coordinate 1,366, forward strand.
ACTTTTGATTGTCTTGATTTAAATTCAGAAAGCAGATCCTGACCACTGTACCCTTCAGCGATAAGATCGGCTAAAATCTGTTCGGCAAATTCACCACCATTTTCGGATTTGGCAGGTTCAATAATGAGCATACCGTCTCCAAGTGTGCATACCGCTTCGCGATCAAATCCCAGTTCCGTAAAGAACTTTTGGGGGATAGTAAATTGGCGCTTGGATGTTATAGTCACTTTCTTTTGCTCGGGAGCTATTGCTACAGCTGGCATAATTAACGCCTCCTTTATTTGCAAGGATTCCTTGCTTCCTTGTTATTATACAAATTATAGGTGAGAAAGTCAAGATAGCAAGAGGAGTTGTTATAGCTTTGACCAATTCTCCTCTTGACAAGGAGATACAAAGGGAATACGATGTAGTCATTGATTAAACAAATACTTAATCTTTAAATACAAAACCTGAACGGAAAGGAGCATTGATACGATGAAGAAGAGCTACAAAATAGAAGTGGACTGTGCAGCCTGCGCACAGAAGATGGAGGATGCGGCAAGGGCAACCGAGGGCGTTAGAAATGCAGACGTGAATTTTATGGCATTAAAGATGAAAGTGGAGTTTGATGAGGGTGCCGATCCCTCCGAGGTAATGGGAAGGGTTGAAAAAAACTGCAGGGCGGTAGAGGACGACTGCCGGATATTCTATTAGACTAAACCGGTTCTGCCGGAGTAGGGAGGAAGCATGAACAAAAAACAGAAGATAAATCTCCTCAGGATAATACTCGCAGCGGCGCTCCTCTTAATCCTTTCCCGTCTGCGCATAAACGGTATCCCGAGATTCTGTTTCTATATGATACCCTATCTCATAGTGGGCTATGACGTATTGAAAAAGGCTGTTCACGGCATCGTCCACAGACAGCCCTTTGATGAATGCCTCCTAATGTCGGTAGCCACCATCGGAGCGATAGCTGCCGCTTTTGCAAAGAGCGGGGATTATACCGAGGCTGTGGCTGTCATGCTTTTTTACCAGACAGGGGAGCTCTTCCAGAGCTATGCCGTGGGAAAGAGCAGGAAGAACATTACGGAGCTTATGGATATTTCTCCGGAATATGCAAATATTTATGACGAAAACGGCGGGATAGTTCAGGTGGATCCCGATGATGTTGAATGCGGAAGCCTGATCGTCGTAAGGGCGGGTGAAAAGATCCCCATAGACGGTATCATTAAAAAGGGAAGCTCAAGCCTCGATACATCATCCCTTACCGGAGAATCCCTGCCGAGAGACGTTGGGGCCGGTGATGAGGTCTTAAGCGGCTGCATAAATACCGGCGCTGTCCTTGAGATAGAGACCACCCGGGAATACTCGGATTCCACGGTTTCCAGGGTAATGGAGCTTATAGAGGATGCGAGCTCCAGAAAGTCAAAGTCCGAAAACTTTATCGCAAAGTTTTCAAGGGTCTATACGCCGGCGGTGGTATTCGCAGCCATTGCCCTTGCCCTGCTGCCGCCGCTTGTACTTACGGTTATGAGGATCCCCTTCCTCTGGAGTACCTGGATCTACAGGGCTCTTATCTTCCTCGTTATAAGCTGTCCCTGTGCTCTGGTCGTCAGCATACCCTTAAGCTTCTTCGCGGGTATCGGCTTCGCCGGGAAAAAGGGAGTGCTCGTAAAGGGCTCCAATTATCTCGAAGCCCTGAGTGAAGTAAAGACCGTGGTCTTTGATAAGACAGGAACTCTTACCAAGGGTGTTTTTGAGGTGGTATCGGTACATCCGAATGACATAAGCGCGGATGAGCTGATCCATATCGCTGCCCATGCAGAGAGATATTCAAATCATCCCATAGCCCTGTCTCTTAAAAAGGCCTTTGGCAACGAAGCCGACGGCTGCACCGTGGAGGATGCGGAGGAGATCGCGGGCCGGGGAATAAAGGCCGTTATAGAGGGACGAATTGTCTATGCCGGAAATGAAAGCCTGATGAAGGAAGCTGTTTCCGACGGCATCATTCCTGAATGTAAGAGCTGTCACGACCACACCGGAACCATCATACATATCGCGATAGACGGTGTCTATGCGGGGCATGTGCTGATATCCGATGTGATAAAGCCTCACAGTGCGGAAGCGGTGCAGGCTCTTAAAAAGGCCGGAATAAGGGAAACCGTGATACTGACCGGCGACAGAAAGAGTACTGCGGAGCAGGTGGCAGCTGCATTAAAGATCGACAGGGTTTTCAGCGATCTCCTTCCCGGGGACAAGGTCTCGAAAATTGAGGAGCTGATAAATGAGAAGCAGAGAGAAGAAGACCGTATTGCCTTTGTGGGTGACGGGATAAACGATGCCCCCGTGCTTTCCCGTGCGAATGTCGGGATCGCGATGGGAGCCCTCGGCTCCGACGCTGCGATAGAGGCTGCTGACATAGTCCTTATGGATGACGATCCCTTAAAGATCGCAACAGCCATCGCCATATCGAAAAAGACCCTCCGTATCGTCCGGCAGAATATCTGCTTTGCCATAGGTGTAAAGATAATATGCCTGATACTCGGATCCCTAGGTTTTGCGAATATGTGGACCGCTGTTTTCGCCGATGTCGGAGTGATGGTCCTCGCGGTATTGAACGCGATAAGATGTATGTTATAATGACCTCGATAACATCTGATCAACCGGAGGAATATTATGTATATATCTTTTATCGGATGCGGAAATATGGGCACTGCAATGATGAAGGGGATCCTGGATTCCGGCATTGCGGACGCTTCTGACCTGACCGGAGCCGACAGATCGGAGGAGCTCCTTAATACGAGAAAAAACGAGCTTCATATCTCGGTAACAACAGATAATAAAGAAGCCGCAAAAAAGGCTGACATCCTCTTCCTGTCGGTAAAGCCCCAGTTTTATGAAGAGGTCATAGCTGAAATAAGGGATTCCGTAAAGGACAGCGCGATCATAATAACCATTGCTCCCGGAAAGACCCTCTCCTGGACTAAAGAAAGCTTCGGAAGGGAGCTTAAGATTATCCGGATGATGCCCAATACTCCGGCTCTTGTAAAGGAGGGAATGATAGGTCTCTGTGCAAATGACGCCGTCACGGATTTGGAGCTTGAAAATGTGCGGAAGCTCTGCAGCGGCTTTGCGAGGACCGAGGTGATCCCCGAAAGCCTTATGGATGTTGTAACGGCGGTCAGCGGTTCCTCTCCGGCTTATGTATTTATGTTCATAGAAGCAATGGCTGATGCGGCCGTAGCGGGAGGGATGCCGAGGGACAAGGCTTATACCTTTGCCGCCCAGGCAGTACTCGGAAGCGCAAAAATGGTACTGGAAACCGGAAAACATCCGGGTGAGCTTAAGGACATGGTATGCTCTCCTGCCGGAACGACGATACAGGCAGTGCGGGTTCTGGAGGCAAAGGGCTTCAGAAGTGCGGTCATAGAATGTATGGAAAAATGCCTTGAGATATCACGCAGTCTTTGATATTGACTTTTCCTTTGGACTTTGGTAGGATAGACAAGCGTGACACGCTGGAATGGCTCAGGAGGTAGAGCGCATCATTGGTAGTGATGAGGTCCGCAGTTCGACTCTGCGTTCCAGCAGTTTGTGCTGACCCTCAGGCGAAAAGTCTGGGGGTTTTTCAGATTATAAACCTCCGGGAGCCTGTCCGCTCACGGCTTCCGAGCCGAAGGTGCGATCCGGAGAAAAAGCAGCCTTTCGGAAGCCCGTAAGCTGAAAAGATATGAAGGAGACCGGCTCTTGAAATATGTGATCGATCTAAAGGAAATTAAAGACAGGGAAGGACTTCATGCTGCCTTATCAATGTCACTTCATCTGCCGGAGCATTACGGCAGGAATCTGGATGCCCTTCACGATTGCCTTACAGAGGACAGCAGCCCCTTAAATATCGTTTTTACAAACCGGGAAGCTCTTTCCGGGGAAATGAAGCAGTATATTGACAGACTTGTCAGGGTTCTCAGGGACGTAAAGGAGGAGCGCCCCCTTTTTTCGTTTTCGGTTTTTGAAGGAAAAGAAAAGCCTATAAGCACCGTGATCTTTGACATAGGAAACGTGCTGATAAGATTTAAGGGCCTTGACTATGTAAGGGAAAGATATGGTGAGGAAATGGGCTTACGGATCGCAAATGCCGTGTACGGTGACGGCCGCTGGTCCGAGCTTGACCGTGGTGTGAAAAGCGATGAGGAGATACTGCAAAGCTTTATGGACGCCGATCCGGCCATTCCTCCGGAGTACATAAGATGGTGCTTTGACCATGTGGCAATGGCGGTATTACGCTGCGGTTACTCGATTCCCTGGCTAAGGGACGTTCGTAAGCTCGGATACCGGATCATGTATCTTTCCAATTATTCGAAGCATGTTATGCATGCGAGGCCGGAAGTACTGGATTTTCTCCCCCTTATGGATGGAGGGATCTTCTCCTGTGACGTAAAGCTTATTAAGCCCGACGTGGAAATCTTCAGGCTGTTTACGGACAGATTTATGCTTGACCCGGAGGAGTGCCTTTTTATCGACGACAGAGCCGATAACTGTGAGGGTGCCGGGAAGGCCGGTATGCGGCACTACTGCTTTGGATCCTATGAAAAAGACAGACCGGAGATCATGAACATACTTGATCCTGAGTACAAATGACAGAAGCGAGAAAGATACTTGAAAAAGTGAAAAACGGGGAGCTCTCGGTTGATGATGCGGAGCTCTTTTTCCGGACGGAGCCCTTTATGGAGCTTGATTTTGCGAAGCTTGACAGCCACCGTAAGCTAAGGACAGGCTTCCCCGAGGTCGTTTTCTGCGAAGGGAAGAGCTTCGAAAATCTTCTTTCCATATATGAAAAGCTTTTGGAGGAGGATGGCTCGGTATTCGGTACAAGAGCTTCAAAGGAGCAGTACGAATTCGTGAAAAAGGCTCTTCCCGGGACCGAATACGATCCCGTTTCAAGGATACTGAAGATAGAAGGAGAAGAAAGGGAAAGAACCGGAAACATCGCGGTATGCTGCGCGGGAACGGCAGACATACCGGTTGCCGAGGAAGCGGCTCAGACAGCTGAATTTTTCGGTTCTTATGTGGAGCGGATCTATGATGTGGGAGTAAGCGGTATTCACAGGCTCCTAAGTAAGACCTCTCTCCTCCAGAAGGCAAACTGCGTGGTCGCCGTAGCCGGAATGGAAGGGGCTCTATCAAGCGTTCTCGGAGGGCTTGTGGCAAATCCTGTCATAGCTGTCCCCACCTCGGTCGGATACGGTGCAAGCCTAAAGGGGCTGTCGGCACTGCTCACCATGCTCAATTCCTGTGCCAACGGTGTAGCTGCGGTAAATATAGATAACGGCTTCGGAGCCGGATATATTGCCACTCAGATAAACCGTCTCTCCACAGGAAGAAAGGAATGAAGGCTTGAATACTCTATATCTTGAATGTAATTCCGGAATAAGCGGAGATATGACCGTTGCGGCGCTTTTGGATCTGGGTGCGGACAGGCAGAAGCTTGAAGCTGCCCTGTCCGGAATAAAGGATGAAAGCTTCAGGATAGAAATAAGCAGGGTTGAAAAATCCGGTATAGACTGCTGTGATTTCAATGTGATACTGGATGAGGCACATGAAAACCATGACCATGATATGGAATATCTCTACGGACCCTCCGACCCTGTCAGGGAGGGATCAGGCGAAAAGGATCATCACCATCACCACCATCATTCACACAGGAATCTTAAGGATATAATTACGATAATAGAATCTCTGGATATCAGTGATAAAGCCCGGGAGCTCGCAATCCGGATCTTTACTATCCTTGCGGAGGCCGAGGCAAAGGCACATAACAGGGCGATAGATGAGGTACACTTCCACGAGGTCGGAGCCATCGATTCGATAGTGGATATAGTGGCCGCCGCGGTCTGCTTTGACGATCTCTCTATTGATGAAGTGATAATACCTAGGATCTGTGAGGGGACCGGAAGCGTCAGGTGTCAGCATGGACTTCTTCCGGTGCCTGTACCTGCGGTCCTCAATATTGCGGAAATGTATAAGCTCCCTCTGTCCATCACGGAGCATAAGGGAGAATACGTGACCCCCACCGGTGCCGCCTTTGCCGCAGCGGTAATGACATCGACAAAGCTCCCAGAGGTGATCATTCCAAAGAAAACGGGACTCGGAGCAGGAAAAAGGGAGCACGAGAAACCCGGGATCTTAAGGGCGATACTTCTATGAATAAAAAGCTGCCTCATAAGCATGACCTGAAATCAGATATGATAGTTTCACATTTTCCGGACAGCGAGGTCATAAATTCGGTGTCCGAAGCCCTAAAGCAGCTTGGGGATCCGAGCCGTCTCCGTATCTTCTGGCTCCTCTGCCACACCGAGGAATGTGTCACGAATATAGCGGCCGCGGTAAATATGACAAGCCCTGCCGTATCCCATCATCTGCGACTCCTTAAGGCTGCAGGTCTCATAGTTTCCCACCGCGAGGGAAAGGAAATGCTCTACAGGGCTTCCGACACGGCTCTTACCGAATCACTCCACCATACGATCGAGCATGTGGGTGAGATAGCCTGTCCCAGATAACACAAGGCTCTTTCTCTGTCTTAATGTCCCCTGATCTTTTTTCGTATCCTTGTAAGGGCATTATCCGTGGATTTTTCGTCCCGGCCTAAGACCTTCGCGATCTCTCCGTTCTTCATTCCGATAAGCCTTAAGTCCAGTACCTCCTTCTCCAGAGGGCTCAGCTCCTCATCTATTATCCTGTAGAGCTCCTCCGTATTTTCCCTGTCGATTATTAAGCCCTCCGGATCGTGAGCATAACCCGGAAATCCGTTTATTTCGCCGTTTTCGGCGGTATTTTCCTCCTCGTCATAAATGGAAACAAAGCTGTTTAAGGGGAGATGCTTCTTCCGTCCCATATTACGGACAGCATTATAGAGATGCCTGGTGACCACCAGGTTACAGAAGGTTGCGAGGGAAGCGTCCCGGCCGGGGTCGTACTCCCTTATGGCTCTTAAGAGACCGATCATTCCCTCCTGAAGAAGATCCTCCTTTTCGCCGCCCAGCGCAAAAACGGAGGAAGCCTTCATTTTCACTATATACTTATATTTTTCCAGCAGGACCTCCACGGCATAATCATCCCCGTCCTTATAAAGGGTGAAGAGCTCGTCGTCCTGCAGATTTTCATAATCGGGATTTTTCATTCGGAGAGACCGGTCTTCTTAAGCTTTTGCATTCTCTGGCGCACCACCTCAAATGCGATCACTCCCGCTGCAACCGAGGCATTAAGAGAGTCTATATCCCCCGAGGTGGGTATCGCAACCCTGTAGTCGCAGTTTTCCTTAATGAGCCTGCCCACTCCCTCTCCCTCGGAGCCTATGACTATGCCGATCGGACCCGTAAGGTTTTCTTCGAAAACGGAGCTTCCCTCCATATCCGCACAGGCAAACCAGAGACCCTTTGATTTCAGTTCTTCAATCGTATTCTTAAGATTTGTGACCCTTGCGACCGGAGTATAATTTATGGCTCCGGCAGATGCCTTCACAACCGATGCGGTAAGCCCCACTGCCCTGTTCTTCGGGATTATCACCCCATGGGCTCCTGCCATATTGGCGGTCCTTATTATCGCCCCCAGATTGTGGGGATCCACTATATTGTCAAGGAGAAAGATAAAAGGATCCTCCTGCCTCTCCTCTGCAAGCTTCAAAATGTCCGAAACCTCGGAATATTTATAAGCCGCAGCATAGGCTATGACTCCCTGGTGCTTTCCGGTTACGGAGATCTCGTCAAGCCTCTTTCTGTCCACGAAGTCGATCCTGACCCCTTGCTTCCGTGCTTCCCTCTTCACGGTCTGTATGGGTCCGTCCGCCGCTCCGTCCAGGATAAAAAGCCTGTCTATGGTCTTTCCCGAGCGGAATGCCTCTATTACCTCATTCCTGCCCTCGATTACTGATTCTTCGTATCTCATTCTTCTTCGTCTATCTCTATGGCTCTTTTCAGAAGCTCCCGTACCCTGTCCTCTTTTTCCTGAAGATATAGCCAGCCAAGCAGGCACTCGAAGCCGGTCGCCCTGTGATATACCGCAGCGCTTGCGTTTTTCGCATGGGTCTCGGTCTGGGCGTTTTCACCCCTTCTGAATATCTCAAGCTCCGCAGAGCTTAAGCCACCCTCTTCTATGATCGCGGATATGGCCTTCGCCTGGGCATTTGCGGAAACCAGCCCCACGGTTCTCTTATGGAGCTTATTCACGCTCATATTCCCTTTTCTTACCACATAATCCCTCATAAACAGGGTACACACCGCATCTCCCAAAAATGCAAGGGTCAGAGGGGAATAGGTCCTCAGTCTTTTCTCTTCCATTTAACGCCCTGTCTCGTATCCTCGAGAATGATGCCCTTCTTAAGGAGCTGATCCCGTATCTCGTCCGCACGGGCAAAGTTCTTACTTTTCCTGGCTTCCTGCCTCTCATTGATAAGAGCCTCAATGTCGGCGTCCAATAGCTCCTCCTTCTCCTCCACAATGAGACCAAGGACATCCGAAAGGCTTAAAAGCTCCTCCTTAAGTGCTTTGAGATACCCCTTTGAACTGTTCTCATCAGCCGTTGTATTTATGAACTTTACAAGCTCAAATACCACCGACACAGCATCTGCGGTATTAAGGTCGTCATCCATGGCCTCGTCGAAACGACGGGTAAACTCCTTTATTTCCTCCGCTTTTTCAGCTGAAGGCTCTCCATCTGCCGCAGTCTTAAGAAGGAAATCAAGCTTTGACGCCGCTGTCTTTATCCTTTCAAGCCCCGCCTTTGCAGCCTCCATAAGCTCCGCCGAGAAATTAAGCGGACTCCTGTAATGGGCTGACAGCATAAAGAAGCGTAAAACCTGCAGATCGTATTTTTCGGATATGTCCCGTACCGTGAAGAAGTTATTAAGGGATTTACTCATCTTCTCCCCGTCGATATTTAAAAAACCGTTATGCATCCAGTAGTTGGCAAAGGGAACCCCGTTAGCGGCCTCAGACTGGGCGATCTCATTTTCATGATGGGGAAATATGAGATCCTCTCCGCCTGCATGAATATCTATGGTTGCACCCAGATATTTCTTTGCCATTACGCAACATTCCGTGTGCCAGCCCGGCCGCCCGTCGCACCAGGGTGAGGGCCAGAAGGGTTCTCCCTCCTTCTTCGGCTTCCAGAGGACGAAGTCCAGATAGTCCTCCTTGCCGTCATCACCCTTGACCTTTATTTCCCGTCCGTGGCCGGCCTCCAGATCCTCAATGTTTTTGTGTGAGAGCTTACCGTAATCCTTTGACTTCCTGGTCCTGAAATAAACGGTACCGTCCTCAGCCTTGTAGGCGTAGCCCTTCTCGATAAGGTCTGATATAAGCTCTATCATACCCCCGATCTCCTGAGTTGCTCTGGGATGGACGGTTGCAGGCAGTACATTTAAGCCCTCCATATCCTTTTTACATTCCGCTATATATCTTTCGGATATCTCATCGGAGCTCACGCCCTCTTCATTTGCCTTCGCTATGATCTTGTCATCCACATCGGTGAAGTTGGAAACATAATTCACATCATAACCGCGGTGGGTCATGTAGCGCCTGAAGGTATCAAAGACTATCATGGGTCTTGCATTGCCTATGTGTATAAGGTTATAGACCGTGGGGCCGCATACGTACATGCTCAAAGCCCCGTCCTTTATAGGCCTGAATTCTTCTTTTTTCCTGCTTAACGTATTATATATCTTCATTGGAGCCTGTTTTTCCCTTTTCTATTTCTCTTTTAAGTTCCCTTACCGTGTCCTTTAATGACAGGAGCTGGTTTGTGATCTCCGTATCTGCGTGCTTTAATGTATTGATATCATCCTGTATGGGATCAGGAAGATGGACCTGATCCATGGTCTTTCTCGGAATTTCCACATCGCCCCGCTTAACGATCTTTCCGGGGACCCCGACCACGGTACAGTTCGGGGGAATCTCGTTAAGCACGACAGAGCCCGCACCGATCTTTGAATTTTCTCCTATGGTGAAGGAGCCGAGGACCTTGGCTCCGACGGAGACCATCACATTATCCTTTAATGTCGGATGGCGCTTGCCCTTTTCCTTGCCTGTTCCTCCAAGGGTCACTCCCTGGTAAAGCGTGACATTATTCCCTATGACCGTGGTCTCACCCACCACGACACCTGATCCGTGGTCGATGAAAAAGCCCTTTCCTATCTCCGCGCCGGGATGTATCTCTATACCCGTCCGGTCACGGGCTATCTGTGAGATCAGCCTCGCCGTAAAGTAGTGTTTTTTAAGATAAAATCTGTGGGCTATCCTGTACATGAGTACCGCCCAGAAGCTGGAATAAAGAAAGACCTCCCATTTATTGTGTATGGCAGGATCCCGCTCCCGTACCACCTTTATCTCGTCCTCTATGTATTTTTTAATTAAATTTACATCCTTTTTCACAATTCCTGCAGCACTCATTAAACGTTACCATATCCGTTGCTCTCATAAGGAGGCACACCGCCTCGGCAGCGATTCCCTTTCCTTCTCCCGTAAATCCGAGGCCCTCCTCGGTGGTGGCCTTTATATTCACCTGATCCGCTTCAAGCTCCAGAGCCTCCGATATAATTTCCGTCATCCTGTCTATATAGGGCCGGAGCTTCGGCTTTTCTGCAATAACGGTGGCATCGATATTTCCGATAAAATACCTCTCCTCCGAAATAAGCTCCCCCACCTTTTTAAGAAGCCCGACGGAGTCCGCATCCTTAAATTCATCCGAGGTATCCGGGAAGTGCTTCCCTATATCTCCCAATGCCGCAGCGCCGAGCAGCGCATCCATTATGGCATGAGTCAGAACATCCGCATCGGAGTGTCCGAGAAGCCCCATCTCATAGGGTATCTTCACCCCTCCTATGATAAGCTCCCTCCCGGGTACAAGCTTATGTACATCATAGCCCTTTCCTATCCTCATGGTAATGCCTGCTCCCTAATCCCTTCCCTTTGGAAGAAGGGTTCTCACGTTTACACCGTTGACCTCGACGTGATCGTCCACCGCAATGACTATGCACTGCCTGCCGTCAACCACCCTTGCCTCTATCCTGTCAACAAAATCCGGCTTTACCCGGATATCTATATCAGGCGTGGAGATATTGAATTTCTTCACACCGGGAAGGTTTGACACCACTATATCCGCATCCTCTCCCGCTATATCATCGAAGTGCTTATCAAAGCTATTAAGCTTTTCCTCCGTAACACCGCTTTCCGAAAGGATCTTTTTCACCTCAGTCCTTCCGATAACGAGTGGATCGGGATTATCTTTATTTTCTTCAACCAGCTCCGTAAGGGAGTCATGGATATTCTTCATAACCTCAATATCTCCCTCATCGGCACAGACCGAGGACACCAGCATATTAAAGGCATCCTTCTGGTCACCGGCTGTAAGTGGAGATTCCGCTCCGAAGAGGAAATTTATGAGATCCTGCTGCAGCTCCTCACACTTCCTGGAATAATAGAGGAGCGAATGTATATCGGAGGTCCTGTCATTAAAGGCCGGAAAAAGAAAGGCCTTGTCCGGGTCATGGAGCACCCATTCCCGAGTAAGCTCGCCGATCCTGTTGTTTTCCGGGTCGTACCCGAGCTCTCCGTCCCGGAGCTCCACAGGGCTAATGAGAGTCAGGATAAAGTCGTAGACATTATCCGACATATCCTCCATAAACTCCCGATTTCCCGATCTCCCGGGAATATCGTAGATGGCATGCATTACGATTATGCAGTATTTGTCCGGAGCCTCGTAGCTTTCGATAATCCTGTCATAAAAACCGTCAAGGACAGCATCATCATCAAGTCTGCTGTCCCGTAGCTTCAGGAGAAGCTCCTGCTTCCCACCCTGCATTTCCTCCGAAAGAGGAAAATCCAGGTTTATGAGATTTTTCCCCACAGTTCCGGAAAGTGCCTTCTTAAAGAACTTCAGGTACTTATGCATCTCCTCCTCGGGAAGGGAGCCGAAGGCATCCTTTGTCGTAAGCTTCTTTTCCTTTTCACTCCCCACATAGCAGATGCATATATTGTCAATGGTGTATCTGTCTATGCCGAACTGCTTTCTTATCTCTGAGATTTCTAACTTGTTCATAGTACTGCTATTTTCGATACTTCATAGTCGAGTATCTCTACCGTGTCTCTGGTCTTTTCAGCTTCCTTAACCACAAGCGCGGACCTCTCCCTGATATTGTCCGTACTCTGTGCGATCATATTTGTGCTCTCCGCTCCGGCCTGGGAAGCATCGCTTATCCCGTCAATGCTGTTCAGTATCCCCATTATCTGCTGATTAAGCTCCGAAGCCGTATCCGCAAAGCCGGATACAAGGGAATCCATATACTGTACGTCCTTCCCGTACTGCTCCGTAGTCGCACTGAAATCCTCCAGCATTTCCGCAACATCGGTCTCGACAAAATTAAGGAGCTTCCCAGAATCCTCGGACAGATTCCCCACAGACCCCGTAACCGCCTGGGTCACGTTCTGTATTTTCACCACCGCGTCCTTACTCTGCTCGGCAAGGCTCCTTATCTCATCGGCGACAACCGCAAAGCCCCGTCCGGCTTCTCCCGCACTGGCAGCTTCTATAGCCGCGTTCAGCGCCAGAAGGTTGGTTTCATTCGTGATGGCCATTATGGATTCCGTGAGCACATCTATTTCCTTAACGACCTTTGCATCCTCAAGAGCCTTGGAAAGTCTGCCGCTTATCTCGTCGCTCAGGCTCTTTACGTTTCTCTGTCTCCTGTTTGTTTCCTCAGCGGTTCTCGTGGAACGGTCGGAAATGGCCTTTACCTCATTGGCCCCTTCCTCTGCCCTTCTCGCCATATCCTCGGTGGAATTCTTTATGAGCTCCGAGGTTTCCTTTATCTCCGTCGCCGAGGCTGCTGTCTCGTCCATACCGGATGCAAGGGCTCCTACGGACATTGCCACATCCTCTATACTGGAATTCAGCTCTCCTACGCTTTCATTGATGCTTTCAACGGCCTCCTCGATATCGTCGGCCTGTCCCTTTACAGCACCGATAAGCGCACCGACGGAAAGCTTCATTTCCTTTAAGCTGTCCCCCAGATTTCCGAAGTCGTCCTGCCTGTCCTTCAGCTCATCCGGAAGATCCTGGGTGAAATTACCGGTGGACATCCTCTCGATGTAATCAATGCTGATCTTCATGGCTCTGCCGATATTGGCTGTGATGTAGACCGCAACCAATATCTGTACCAGTATGAGAACAATGCCTGTGGTAATGGAAACCCCGTCAGCCGTATTCATTATATCCAGGATAACCAGGATAAGAGTACTCAAGGCCCCTATCACACTAAGCAGAATAAGTTTTACACGTATCGGCAACAACCCCATATTCCGTACCTCCTGCTTTAGACTTAGCCTACCTACTATACCACAAATACCCGTCAATAGCTACTTTCTATTTTCATCACCCTGTCGTAGAGAAACTCGTTGGCGGGCACCGGTATCCCCCATTTTTCCCCAAGGTCCATCACCACTCCCGCAAACATCTCCACCTCCGACTTTTTCCTGTTAAGCCTGTCCTGGCTCATGGAAGGGCAGGCATTGGGATCCATGTCCTCGAGAAGTTCCAGATAGCTCAGGAGATCGTCCTCCGTCAGAACGATCCTCTCACACCTCGCTATCAGGATGACCTCTCTCATGGCGCTTATCATTACCATACGCGCTTCGCTTCCGTCCCTAAGAATTCCTCCGTATCCGGTTCCGAATACCATTGAGGTCTGGTTTGCCCCCACATTCAGCATAAACTTCGCCCACATCCTGTGCCTGATGTCCTTCTCGGTCCTGAAGGGCACCCTTGCTTCTTCAAAGAAGTCTGAAACGCGCTTAAGCACCTCATTCATATCGCGCCTCAAAACACCTATTATTATCTCGCCAAGCTTTGTATAATCCACCTTTGTCCCGAAATGCATTGTATCCATGCCCTGGGCAACGGAATAGATGACCCGTTCCTCCCCGTATCTCCCTGCTATGATCTCCTCACTGTCTATGCCGTTCATAAGGGATATGATCGTGCTGTTCTCCTTAACCGAGGTCTCCATGGTATCAAGGGCGGATGGAAGATCATTATACTTAACGGCGACTATGATAAGATCCGCCCCGAAGGCGTTTTCGGGAAGGGCGGTCCTGAAATTCACCCTTTCCCCGTTTACCCTGTATTCCGCGTCCCTGCTGCGCTCATACCTTTCCTTATCCATAACGAAGGTGACCCTGTCGTAGCCTATGTGATCCGCTATTATCTTTCCGAAGGAGAGCCCGAGAGCCCCCATTCCGATTATGTTTACGTTTTCTATCTTTTTCATTGATATTTCGCCGTGGTTTTAATTGTGCTGCTGATGCGCTCAGCGCATCAAGGCGCAGGTGACTGTCTTCTGGTATTATTATCCGTATCTGTGTTACAATCCGTGTCAAGGGGTCCGAAGGACAAAGCACCGGACAGCCTTAATGATACCACAATCCGTAAGGGGAATAAAACATTGAAAAAACCGGATTTCAAAAGCCTTAAGAACAAAAAGAATGCCCTGCTTTCAAGAGACCGCGCCTTAAAAGAGATCCTTGAAGCAAAGAAGGGGCTTTCGGAAAATGCCCTGGAGTCACTGAATAAGCTCCGTAATGAATATGCCTTTGATACCTTGAGGGAGACTCCCGTGAGCGCCATCAATGCCGAGAAACAGGGCATACGTGTTTCAGCCCTTATCAATGCGGGCTACACGAATATAGCGGAGCTTACGCTCTTAAGCCTTTCCGAGATCGACAGCATAAAGGGCATAGGAAGCGGCAGCGCAGCCACGATCAAAAAGACCATAGAAAGAATAGCTGAAACAGTTATAAAAAACTCAAAGCTACGGCTTGCCGCGGATAAGAAAAGCCCCGCTGCCATGGAAACCACTGCCGCCCTTTTCCGTATTATCCACACCTCGGATATAAGAAAGAGTGCCGCAAAGCTCTACTCCGGAATGCACCGTCCGGTCGAGGCTGCAGTGAAGGAGGCTTCCCTGATCGGAAACAGCTTTTTCTGGCTCTTCTCAGGGAGGGAGAAGAAGGAGAGAGTAATAAGCGGTGAGGAAAAGATCGACGCCCTTCTTTCCGGAAGCTTTACAGAGGAGGCGGACCGCCTGATCTCAGATAATGATCGGGCGCTTAAAGTAAGTGCGGAAGCAGCCTGGCAGGATTTTTTAAGCCGCCCTGCCTTTTACTATGCGGCTCTCGATGAATTAACGGAAAGTAACGCTTCCCTTAAGGAGATCACAGGGCTCAGGGACAGGATAAAAAGCGATGTCCCGAAAGAGCTGGCAGCAGAGATTGAAAAGTACGAGCTCAGGCTTGACGGCTTTAAGACCGCCCTCCGCTCATATCAGACCTTCGGTACGAAATATGCCCTCTTTCAGGAAAAGACCCTCCTCGGAGATGAGATGGGTCTCGGAAAGACAGTCCAGGCTCTGGCCGCTATCCAGGATCTTTTTAACCGCGGTCCTGATCACTTCATCGTGATCTGCCCCGCAAGCGTCCTTATAAACTGGGTCCGTGAGATCGGCACCTTCACCTCTGTAAAGCCCCTTCTTATCCGTGATGAAGCCGCGGCGGAAAATGCCCTTGAATGGTCGGAACATGGCGGGATCGCCGTTATAAATTATGAGGCCCTGCCGAAATTCAGGGATATACTTCCTGAAAGCTTCGTCTCCCATATGACGGTGGTGGATGAAGCCCACTATATCAAAAACCCCGAGGCCAGAAGGACCCTGTCCGCAAAGGAGATACTCTCCCATTCCGAAAGGATCCTCCTTATGTCCGGCACACCGCTTGAAAACCGGATCGATGAAATGAAGAACCTTATAGGGATCATAAATACGGAGATCCAAAGAAAGATAAGCCTCACGGAAGACAGCTGGTCCGGAGACCTCTTCAGGAAAAAGATCGCTCCCGTGTATCTTAGGCGGACCAGAGAGGATGTATTAAAAGAGCTTCCGGAGCTTATAGAAAAGGATGAGATCTGTCCGGTAGGAGCCGATGAAATGGCTGCCTACAGACTTGACCGGGAGAGGGACGACTTTATGGGTATGCGTCAGGTCTCCTTCAAGAATGTTGCCCCCGAAAGCTCCTCAAAATTAAAGCGTATCCTCGAGCTCTGCGAAATGGCGGCGGTCCAGGGCAGGAAGACGATCGTGTTCTCCTACTTTAAGAACACTCTCCTTACCGTAAAGGAGGCTCTGGGCGAAAGGAGTACCGACATCATAGACGGTTCTCTTTCTTCCCTCAGACGTCAGGAAATTCTTGATGACTTCAAGAAAAGGGAGGCGGGCGCCGTTCTTGTTTCCCAGATAATCGCGGGAGGCACAGGCTTAAATATCCAGGCCGCAAGCGTTGTGATACTCTGCGAGCCGCAGATAAAGCCCTCCCTTGAAACGCAGGCGGTCTCACGCTCCTACAGGATGGGGCAGTTAAATTCGGTTCTGGTCTACAGGATGATATCAGACGATACAATAGACGAAGATATCCTGCGGATGCTGAAGGAAAAACAGGATATCTTCGATAAATTTGCCGATGAATCTGAAATGGCGGATATTAGTGCCGCGAGTGTTCTCAATACTTCCAGCAATCCTTAAGGGCAACGAGCCTTCCGTTCAGATTGCAGTAGCCGAGAGTCGGCTCCTCGTGGACAATGAAGCGGGGAACCCTCTCACCGTGGTCATGACCGTACTGCCCCTCACAGGTAATGTCCTTTGAACGGGGTATGGTATGTCCGTCACTTGCCACGGTTTTTCTGCTGCCCTTTCTCCGCACTCCGTCCGGCTGCGGAGCATTCCCGGAGGATCTGTTGATGGTCGTGGGATGGCCCGCTCCCTTATTTGGCCTTGACTTTTTGACCGCGGCGGCCTTCGTCAGCAGAAAAGCGATCACCACTATCCAGAAGACCAGTCCGATGACATCGCCTATATCAAGCTCCAGATAGCCCAGAATATCGTATATAAATTCGGGGATCACCTCAACATCTCCTTAATTCCTGTTGCCAGACCCGCAACCTTCTGTATCTCGCTGGGGATAATGATCTTCGTTGCCTGTCCGTCAGCGGCCTTCTCAAAGGCCTCCAGCGACTTGATCTTTATAACGGATTCGTCCGCCCCGGCTTCCCTTATCATCCTTATACCGTCAGCATTTGCCTGCTGTATGTTCCTTATGGCCTCTGCACGGCCTTCGGCCTCCTTTATCTCCTTCTCCCTTTCAGCCTCGGCTGCAAGGATGGTTGCCATCTTCTTTGCCTCCGCTTCAAGTACCGCGGATTCCTTATTACCCTCTGCGGTAAGGATCATGGACTGCTTCTCACCTTCAGCGGTAAGGATAACGGCCCTCTTCTCACGCTCGGCCTTCATCTGCTTCTCCATGGCCTCCTGTATTGCCTTGGGAGGTGTGATGTTCTTCAATTCCACACGGTTGACCTTGATGCCCCAGGGATCTGTGGCCTCATCTATAGCGGTCAGCATCTTGGAATTTATGGTCTCTCTGGATGTAAGGGTATCATCCAATGTCATATCACCTATAATATTACGGAGTGTGGTGGCGGTAAGGTTTTCCATTGCCATGATCGCGTTCTCCACACCGTAGGTATAGGCCTTGGGATCCCGTATCATAAAGTACACTACGGAATCTATCATCATTGTGACATTATCCTTCGTGATAACGGGCTGGGGTGCAAAGTCCGCAACCTGCTCCTTTAATGTCACCTTCCTTGCTATCCTGTCGATAAAGGGGATAAGGACATGAAGCCCTGCCCCAAAGGTGCTGTGATACTTTCCCAGGCGTTCGACTATATAGGCATGCGCCTGGGGAACTATCTTGATATGCAGTATCAAAAGAATAATGATGATCGCCAAAATGATTAAAAGTGCCATTTTAAATTCCTCCTCAATTTTATCCTGATGGCTTCAGCCCGAAGGAGCTTTATCTCTTCTCCTTTAAGAGTCCCGTATGATATGCCTGCAGGAGCTGCTTAAGATCCTCTATCTCCTCCGTGAGCTTCGCCCCGATATCGGTATCCTTTACCCTTATCCTCTCTCTCATACGCTCGACCTCACGTATCTTCGGGGTATTCTCCTCCCCGGGCGTATACGGCTTATGCTCTGCAAGAGCCAGCCTGTGTGAATTGAAGATAAGCGTGTATCCCGCTATCCCGGTTTTTGCATGATACGCCTTTGAGATCCCTCCGTCAATAATATAGAGCTTTCCGTTGGCATGAACCGGTGTTTCCCCTTTGGAGACCTGTACCGGAACATGGCCGTTTATGATATGATGTGGGCTTCCGCCGGACAGGCCGAAGTCCTCCAGTATCTTATCCACGTACCTTTCATCCTTGGAAAATTCATAATAGGGATTGTAGCTTTCTTTCCGCGGATCCCCTTCACCGGAGCTTTCGTCCACAAAGGCCCTCTCGAAGGTAGCGATCTTATCCTTGCCGAAAAGCGGAGATACCGGACCTCCCCAGAGATACCAGAGAAGATCGACCGCGTCCGACTTTCTCTCCGGATCCTCTGCCTCATCCGTAAAATAAGCATCCCTTATCCTGGAGTTAAGGTAGTCCATAAGCCTCTTTCCCGCGAAAACCCCGTCCTTTGTTTTCAGGCTCAGGAATTCGCCCCTTTCATCCATCGGGATACAGCCGTGATAAAGGAGATTTCCGTTGCATATCTTGTAGATCCCTCCGTTTGAATAAAGGAAGCCGATATGCTTTCTTAAAAGAGACGAGTGCCTGAAGCTCGCCTTCAGCGTATCCAGAAGCTGCTCCTCCCCGGGCGTGAGAGTGTAGGGATCCTTCGGATCCACGGTCTCAAAAAGCTTATCCTTAAGCTCATATTCAGAGCCGTCTATCTCCACGCTGCCTTTTTCGTAGTCTATCCTTTCAAGCATCAGGCGGTCATTTAAGCCGTATTCCGGATGCCTCTTTATAAGCTGTCCTTCAAGCTTCAGCTGGATAATCGTTATTGCCTTGCACATCTTCGCCGCAAGAGCGGGATCCACGGAATCAAATTCATTCTGGTCCAGGATATGCGGGAAAAACTCCGTACAGGGATCATCTCCGTATACTTCTGCCGCAAACATGCTTAAAGGCCGTAAGTTTATGCCATAGCCGTCCTCCAGAACATCAAAGGAATTATAGCTTGTGGCGATCCGGAGCACATTGGCGATCAGCGCGGTATTTCCGCAGGCAGCTCCCATCCAGCTGATGTCATGGTTCCCCCACTCTATATCTACATCATGGAAATTCATAAGCTCCTCCATAACGAGATCCGCCCTGGGTCCCCTGTCAAAGATATCCCCGATGATATGCAGGCTGTCTATGGTAAGATTGCGTATAAGCTGGCAGAGGGCGATTATAAATTCCTCCCCTCCCTTCGTACCCACTATGGCATTCAGTATCTCCTGATAGTACTGCTTTTTATCAAAGTCATTTGGATCAAGGTGCAGAAGCTCGTCAATGGCGTAACCGTAGTCCGAGGGCACCTTCTTCCTGACCTTTGACCTCGTGTATTTGGAGCTGACCACCCGGCATATCTCGGTCAGGCGGTTTATGGTCACCTTTATCCACTCATCGGTCATTCCGCCCGAATGCCTTTTTTCTGACAGAACCCTCTTCGGATAATAAATTAGGTTAGCAAGGGAAAGCTGGTCCTCCTCGGTCATCAGATTCCCGAAGGTTTCTTCTATCTTTGCCCTTATGATACCCGATGAGCTCCGGAGTAGATGCCCGAAGCTCTCATATTCTCCGTGAATATCCGAAAAAAAGTATTCCGTTCCCTTTGGCAGCGCTGAGATCGCACTTAAGTTTATGATCTCCGCCCCCGCCTTTCTCGCAGTGGGAAATTTTTCCGAAAGAAGCTTAAGATAATCCAGAGATCTCTTTTCCATATTGTCTCCTTATTGCCTGCGCCTGATCTTCAGACATCACGCTGCATTGCCTGCGTCTGATCTTCAGGCATCGCGCTGCATTGCCTGCGTCTGATCTTCAGGCAATATGTGCAAGGCAGATTGATAGCGAACGACTGCAGTTTTGTGCCGAAACGCGGCGACCCGTAGCGAGAACGCTTTTTTCGAGCCAGAGGGTCGTCCGAATGTTTCGGGACAAAACAAAGGTAGTGAGCGTAATCTGATTGCACGTATTGACTGAAGGTCAGCAACCGGCATACCGCAAACCATGCTTTGCATTCATTTGATCTTGGTAGTCCTCATAAGGTACATGACCTCATCCACCCTGTCCGGTATTCTGTAGATATAGAGAAGGACCATGAGCCCCTTATCAGCGTTTTTCCTGAAAACAAACTCCGCGTGGTAAATATCGTCGCCGTGCTCGTACTTATCATCGTAATACTGGTATACCACTCCGTAGGGAGCCTTCCTTTCGCTTTCCGGGCATTTCCCCGCGTCTTTTATACCGAGTATATTCTCAATGAGTGCCTTCTCTATCCTTCCGGTCATGCCGTACTGTGAGCGGTCCGCAAGGTTTTTATTATAGTCAAAATAAAAAACATAGAGGCTCTCCGGAACGCTTTTTTTATCAAGCCTGTTAAGGCCGTAGCGGAAGCCCCGTATATGATCCCCCTTGTCGTCAAGCTCATACTCGGCCTCCTCCCACTCTGCGGGGATACGGTAGGTGATGACATCGGATCCGGCTTTCAGGCTGTTTACTATTTTTCTCCCAATAGTCACGCTGCCGTCAAAGATTTTGCCGCCGGCTGAGGAAAATACACCCTCACCCGTCTTTATACTGCCTTCCTCAATAATATCTATCTCGCCGCTTATGCCCCCTCCAAGGATCTGTTTCTTAAATGTCCCGTAGGCCGTTACGCTGTCCCCCTCGGAAAAATAAGCTATCTTATTCTTCACATCCGTAACCTTTGTATGGCAGCTTACGTAAGCCTTTCCATCCTCCGATGTGATCCTGAAGCTGTCGTACCTTTTTCCAATAGCACTTATCTTTCCGTTAACAGCATAGCAGGAGTCCTCTCCTCCCTGCACTCCGGTTAAAAGCTCCTCAAATGTCACTGAGCTGAATATCTTATGCCTGTTCGGATCCAGCTCCACCGGGTCATTTATGAACACAAAGCCTGAGCTTAAAAGGGTTATCAGCATAAGCAGAAGAAGCAGCGAAAAGCATTGTATCTTATTTTTCATGGCGCCTCCCCCAAAGCCTTTTCTATAAGCGTAAATCTCTTTTTCCCTCTTAAGGCCTCCAGACATTCCCTTACATCCGTAAAGCAGTGGTACTCCGCATAATTATCCCATAAAAGTATGGTGCTGTCCTTATTCATCCTTTTATTGACATAGCTTTCAAGCTCGTCCAGGGTACATTCACTGCCGTCAAGGGTTATGGTCTTATACTTAACCCCCACTATATGCCTGTCCCTTGTTTCCCCCGGGGCATCCTCCTTTTCCTCTGTCTCCTCCTCAGGCCCTTTAAGGGTATTTGCTTCATCAGGGTAAAAAAAAGGATTCTCCGGAGAACTGTTCCCGAAGAGGTCGATAAGCGGTTTCCTGTAGGAAAGCTCCACATCCTGAAAGAATTCAAAGCCTGTAAGCATCAGAAAGGCCGCTATGAAAAATGAAAGAAGAAGTACTTTTTTCTTTTGCTTCACTCCGTGCTTTCCTCCGACAGAACAGGTATATTTTCTTCCCTCAGGACAGCCTTTACCTCCTCATAGCTCTCATAGAGGGCATATCTGTCTATAAGCCTGTAGCCCTCCTTCCTGCCGCCTGTTTTTAAGAATTCCGAGAGCTCCTCCTTTGTCTTAAACACCCTTCCGCCGATAAGGATGCTGCTCCCGTCGATAATGACGGTATCTTCCGCTCCTTCTGCTCCGGCTTCATCGCTGTCAAAGCCCGACACGTCGTCATTGCCGCTGTCGGCCTTACTTCCGCTCATTAAAAAGCCCTTTCCCTTAGGGAAAAGAAGGACAAGAACTCCTGCCAATATGATAAGGGCTCCCGTAAGCATAAGGAGTCTCACGTATTTCAGCTTAACTCCCGGAAGCTTATGGAAAGCGAAAAACCCGAAAGCGATAAGCAGCGATCCGGTTAAAAGAATGGCTGCGGCCATCATTCCTCCCTGTCTTCCGAAACTGCACGGATATAAATATCGTCAGACCCTTTTTGGAGGCTCAGGAATATTTCCTGTATCCTCTTCTGATCCCTGTAGAGTATCTCGCTTCCGTCATCTGCGATGGACAGGATGACCGGCATCCCCTCCGGGGAGGAAACATATTCCCTCAGTTTTTTTTCAAAGGCCTCATAGGCTTCCTTTGTGTCGCCGCCGCTTAAGATAAACTCATCGGCTTCGGTATTTCCGTTTTTCAGTATCTTAAGGCTCCTCTGCTTCGGCTCCACCGGATTAAAGGTTGCGGTAACAGAGATGATCACTGTCTTTTCCGCCGTATCTATCTGGTCTGTGTAGAGCCGGAGCTTATCAAGCTCCTCTGCCTCGGTCCTTTCAAGTGAGGACTGGAGCTCTGAAATAAAGACCTCCTTTTTTTCGAGCTCCATACCGGAAACCTGCTGCTTTGCAAGCACCACCATAAGCAGTATGAAAATAACATCCAGAAGAGATGTGAGATCTATCAGAATATCGCTTTTTCCGTGTCTGTCCCTTCTCATATCATTGATCCTTAATGCTCTTCAGGATCCCGCGGCTCCTGATGGTGGTATCGTAAGCATCCAGCATATTGTCTACGTCGTAGATTATCCTTCCGTTAAGCAGTGTGATAATAAGCTTCAGGACTATTGACGCGATAAGCCCGTAAAAGGTGGAGCTTAAGGCAATATTTAAGGATCCTACGATCGCCGTGCTGTCCATAGCCGTCGTCTGCTTCATTATGCCTGCCACGGTCCCCAGTATCCCCATAAGAGGAAATACCGGTATCAGCTGCGATATGGTTTCATATACGGATCTCGCTCCATTATATTTATTCTCGTATGAATAAATGGTATCCATATCTGCGGCGGTCTTTCTCTCATACTCCGTAACTGTCCCGTCGGAGCCTATGGTTTTTTTGATCTCCCTCCCGTTCAGGGCATGGGATATGGTATGGAAATGATCCTTCAGCACCGTATAATTATACAGGATGATTAGAAGCATGATCACAGCGGATATTATAATAACCGGTGTGATTAGGTTTGATATTATTCCCAGCATTTTTTCCTCACTTTTTGTCCGGCTTCGCGGTAATGGAATTGGTGGCATCGTAAAGATTTCCTGTAAGGGCGACAGGGCTCATAAGCACCCTTCCGGTACCCCTGTAAACATTGACCAGACCCTCTCCGGACATGGCAGAGCCTATAAGTGTCTTCGTGGTGCGTTCCACCGTCAGCTTAAGATCCGACGTCCAGCACATCGCCATACTTCCGTCTATCTTCAGTTCATCATTATCAAGCTCTATCTCTATAAGCTCTTCAAAGGGGACATTGCTCTCCAGAGCCGCTATTCCGTGTCCGTACAGGGAGAGATTAAACAGTCCTTCCCCTCCGAACAGCGCCGACGAAACCGTGTTCCTGCCCACGACCCTGTTCTGCACCGTGTCCTCACAGGCAAGGAACATACCGTCTTCTATGGTCATCCCGCTTCCCCACTCTCCGATGTCCACAAGGATCACGAATTTGTATGTGGGCTCAAGCGCAAGATAGCCCACCCCTTCATACTCCGGCTTTACTGCGGACTCATTGGTCACGGCTCCCTTTACGAGATTTCCCATAAGGCTTCCGACTCCCTTTATTCCCGTAGATGCCCTCACATCTCCGGCAAACCACTGCATGGCGCCTGCCTGGGTAATGATGGACTTTGTTCCGTCAAGGGATACGATGACCTGCCGTCTCCTTACTCCCATTTCACTCATAAAGTATTCCATGGAAGCCGTATCGGGACTCACGCTGGCATCCCTCATATACTCAAGGACCTTGAAGCTTCCCGCCTCCGCAACTATTTTTCTGTCTTTATTTTCAAGATTTACTATACGCATGATAACCCCTTTTCTTGTACCCTTTCAATAGTACATCAGCGGCCCTTTAATGTCCACGTTGCAATGCCGCATTCTGCTCCCGTATCCTGAATCCGTCTTTAATCGTGTCCCCCATTGGCTCGATATAGTCAAGGTTTTCCTCATAGAGAACGGAGGGGAAGGCAGCGTACCAGACAGGGGTGCCCGGCTCCTCCGGGAAGTAGAATACACTGCCGCAATATTCACGGCTTTTGACCGGAGATACCGGGTAATCCTTCTGGAATACCGCATACTGACAGCTGCGGTTATTTTCCATATATACTATGTCCTTATAAAAGATGCTGCCAATGGGTAAAAGCATCATAACGATAAGGAGCGCCGGGATGATACAGCTTAGTATTCTTCCCGCTGTTCCCGCAGTTCTTCCCGAATTATAAATGCAGCCTGCGGTAAGGAGGGGCAGGAGCAGGAGATATAGGTAGCCGTAGCGGATAAGCGGGGCTGACAGGAACCAGAATAAGGATCCCGCTATGAGCACTGACTCAAGGAAGAGCATACGGACAGTGAGCCTTCTTTTTTCCCGGGACAGGATCTGCCGGATAAGGCTTATTATACACCAGACAAGGCCTGCAACAGCTCCTATAATGAATACCAGGGAAAAGCAGCGGTCATGCACTGTCTGTCCCTGCCACCAGGAAGGCGCCCATTCCCACACCTTCTCATCGATCCTTGAAGCATCCCTCACATAACGGGCCCAGGTCGTGATCTCATCAGCGTCATGACGGGCACTTTCATAGGGTATCTTCCAGGGAAGATCAAAAAGATCGATCCCGGGAAAGGGGTAGATAAGATATCCCGAGATCAGGACATTCCGGATAAAATATGGGAGTAGCAAAATGACCCCGGAGCTTATAGAGACTATTATCTCCTTCACTCTTTTTTCCCTTATCAGACTGACCGCAGGCTGGATCACAAGCAGTACCAGAACACCTACGGAAAGCTTGACGGAAACAAGGAATACGGTGATGATACAGAGCAGGGTGTAGACTATGGTCCTGTCATCCCCTTCAGCCTCCCTTATCCACAATATGACTATGGCAAAAAAGAGATATAGAAGTATCGGATCTGTTGTGGGAGAGATAAGCTCTATTCCCCCTAAAACCATATAAAACAAAGGCGCGAGCTCGGCGAAGTTACTTAGCCTTCCGAAGCTCCGGTCGAATAAGGACTTCTTTATCCCGTAGAAAGCGTAGAGACTGACAAGCTCTGCCATATATCCGTTCACACCGTGCAGCGACTGACCCAGGAAGGCAAAGCTATATAGTGCGCTCACGCTGAAAAATGCACTGTTATAGCCGAAACGGTTCTGCAACAGCCCCAGTCCCCTTATCACTCCGTACTCCTCTATCCAGCGTATGGACTGGGCGTGGTACAGTCCCGAGTCCGAGTGGAAGGAACCGTAGCAGCTAAGTATCAGTATGAAGAGAAAGATCAGGATAAAGGGAATGAGCCATAAAAGCCTAAGGGGTGAAGCAGTGCAGGACCTTAAGCGGATCCCGAGAAATCCGGGAAGTGCGCCGGCTTTTTTTATGTAATATGCTCTTTCGAAAAATAAAAGAAGGAGGCAGATAAGGATAAGAACCACATTCGCAGCAGCCCCCACTCCGTGAAATAAGCTGAAATAACCGGCATAGGCCGTAACAAAGGCAAAGCCCGAAAGCTCTATATGAAGAAGCCCCCACTTTATCTTTTCACCGAAAACAAGGGACAGCGCAGAAAGTATGGCGTGTCCCGTTATAAAGCAGGTGATAAAGATATATACCCAGTTAAGTGTAATGATCAGCATCCGCCTAGTCCCTCTCCCTCTCTTTCCGGGCGAGATCTATGATCCTCTGCTCCGTTTCCATGCGGTTTCTCCGGGCAATATTCTGCAAAATAAGCCCCGCAAAAAATGACTGTATCGCGGCGATAAAAACAAAGCCGCATACAATAAGGGTTGGAAAGCGGAGTACCAGGCCGGTATGCGCATAATCTATAAGAACGGGAATAACAAAGAGCACAGACAGTATTGTAAGTATTAGAGAAAGAATACTGAAAAATTTCAGGGGATGATACTCCCGGAAAAGTCTGGTTATTGTATGCAGCACCTTGAAGCCGTCGGAATAGGTATTAAGCTTAGATACGCTGCCCTCCTTACGGTCCCTGTACCCTATAACAACATTTTCAACCTGCATATTGTTGTTGACCGCAAAAATGGTCATTTCCGTCTCTATCTCAAAGCCCTTTGAAAGTATGGGGAAGGATTTTACGAATTGATATGAAAATGCCCGGAAGCCTGTCATTATATCCCGGATTTCACAGTGAAAAAGCTTATTTATGCTTCCCCTAACCAGTGAATTTCCGAGGTTATGAAAGGGGCGCTTATTCTCGGAAAAATAGGTGGATGAAAGCCGGTCTCCGACCACCATGTCCGCCTGGTGAAAGAGTACGAGCTCCGCCATTTCCCTCGCAGAGCTTAGCTCATATGTATCATCGCCGTCCACAAGTATATAGCACTCCGCATCTATTTCACGGAACATCCTCCTGACAACGTTCCCCTTGCCCTGCATATATTCATGTCGGACTTCAGCTCCCGCCTCCTCCGCTCTCTTTACGGTGTCATCGGTGGAATTATTGTCGTACACATATACCGCCGCCTCAGGAAGTACCGTCCGTGCATCCGTTATTACCTTTGATATTGATAATTCCTCGTTAAACACGGGGATCAAAACCGCTATTCTGTCCACTGCCTATACTCCGTACCCTGTAATCCTAAGCGAAGGGGTATCTGTTCAGAACCCCCTGGCTTCTGAACAGATATTGCGCATTCGGCTAATTAAATCGTGCTTCGCACGATGAGCCGAAAGGTGAAATGTCCGGTGGACATTTCACGGGCACGTATTGAAGCGCTTAGCGCTTCAGTGCCCCGTACAAAATGCCAAGGCTTTCATACGCCCTCCCCTCGCCGGGGCGGCATCCCACATCATAGATGTGGGATAAGCTGCAGCAAGTGCTTCGGGCTGTTCTGAATAGTTACAGCGAAGGATCTTTATAAACCTCAGAACAACATAAGTATATCATGTTTCGAACGCCAAAAGTACCGAATCCCTGTTATGCAAAAAACACCCCGGGAGGGTATGCTCCCGGGGGCTGAAAAGGAAAGAGAAGAATATCTCCTTTTATCTATTTTGTCGTCTTCGCGGTGTAGCTATAAGCTGCCTTGTCCTTCTTTGCTCTGGAGTCATCGAAACATCCATACGAGAGACCATTCGGGCCTGTCCAGACATCCGCGGAATTGGCGCTTAACTTTCCGGTCTCAGGGTTGAAATCAACCTCAGTTGTTCCTGTTTTGAAGCTGTCCTTCCCTCCGTTTTTGAGTTTGGATTTTTTCCTCAGCACAAAAAAACTCAGCTTATATTTTCCCTTGCGTCCTTTGAGCGTACATATTTTATCATATTTACCTTTTCTTGCTTTTTCAGTTCCTGTCTTGGAGATCGAAATATCATCGGTAAGCCTTCTTGGATAGATGATAACCGGAAGCTTCACACTGTCAAGGCTGCCCTCAGCGGACACCTTTGTGAGTTCCTTCAGCTCCTTCTGCATCTTTTTCCCGGACTTCTTTTTTGACTCGGGAACGTACAGCTTTGTGATCTGTATACCTGCATTGGAAACAGTGGGATAGGGTCCCTGGTTTGAGGGAGCATTTTTCAGCCTGGTGACCTTTACTGTTTTTACATCATAGTACTCCCCCGTGGTATTATCTGAAGCAACTATTTTCCCGAAGATACTAGATCCACCTACACCTAGGTGCATCTTTTTCTGTTTTCCAAAGAAAGGAATCTGCTGGAAATAGCTGATAGTATAATTTCCAACCACCATATTTACGGACTGGGAGGGCGCATTATCGTCCATTCCTCTCAGTTTTATTGTATATACATAGTACTCAAGAGTACCCTTGCAATATTCTCTATCTACTGTATAAATCCCTTCCTGATTTATCTCCAGGTCCGGATCGAGATCAAAATTAATGCACTCACGTTCTATCAATCCTATATTATATTTGGCTTCTCCACCATAAGAGGTTTCTTTACTATTGATGGTATCCTCATCCCAACGCACAACATAAACTTTAATGAGATTGCTTGAGAGAGAACCTGAAAGATCTCCGCGGCTGACGCTTATGGTTATGTCGTTATCGTAGGACTTTTTGAGCCTTGCCATATATCTTATAGTGTCCCCCCATACATATTCCCTCGTACCTACACCTACGTCGATCAGCAGATTTCCGGACCTTAAGCTTCCGCGGAAATTCAGCCTGGCCCCTTCATTTTCAATGGGAATAGAGGGAGCATCTTTTTCCGGAATGATACTGAACACATCTGCAGCATCCGGCCAACCTTCACCATGTCCGTCCGGATTAAGATAAACATCTGCCCCGCTGTTACTGGCGACCTCACACTCCCAGGCAGCGATATCCCTATCTGACTTTACCGTGTGGCCTTTCACTTCATTTGTTACCACTTCCGATAAAGCCGCTTCCTCTTCGGATCCTGAAACATCCAATACGGCCGCTCCTTCTTCGGATGGGACATCATATTCCTGTTCGCCGGGCTCTGCCGCCAGGAGAGCCGTGTTCATAGAGAAAACCATGGCCATTGAAAGGATTATGGCAATGATCCTCCTCCTTCTTTTTGCTTCCTTCATTGAATTCATCTGTTACTCCTCATAATGTTTAATCTGTTTTTCACTACCATGTCCGACAGACCCTTCCTGTTGCTTCGCCGCTCACCTGCTCAGGTTAAACTCGCAAACGCTTCGCTTTTTGCTCGTTATAAAATCGCTGCTGACGCAGCTCTCCGGGTACGGGGCTTATAACCCCGCACCCGAAATCAAGATATTCCCACCAC
>JAFTEC010000070.1 GCA_017453865.1 Lachnospiraceae bacterium
ATTCATCTTTTTGCAGTCCATCATGCCTGCACCGGTCATCTCTCTGAGGTCTTTAACCTGTTTTGCTGTAATAGCCATCTGTCTTACTCCTTATAATAAAATGAAATATCACGCTTCTGTTTCTACTGTCTCTTCTGCATCAGCCTCAGCGGACTCCGCTTCCTCCGGGGTCTCTGCAGCCTCCTCACCCTGATTTGCCTCTATAACGGCGTCAGCCATCTTTGAAACGATAAGCTTGACAGCTCTTATGGCATCATCATTTCCGGGTATCACATAATCAAGCTCGTCCGGATCGCAGTTCGTGTCGCAGATACCCACAAGGGTAATACCCAGTGAATGTGCTTCCTGAACACAGATATGCTCCTTCTTGGGATCAACAACGAAGATACAGTCGGGAACCTTCCTCATCTCCTTGATGCCGCCGAGATTCCTCTCCAGCTTGTCCCACTCCTTCTGCAGAAGTGCAACCTCCTTCTTCGGCAGTACATCAAAGGTTCCGTCCTGGCTCATCTGCTCGATCTCCTTCAGCCTCTTTATCCTGGACTGAATGGTCTTGAAGTTTGTGAGCATGCCGCCGAGCCATCTCTCATTGACATAGTACATTCCGCAGCGTGTTGCCTCATCCTTTACGGCATCCATGGCCTGCTTCTTCGTTCCTACGAAGAGCACGGTTCCTCCGTCGGCAACGATGTCTCCTATGGCATTATAGGCCTCATCCACCTTACCTACGGACTTCTGGAGATCTATGATATAGATCCCGTTCCTCTCGGTATAGATGTACCTTGCCATCTTGGGGTTCCATCTTCTGGTCTGGTGTCCGAAATGCACACCTGCTTCCAGAAGCTGCTTCATTGAAATAACGCTCATTTTTTCCTCCTTTGGTTAAGCGGGTCTATCCCGCATCTTCGACAGCCTTCATCCTTATGGACGATCCTTTTTTCTGCACTGTTAATCCAAAAAGAACACCGGTCATAAGTCAGACTGTCTGATTAATGAATTACGGCGTGCGAAAAATCACACGCCGTATAATATAGCATAAGAAAAGACTCTGTGCAATAGATTTTGTCGTGATTTTACCTCTTGTTGCTGCGCTTCCAGATATTCATCTTTTCCGCAGCGGCGATAAGCTCATCCCTGAAATCTGGATGTGCAAGTCCGATTATCTTCTCGGCCCTCTCCCACATTGTGGTGCCCTTCAGATTCTCGCATCCGTACTCTGTAACGAGATAGTGGATATTTGTTCTCGTATCCGTAACAATACTTCCTTCGGCAAGGGTGGGACGGATCCTGCTCTTAACGGTACCATCCTTCTGGGTAAAGGTGGAGGAACAGCAGATAAAGCTCTTTCCGCCCTTACTCCTGTATGCCCCGAGAACAAAGTCAAGCTGTCCGCCCGCTCCGGAGATCTGCTTCGTGCCCGCACTTTCCGCATTTACCTGACCGTACAGATCCACATCCACGGCATTATTTATGGAGATAAAGTTATCAAGACTGCTGACCGAGTCGATATCGTTCACATAGCCCACACTTGAGGCAAGGCACTCGGGATTGTTATTCAGATAATCATAGAGCTTCTTTGTCCCGGCTCCGAAGGCGTATACCTGCTTGCCTGTGCCGTGGTTCTTTTTGCTCCCGTTTATCTTTCCCTCTTTTGCGATGTCCACAAAGGCATCCACATACATTTCCGTATGTACTCCGAGATCGTGCAGGTCACTCTTCGCTATGAAGCTTCCTATGGTATTCGGCATGGAGCCTATACCCAGCTGCAGACAGGCACCGTTGGGTATCCGGGGAACGATAAGGTTCGCAACCTTGATATCCACCTCCGTGGGTTCTCCACCGGCACCCATCTCTCCGATTGGAGGGTTGTCCCCCTCGACTATCATATCCACGTCATCGATATGTACGCCGTTGACCGTGCCTCCAAAGCACATGGGCATATTCTTATTGACTTCTACTATGATCTTTTCAGCCTTCCTGCATATCGCCTCCAGATGGCTGCAGCTCGGTCCGAAATTAAACCAGCCGTGCTCATCCATGGGAGTAACCTGAAATACTGCCACATTAAGCGGATCCTCGCTCTCCTCATAATACTTCGGAAGCTCACTGTAGCGTAAAGGCGCATAAAAGCCAAAGCCTTTGGCTATGGTCTTTCTTTCAATCCCGCTCATATGCCAGCTGTTCCAGGTCATATGCTTTTCCGGCTCCTCGATCTTAAAGATCTCCGGCTCCCATATAAGGATCCCGCCTCTGAAATTCACGTCCTTAAGAGACGGCAGCCTTTTAGCGATTGCCTGATCCACCTTGACCGGCGTTCCCACGGCCCAGCCGTAATCAACCCAGTCACCGTCCTGCACGGTCTCCGCTGCCTTTTCGGCAGAGACAAGCTTCTTTGAATACTGTTCCTCGTAACCCATTTAATCCTCCTCTGTAAATTATATTTTTAGAATCCTTCCTCGTAGGGTGCCACAAAGCCCTTTGGAAGATTGTAAACATCCCCTATATGCTTCTGCACCAGATTTGTAAGTCTTATATCATAACCTTCATTTCTGAAATACTTTATCCTGTCGGGAAGAAGGAATAGCTCCGTTTCCAGATTTTCCTTTACCCAGGCCGCACCGTAAAATTCGGTGGCCCTTAAAAGATACTCCTCCATTACGTTCCAGTCCGAGGCATTCGGGTAGATCAGCACAATATCCCTTTTTAGTTCCGGATCATTCCCCAGCCTTTTTATCAGACTGTCATTATCGTCTATAAACATTATCTCATAGGGATTACTCCGGTACTGCAGGGTTATGATCTCGGCACAGCAGTCAAAAAAACGCTCGGAAGCCGTACTGCCGAGTCCCTCGACAGACCTCTTTATATCAAATTTTCTGTTGATGCATCTGTCCTTATTAAGATTTAAGATGGTCGTCATCCCGAGACAGGGATATGCGGCAATTATCTTCATCCGGTAAGCTATCTCCTCATCAAAATCCTTGCGATCTCCTCATCCGACGCTCCCGCGGGGATACGGAAGTCTCCCGTGGACAGCCTTCTGTCGTAGCCGTTTGCGCAGAGGAAGCCGTCAAAGGCAGAGGCACAGGATACCGCCCCGGCTTTCTCAAGCTCCTTAGCCACCACCGTGGATGAAGAACCCGCGTTTATATGAACCGAGACAAATCCCGTTTCCGTTTCCGTTATTGAAGGCTCACTCTCTGCCTCGGTCTCTGCTGCATCCGCAAGAAGCTCCGACTTTGTCTTGTCCTCTCCGGTTAAATCGGATTTTAGTTCCGTGGTCTGCCTATTCTTAATGCTTTCTTCTAAGATGTCCTCTGCCGGCTTTTCTGCTGCTTCTTCTGCTGTCGGCTTTTCCGCTGCTTCTTCTGCCGCCGGCTTTTCCGCTGCTTCTTCTGCCGCCGGCTTTTCCGTTGCTTTTTCTGCTGCCGGCTCTGACGGGGTTATATTACTGACAGACCCCGTTTCTCCCACTGCTTCCGATGGCTTCTCCGGTATTTCCTCAATTTCCGGATTTTCCTCAATTTCCGGCATTTTCTCAATTTCCGGCGCCGTGGCAACAGTATAGGCTTCGGTCAGGGTCTCATTTCCGTCACTCATTCCCAGTTCCCTTGCCCGCTCCAAAACCTCGGCATCTGTCATGGCCTTTGTCCTGCTTCCACCGCCAAAGGTTAATATAACCGCGGCTACCAGTATTCCGAGACCTGCTCCTCTTAAATATGACCGGAGATTCATGCGTCACCGCCGTTCTGCTCTTCACCGCTGAAGAGATCTGTTATCAGATTCACTTCACCGACTCCGATATTCAGGCTCTTTGCAATGTCAACATTGTCCATACCGCTTTTTTTCATTTCAAGGACCTTTTCGTTCCTGGACAGCTCGCCCTGATCTTCATTTCCTTCACTTTCCTGAAGCCGCGAAGAAACGGGATCGGCGGCTGCCGTATCGGCTGCGGAAAGACCTTCTGTTCCTCCGCCTCCCAGACCTGCAATCGCGTTCTTCAGCCTGTCCATTCCCGAAAGGGCTCTGTCGTCTTCCTTTTCATCACTGTACAGGAGCTCGCGGATGGGTTCGCTGCTGTCCTCACTCTCACCCTCCCTGAAGACGCTCTCCTGCTCTTTTTTTACCGCATCGGCTTTTCTTAAGGTGTTTTTCAGATCCGAGCTCTTATTGTCCAGCATATCATAGAGGAACATTACCTCCTGGTGGTTCTTTTCTATTTCATCCATTACCACCTTTGAATAATCCTCTATTGCCATTATCTTTTCGTTTGTAAGGCGTTCGAGCTCCCGCTTTGCCCGCTCTTCTTCCTCTTCCCTGGCTGCACCCGCAACATCGGAAAGCCTTCCCTTTACCTGCTCAACACGCTCGTCTATCATACGGTCAAGCTTCATCCCCATTGCCTTGGAGCTTTTTCCGATGTCCTGCCTGTTGTCCGGTATCACAAAGCTTGCGATAAAAAGCAGTGCTCCCACGATGAGGAGCACTATTCCCATAACTGTCATATCGTTATATCAAACCCGCCTTTACTTTTAATAAATACTGTCCCGTCCTTGTCTTTCCTTTTGCGCTGTCTGCCTCCGTCGCCCGAGTATTCATTGTCCCCCTTTTCGGAGGAATCGAATTTCCTCTGGTCGTTATTGGCATCATCCGCTTCCCGGACGCGGCTCAGCTTGTCAGTAGTATCCTCTTCATTACGCTGGGCAGCTTCACCCTGCATTATATTGACTTTACCGTCTTCATTGGTTCTTAGCTCCGCGATGTTCTGCGATGCATTTATCGTTCCGTTGAAAACTATGGGACTAAGCGCCATATCTTATCCTCATCAGACCCTTCTTCGGTGTTCCTTCTCAGATAAAGGGTATCATACAAACCTCGGCATGCTTCTTTACGAACCGGCAGTAATTATATGCATTCTTCAGCACCATTGTGCAGTCGGAGATCACAAGCTTCGTCCCCGCAAATGCCACATCCTTTACGGCTATCACGGCATCATCACTGCCCTCCAGATCCTCGGAAAGCGCCTCCAGTTCCTTCTTATTTCCCTCATATTTCGTCTGGCAGCTTATGAGCTGCTGCGAAAGCGCCTTTACCTGGGCTGCCTGCTCGGGAGACAGCTTTTCTCCCTTTTTCATCTTCTGCTGCATTGCAAGGAGTACAGGCTGTATCTTCTTCGCATTCTTAACAAGATTCTCGTTTTCCTTATTCAGGTCGATATACTTTTCCTTTACGGCGGGATCGATCCCCACCTCCAGACTCGTATCTCCGCCCATATCGGAGCCTATTATCTTCGCTTCTATGTTGTAACGGGCCCTGACGCTGCCGCCGCTTATGAAGCCCTTCTTTCCGTCAACATAAATTCCGTTCCCCGCAACCACCTTGCTGTTTATGATACATTCGGTCGTAACATTGTTTCCGGCCTCAACCGTGGCGTTTTCAATGTATTTGACCACCACGTTCTTCCCTGCCATAAGGACACCCTTTTCCATGCCGTTTACACCGCGGACAACGGTTATCTGTCCTCCGGCTTCCACGTAGGCTCCCTCAACCACTCCCTTGATCTCTATGTCACCGGTAGCCTTTACCCTGAAGCCCGCTATGACATTTCCCTTGATAAGGAGGTTTCCGTCGTAATCCTCTATATTCCCCGTGGAGGTATCCACATTCTCGAGCTCCAGTACCCCGGATACGAATACCTTTTCCTGGATGATACTGATATGCCCGTCAATATCCGAAATAAGCTGTTTTCCGTCCTCCGAAACATGCATATTCGGACCATGACTAAACTTAACATCCTTTACGGGTCTCGGGGAAGTACGATTGCCGTAGACATCATAGCCGTCCTCACCGGGAACCGCAGGTATGCGTTCAGCCACGACCTGACCCTTACCGCAGGTGGTAACGGTGTTCAGATGGAAGAAGTCAACCGACCCGTCCTCATTGACCTGGGGTTTTCTGGAAGGATCCGTATTGAATAGATACTTTATCTCTCCGTCGGTTCCCTCCTTAGGCTCCTTCCCCTCCACCAGCACATAGCTTTTGCAGTACTGCTTATCCGATAAGAAGCTGTTAAAGGCTTCTTCATTAAGGGCGGCCTTTATGCCGTTCGCCTTCAGGTCGCCATTGATCTCATTTAAGTCAACTCTCGTCCCGCCCTCTGTGGGAGGATAAAAACGGAAGATAACCTTCATCCCGTCACTGCTGACCCTTACAGATGTTTCTTCATTGACCTCGTTTATCCGCTGCTTCTGAAGGAGGACCCTGCTCTCCGCATTCCGCTCTATCGCAGACCTCAGCATCGTGGCACTGTAGTCCACATTCTTCCTGTTCAGATAGGCCTCCAGCTCCTTAAGATCCAGCTTTTTTCCGCCTTCCTCAGGAGGGTAGATAATTACCGAAGTACCCTTGTCATCCAGCACCAGCCTGAAATAACCGTTTCTCTCTCCCATAAAAATACCTTTCGAGACAGCTTGAACGTCTTCCGTTCTGTTTGCAGTACCTTTTCTGCCCTTTTCCCCTCAGACCTTATCCGTAATAAGCCCCATATATTTCCCAAGCTTGGTCTTCATTTTCTGCAAGGCCCTCACGTGAAGCTGGGAAACCCTGGATTCCGAAACCTCCAGGATATTGCTGATTTCCTTCAATGTCAGCTCTTCATAGTAATAAAGAAGAATGACCTTTCGTTCCTTTTCAGTAAGGAGCGTGAGAGACTCTGCCAGAGTCTTCTTCAGCTCATCCTTCTCCACAACCTCTTCCGGTCCCAGGATCCTGTCCTGAGCCGCCACGTCCTTTACCGGCACCTCCGCGCCGGCTTCCTGGAATTCATCCAGCGAAACCACGTTGGTGACAGCCATTTGTGCCTGCCACTCCGCATATTCGTCATCACTTATACCGAGCTTTTTGGCTATTTCCTGATCGGATGCGGCCTTCCCGGTCTCGCCCTCCACCTCCTTGATAGCCTGCTCTATCTTCTTCTGGCGCTGCCTGACGGTACGGGGGATCCAGTCCATTTTTCTTATCTGATCGAGAATGGAGCCCCTTATACGGAGGGATGCGTAGGTCTCGAATTTCACATCCTTCGTCATGTCAAACTTATCTATGGCGTCAATAAGACCGAAGACACCATAACCCACCAGGTCGTCATATTCCACATTGTATCCGAGATACATGCTTAAGCGTCCGGCAACCACCTTTACGAGAGGAGCATATTCAACTATGATCTTTTCTCTGAGACCCGGATCACCCGTCTTCAGATATCCGTCCCAGAGCTTTTTTCTGGATACCTCATCCATATCTTATGTTTCTATTTCCTCAGTGCTTATCTCTTCGCCGGAGCTCTCCCCGGGAGCGGCTTCTCCTGCCTCCTCACCGGAGGATCTCTCGATCACCTTGTCCTTCTCACCCGTCTTTTCTGCGGGAGGCTCTATTTCTATGGTGTCAAGAAGGAGCTTTATAATATCTCCGAGAACAAGGAAGATGACCAGAGCCACAAAGATTATTTCCAGTGAAGTAAGCAGCGGATCATGCCGTACAAAGGTAAAAATCGCCGCAGCTCCCCCTCCGAAAAGCATAACTATGGTCGGAACTGTCCTTGTACGAAGATGAAGAGGTTCGACTACCTCTTCCTCTTCATCCGGATTTCCCTCTTCAGTTTTTTCTTCCTGTGTTTCTTCAGGAGCCGTATCCTGATTTTCTACCCCGTTAACGTCGCTCATATGGTCTTCACCGGTTTTCCGACAGCCTTAATGATGTAGTCACCGGTCTCCGGAAAAAACTCAACTGTACGACCGAAATTCAGTCCCGTATCCTGGGCAAGTATAGGGATCCTAAGCTCGGCAAGCACCTTTTTCACAGCTTCCACATTCCTGTCACCCACATTGACCAGAGCCGTATTATTTGAGAAAGCGAACATCTTGGCACCGCCTGCTATCTTGGCAGTGAATCTGGATCTGCTTCCTCCCTGCTGCTCCATTAGACGAACCAGCTCTTTTACACCCGTATCCGCAAATTTCGCTATATTCTGATTGCTCCTGATAGCGGTACTGTCTGGAAGCATAACATGGGCAAGTCCCCCGTTCCCGGTTACCTTATCCCTGATGGCAACACCCACACAGGAGCCCAATCCCAGTGTGGTTATGCCCTGTCCCTTAGGGCAGAGCTTCAAATCCGCCATTCCGACTTTTATCAGCTCACTCATATCTCCAACCTCTATATCTGCAAACCCTCAACCTATCTTTATCAGATCGATATCCCAAGGGCAGACAGCAGCTTGCTGTAAGAAGGCAGATCCGGAACAAGGATAAAATATCCGTTCAGCTCATCGTCGTTACTGAATGCCGTCTGTATCATAAGCATCTTGTCACCAACCATACCGAACTCTATCGCAGGAACAGAAAGAATAGCCCCCGC
This sequence comes from Lachnospiraceae bacterium, assembly GCA_017453865.1. GTDB lineage: Bacteria > Bacillota > Clostridia > Lachnospirales > Lachnospiraceae > NK4A144. The sequence goes on from JAFTEC010000070.1 coordinate 8,410, forward strand.
CATATCAACGGTAAGATCCGGAACAGATTCCGTGATCTTCAGATTCGTCATTGCGGAAAGCGAATTGAGGTAAGCGCCGGTAATGATATTTCCTATCTCCTTCAGGACCGACTGCTCCATTTCGCTCAGAACTTCTCCGCCGCCGGGCTCCATCCCCATGGCACTCATCATATTTCCGATGAGGCGCTGTGCTGATTTCTGCTCCAGAAGGAACATCATGCTTCCTGTGATATCGCCCTGCACGAGAACGTATATACCAGCCATTATCTGCTCGTCCCCGCCTATGGCTTCTCCGATCTGATTGAAGCCTAAAAGCTCGACTCTGGGAACCTTCATCTCCACCTTCGCCTGCAGCATCTGCGCAAGGCTGGAAGCGGCATTTCCTGCTCCGATATTTCCGATCTCCTTAAGGACATCAAAATACATATCATCTACATGGTTAAGATCCAATTCTGCCATCAAGGATCCTCCTTATAATTTAAATATCTACTTCTCCAATGATCGTCGAAATATCCAGAAGGGAAACAAGTCCGTTCTCAACCTTTCCGACGCCGCTTATAAATGTCTGAACGCCGCTCTTACTGTCGTGGGAAACATTATCCTCCACATCATCGGCCCTCAGATTATAAACCTTCTTCACCTCGTCAACCAGCACCCCGATGCTTCCGCTCTGGTCCACCTTCAGGATGATGATACGGCTCTTTCCCGTTATCTCATCCTCGGGAAGTCCCATCTTTACCCTCAGGCTCATTACCGGCACCACCTCACCGCGGAGGTTTATGACGCCGCGGAAATACTCGGAGCTCTTGGGAACCCTGGTGATCCTCTGCATACGGACGATATTGTCGATATACTTGATATCTATTCCGTACTGCTCATTGCCGAGCCCCACAACGATATACTGGGTAACATCATTATCTATGATTCTTAATTCGTCAGCCATAACTTTACCTTCCCCCTCTTAGAACAGTGCATTTGAATCAATGATCAGTGCAACTTCTCCGTCACCGAGGATGGTGGCACCGCTTATGATCCTGCTTGTGTTGATATATTTTCCGAGGGACTTGATAACGACTTCCTGCTGGCCCATAAGCTCATCCACCACAAGACCTGCCAGGCTGTCTCCCTTCTTAACAACCACTATTATGAGGTTCTCATTGTCCCGTTCAACCTCGGGGGCATCCAGCATATCCGAAAGCCTGATAATAGGGATCACGGAGCCGCGGAGCTGGATAACTTCCTTATTCTCCACGAGCCTGATCTCGGAAACCGGAATATCCTCAATGGTCTGGATATTTCCAAGGGCAATGGCATATTTCTCACCGCCCACGAGAACCATAAGAGCCTGAATGATGGCAAGGGTAAGAGGAAGCCGCACAATAAATGTGGAGCCTTCGCCAAGCTTTGTCTTTACCTCAACATCACCGCCCAGCTGCTCGATATTGCTCTTAACAACGTCCAGACCCACGCCTCTTCCGGAGATATCCGTTACCTTCTTCGCCATTGAGAAGCCAGGATCAAAGAGAACATCTATAACTTCCTTATCATTCATCTGCAGAGCCTGCTCTTCGGGGATAAAGTTTCTCTCTATTATCTTCCTTCTGACAGCCTCTACATCAATACCGTTACCGTCGTCACCAACCTCGATGATAACGTTGTTTCCTTCCTGATATGCATTGAGGAAGATGGAACCGGTTTCCGGCTTTCCTCTCTCACTTCTGACATCCGGAGTCTCCAGACCGTGGTCTGCACTGTTCCGGAGGAGATGCATAAGGGGATCACCGATCTGATCCACCACGGTACGGTCAAGCTCTGTCTCTTCACCGGTGATGGTAAGCTGCATACGCTTGCCAAGCTTCTTTTCCAGATCCCTTATCATTCTGGGGAATCTCTGAAGTGCGCTCTCGATAGGCACCATTCTTACCTTCATGACTGACTCGTGAAGGTTGGTGGTAACGCTTTCCAGATATTCCACGTTTTCGGTAATGACCTGGCTCTCGGAATTTGAGCCGCCGGACATCTGTGCCGCCGATGAAACAAGGGCATTCTTTGCGATGATAAGCTCGGAAACCAGATTCATAAGGATATCCAGCTTCTCTATATCCACACGCACCGTCTGGCTGGCAACTGGCTTCTTTGCGGGTGCAGCCTTCTTTGATGCTGCGGTGGAGGCTGCAGCCTCAGCCTGGGGAGACGCTGCGGTATGTTCAACGGAAACCTCTGCCGTCTCCGCAGATGCCGCTGCCTCTTCGCCTTCGCCTCCCTGTGCTGCCTCGCCGCCGTCAGAGGAAGCCTCTTCCGCTGCAGGTGCCGCGCCGTTATTGTCTACCATTTCCTCATTGTATTCTTCTCCGACTACATCTTCTATCTCGGATACGGACTTAATGGCAGCTACGACCTTGTCCATGGGTTCGCCGCTAATAACGAAGATACTGAAGGAGAACTCAAGTTTTTCATCCTCGATATCCTGAGATGAAGGGTCGCTGACGATGATCTCGCCCATCTCCTCAACGGCCTTGAATACAAGAAATGCTCTTGCAGCCTTCAGCATACAGTTCTCATCAATATAAACCGTGAAGCCGTATACCTTCTTGTCGGCAACAATGGCATCCTTCATCACGTCCTTCTGGGCTTCTTCCAGAACCAGCGTCCTGTAAACAGCCTTTTCTCCGCCTGCGGGCGCAGAATCCTCAGCCGCTGCGGGAGCTGCCTGATCCTCTGCCGCAGCGCCGCCCTCCGAAGCCGGTGCACCGCCGCCCTGAAGGAACTTATTCAGTTCGGCTATAATGGATTCGTTGTCATCCTCGCCTTCGTCGGAGGAATCCCTGATGGTATCCACATATCCCTGTATCGCATCAAGTGCCTGGAAAAGGATATCTATGAGATTTGAAGTGACCTTCATCTGACCGCCGCGGATAGCCGAAAAGACATCCTCGGTGTCATGTGTAAGTCTCTGCAGGCGCTTATATCCCATTGTTCCCGCCATTCCCTTAAGTGAATGTGCGGCACGGAATATCTCGTTAATGGAATCCTCGTTCTCCGGATCCTGCTCCAGAGTCAGAAGGTTGTCATTAAGTGCCTGAATGTGTTCCTGGGATTCATCCAGGAAAATACCTAAATACTGGCCTACATCCATATTACCTTACCCCCACGTGCTTCGCGATCGCTTCGGCAACCCTGCTCAGCGGAACTATCTCGCTGACAAGCCCGGTAAGCGCAATTGCCCTTGGCATACCATATACTGCGCTTGTAGCCTCGTCCTGGGCGATCACATAGATTTTTTTCTGTTTCTCAAGATTCTCTATACCGGCGGTGCCGTCCGCACCCATTCCGGTAAGTACTGCACAGCAGATCTCCGCATAGGGAGAGTCGATCAGGGATTCGTACATATAGTTCGCCGCAGGCTTAACGCCCTCCCTTGCCGGCTCATCGCTGTAGTAGATCCTCATGTGGCCTCCGCTCCTGCCCACCTTCATGTGCTTCCCTCCGGCGGCAAGATAGACGGTGCCCTTTTCGAGAAGATCCCCGTCAGCGGCTTCCTTCACCCTTACCTTTGACAAAGTGTCCAGCCTCTCGGCAAGGGACTTTGTAAATCCCGGCGGCATATGCTGCACCAGAAGTATGGGTGCATCGATCCCCGCGGGAATGTAAGGAATGACCTGCTGCAACGCCTTCGGTCCTCCTGTGGAGCAGGCGATGGCAACGCACTTTTCGCCTGAGACTGCCGGAACCCCGGTCCTCAGCTTGATGTCCTTGATACTGGAGAAGCTGACTCTCGTAAAGGTACCGGATCCCTTTCCCTCCGGTGCTGTCCCGCCCTTATGCTGCGGTACCGCTGCTCTGGAAGGAGCCGTAACAGTGCCGACGCCGCTTACCAGGCTTGCTCTGGCAACTACTGCCAGCAGCTTCAGAAAGTGGGCCTTGAATTCTCCGTCCTTCAGGGCAGCCAGACCTGCAGGCTTTTGAATAAAGTCCACCGCGCCGAGCTCAAGTGCTTCGATGGTTTCCTTTGTTCCCTCTCCGGTTGTGGATGAGAACATAAGTACCCTGGCACTTATCCTCCGCTTCTGAAGCTCCTTCAGAAGCTCCAGACCGCCCATCCGCGGCATATTGACATCCAGCACCACTGCGTCATAGGACTTCTTCTGCAGAAGCTCAAGAGCTTCAATACCGTCCTTCGCTTTGTCTTCCACATGATATCTGCTGTCACCGTCAATTATATCACCGGCAATCCTTCTCATGAGTGCAGAGTCATCTACAACCAGTATTTTCTTTTGATCACTATTCCCCATATCTTTTTTCAGCGGCTATCGCTGGTCCTCCTTCTGATTTTACGCTCCTCCTCGAAAATATATCTTATGATGTCCTCCCGTCCGTGGCTGTCCAGATTCAGGAACTTTATGCGGTTCTCAAATCTGTCCTTTACCCCTTCCTTGGGATTTGACGCGATTATCCGTCCCACTATCGAAAACTTCTGCGGCTTTCCGTCAACCATCAGCGAAAACTTGAAAAGTATCTTTGTATCTTTTTCGTATTTATGCTTGGAAACGAATCTGGCACCTCCGCCGCTGATATCCACTATGACTCCGTCCTCAAGAGTGAGGTCGGTATCCAGAAATTCAACGGAACGGGAAACATAGGCTTCCTCTTCCTCTTCGCTGAGCTTCCTGCTCTTCATTTCAAGTATGCAGTTGAATCTGTAGTACTCACGTCTCTGGAATTTCCGGAGGCCGCTCGTGAGCTCCATTACGAGGATAAAGAGATTATTCGTCTTGAACCTGTCCTTTATCACGGAATAACACTGGAAAAGCCCGGAGGAGGTATAGAAGCACAGGTCAAATTCTCCGCCAACGGGTAAAAGAATGAGCTTACCCTTTTCTATCGGCATCTCTATCTCTATTTCTTCCTCGGAACGAATGTCATAAACCTTGGACACGTATACTCTTCCCCTTGCACCTGCCTTTCCCTCAAGATCGGCCGCGTTTTCCTCGGAAAATTTTGTGGATGTAAGCTCCAGCCTGTTGCCGGGCGAAACATAATCACTGAACATCTATGAGTATTTCCTTCCTGCAAGAATATTCGCAAAAAATCCGCTCATTCCTCTTCTGTAAACGGTCTCCGTATGGGGAATGTCCATAAGCGTGTCCGCTATATCCGTAAATGCCTTTGCAGCCTTGGTCTGCGGGTTGCTTATCGAAACGGGGCTCTGCTGCATGACGGCTTTAACAAGGGCATTGTCATAGGGCACCACGCCCAGGAACTCCATCCTGAGCTTCAGGTATCTGTTTACCACGGCGCTCAGCTTGGAATAGAGCTGCTTTCCTTCCTCCGTGGTCTCCACCTTATTGGTGATGACCTTTACCTTTGTCTCGTCCTTATTGAACTTCGAATGAAGATTCAAGGCCTTTAGTAAGGAATACGAGTCTGTAATGGATGTGGGCTCAGGTGTGGTAACAAGGAGTATTTCCCTGCTTGCCACGAGAAACTCAAGCACCGCCTCCGATATTCCCGCTGCCGTATCTATTATTATAACATCCGCCATGGTATCCAGCTCGGAAAGATTGCGGATAAGGTAATCCAGGTGGTCACGGCTTAAGTTCCCCATACCCGCTATACCGGATCCTCCGGAAATGAAGCCTATGCCCATTGGACCCCAGGTGATCACATCCCTTATGGAAGCACCCTGATATATCAGGTCTGCCAGGCTGTGCTTGGGAATGGCACCGAACATAACCTCGATATTCGCCAGTCCGAAATCGGCGTCAAAAATGATCACTCTCTTACCCGCATTCTTGAACTGCACGGCGAGATTGATGGCGACATTTGACTTGCCAACTCCGCCCTTGCCGCTGGTAACGGTGATGACCCGTGCGGTATTCTGCTGGGCGACCTGATTAGCTTTTATGATATTCCGTAGTTTATCGGCCTGATCCACTTAAAAACCTCATTTGCCTTGTCAATCTGTTCCCTTGCCGCCCAGAAGGACCCTTACCGTTTTCTGGGCATCAAATATCTCAATGTCATCCGGCACATCCTGACCGTCGGTCACGTAGGAGATCTCCGATCCCGTATGGAGCTTCAGATTCAGCATATTGCCGAGAGTCGTGGTCTCGTCAAGCTTTGTAAATATTATCCTGTAGTCCACCAGCTTTGAATAGGTATCGGCAATATTCAGAAGATCCCTGTACTTTGTGGTCACCGATACCACCAGATATACCGTGATCCTCATGGTGTCACGGGTAAGATCTATGAACTGCTTCTGGTTTCCTATCTGCTCATTATTCTTCGGGGAATGACCGGCTGTATCCACAAGGACGAAATCAAAATTCTTAAATTCGTTCAGGGCGCTCCTCATATCGTCATCCACATAAACTATCCTGAAGGGCACATTAAGTATATCCGCGTAGGTACGGAGCTGCTCCGCTGCCTTTACCCTGTAGGTATCGGTTGTGACAAGTGCCACCCTTTTTTTATCCTGCACAACGAGCCTTGATGCGATCTTCGCAATGGTGGTGGTTTTTCCGACCCCGGTAGGCCCGAGGAAAAATACCGCTTCGGGTTCTGACGCATTCTTTTCTATGGTCGCTGCTTCCCCGAACTTCAAAATAAGCCTCTGGTAGATCCCTGAGAGCATATAATCTATGGAAACACCCGGCTTTCTAAGCTGTCTTGCCTCCTCAACGATGCTCTTCACATATTTTTCATCCACCTCATTGTCCTTCAGGGTCTCGGAAATAAGCTCCAGGAATCTGCTTATCTCATCATTTTCCTTGGGCTCCGCGCCCTCCGTCTCGTCGTGGGCCCCCTCCTCGGAATGCTCATTTTTTATCTGCTTCTCGATAAGGGAATGTATGCTGTCAAGCTTTTCCGAAATGGCACGGCTTGAATCCCCGCTGTCCTTCAGGACCTTCGCATCCTTTTCCTCCGGAGTCCTTTCCTTCTCCCTGTCTTCCTTTTCCGCCTTTTTCCCGCTTTCGTCTATCTTCCTCGCGGCATCCCTTACTGCCGAGAGATCGATATCAGAGGGGTCCTTCATAGCGCTTTCCAGCGGCATGGTGCGGCCCGTTTTCACCTCCGGCCTGTACGGGGGAAGCTGCACGGGCTTTGAATTCGACACATTGGAGTCGGACACTTCCTCGATGGCTGCAGTAACCTCGGTCTGAGCCCGCTTGAAAAAACCGAAAAGCCCTGCCGGCTTCACGGTGCGAACATTCATCACCACAGCGCCCTCACCCAGCTCTGCCTTCGCCTGTCTCGTCGCCTCTTCTTCAGTTTTTGCGGTAAACTTCTTTATTATCATATTATGCGGTTATTATCCCCACCGACTGCAGCTCCACGCTGCTCTCTATCTCATTATATGATATCACTATCAGGTCTTTGATATAATCCTCTGACAGCTTTTTGAAATAGATCCTTACTATCGGTGAAGTCAGGACTATCGGATTACGCCCCATATCCTCCAGCTTTCTCACTTCCTCCTCAGCGGAAGCCATTATGGCCTTCGTTCTGTCAGGGGCAAGGGTAAGGTAGGAGCCCTGCTCCGTCTGCTTCACACTTGCCATTATCTCCTGCTCTATGGCGGGATCCAGTGTCACCACGCTGGTGCTCTCTCCCATCTGGAAGTATCTGGCGCTTATGGCCCGCTTCAAAGCCTGTCTGCAGTATTCCGTAAGTATGTCCGTATCTCTGGTCGTCGCACCGTTATCCGCGAGGGACTCGAAGATCGTAAGGAGATCCCTTATGCTTATACCCTCCTTCAGCAGATTCTGCAGAACCTTCTGTATCTCGCCGATACCAAGGATCTTCGG
>JAFTEC010000071.1 GCA_017453865.1 Lachnospiraceae bacterium
CATCAGCTTGAATCTTGCTAAGAAAGCTTTGTAAGGATTGGTTGGTTAATCTGTAATTGGCGATATGGTCATTATCTGTGGTCTTTGTATCAATTTCATCGCACCATGATTCGTGGTACCCAGCGAAATGTGCAGCACGTTTAGTGGAATTGATAGCTTTAATGTGTAAATCACAATTACAACCGTAACAGAAAAAGGTATCCTCTATAGAAATATCTTTTGGTATGCCAGCTGAAATATCAACATCTTTATGGTTTGCGTCAAATGCATTAAAGGACATAACAAACCTCCCGCAATCTATAACAATAATGTTACTTTTATAATACTCCAACACATAGAAGTAAATCAATAAAGAGCATTAAGAACATAGTATTTATTTTGGAAAATAGGATAAAGGAGACCCAAACTATTAGATGTTAATAGGTAACGCTATATTTTTAGAAAAGTTGGATTGTTGCATAGCAAACAAGCCTTCGTAAACGGAGGCTTCAAACGAAAACTGATTATCCACTATTAATCAGCGAATTAGATTGGGATTGTAGTCAATGTCTTTTTCTCTAGTGTAAAAATGATCCTGACTAACTTTTTTGCAACATGAGCCATTGCGACTTTGTGAGGCTTTCCTTCAGCTCTCTTTTTGCATAATAGCTCGCAAAAGTCATGTCATACCGAATAAGAGGCAGGCAGCAATTATATAAAGCATAGCGAAGGTGTGAAGAACCACGTTTTACCATTCGGCCACGATGTTCAGCGATGCCAGACTGATAATAGCCTGGATCCAGTCCTGCAAAGGCGAGCATTTTGTTTGGCGATGAGTACTTTGTAACAGCCTTGTTGATATATAAATGCTTTTATAATAACTTGTGTTTTAACTTGCACTTTGATATAATAAGGAGCAAGTTAAGGAGAAAGTTAGAGAGCAAGTTAAGGAGAAAAACATGGCTTTACCTATAAACATTGAAGATTTAATACGTCAAAGGACTGTAGAACGTACCCGCATTGAATATAAGGCTGATTGGAATCCGGAGCCTATTATACATTCTATTACTGCATTTGCTAATGATTTTGATAATCTTGGTGGCGGTTACATAATTATCGGGATTGAGGAGGAAAATGGAAGACCTGTATTTCCAATTAAAGGATTAAATCCGGAATCGCTTGACCAAATTCAGCTGGATTTGCTGAATAAGTGCAATCTTATTGAACCAAGATATATCCCGGTGGTTGAACCTTATACAGTTGATGGCAAGGATATTCTTGTACTTTGGGTGCCTGGAGGCGAAGAACGTCCATACAAGAGCCCTGAAAAAATTTACTCGGAACAGAATAATGATGAACAACCTAATTTCGAACAAAACGACCTAACAATTAGCAGAAAAAAGAAAAAAAATATAAACGAGACAAAAAGTCCCAAAGTTTATTGGATAAGAAAAGCATCCAGAACGATGAAGGCTAACCATATGGAGGAACGGGAACTTATTGAAATGGCAAGAAGTGTCCCGTTTGATGACAGGATTAACTACCATGCGAATGTTGATGATATGCGGTTAAGCCTAATGGCTGAATATCTAAAGGCGGTAGGGAGTGATTTGCATAAAAGTGTAATGGCTAGGTCTATTGGAGACGTTGCAACTGATATGAAGTTAGTCAGAGGCCCAGTGGAATATCGTAAGCCATTGAATGTAGGACTAATGTTTTTCAATGATGATCCTGAGGAATATTTTGAATATTCAAGGATAGAGGTAGTTGATAAACCAGATCCAACAGGAATGGGTATGACGGAGAAAATATTTCGAGGACCATTGGATAAGCAGCTTCGGGATGCCTTGTCGTATATACAGAACTATATTCTAAAGGAATATGTGACAAAGGTTCCCGATCGTGCTGAAGCCATAAGGGTCTTTAATTGGCCGTATCAGGCTATTGAGGAAGCTTTGACTAATGCCGTATACCACAAGTCATATCAGATTCATGAGCCAATAACCGTGACGGTTACACCTGAGAAATTGACAATATTAAGCCTGCCAGGACCAGACTGGTCTATATCTGATGAAGATTTGGAGAGGAGAGTGTTAATATCAAAGAGATATAGAAACCGCCGTATAGGTGATTTCCTTAAAGAATTAAAGATGGCGGAGGGAAGGAATACCGGAGTGCCACTAATTGTCAGAGCGATGAAGGAAAACGGCTCTAAAGAACCCAAATTTCTGACTGATGAGGAAAGAAGTTATTTTGAAATAGAATTGCCGATTCATCCGATATTTACTGGACACGATAAAAATACTGTTAAGGATGATAATGTAGAGATAGATAAGATATTGTCCGACACGAACCATAGAACTCGAAGAAGTAGGGAGGAGATAAAAGAACTTATCATTGCTACATTGAATAGAGAAGGGAATCTATCTATGAATGAAATTGCAGAATCGTTAGGATATGCAGCATTAACCAATACAGTCAGGGATGTCGTAAAAGAATTATTTAAGGAAAGCATGGTTGCCTATTTATACCCTGATAAACCTAGAAGCCGTAACCAGAAAGTTTGTTTAGTACAAGATAGGCTTGATAAAAAATGAGAATAAATAATGCAATAAAATCTATTAATATAGAAGATATGCCTTATGAAGTAGCATTTCAGGATATTATTAATTTGGCGGAAGCGGCTCAGAGCAGATACTATGTTTTGACAGGAAGTGCCGGCAACGGAAAAACTAATATGCTCTGTAGTATTACGGAACTATTGATTCACTTGAAACAGGGCGTTGTCTTCTCCGCTGCCCTTGACTAACGGGAGTAAAAAGTTTATATTTCATTTATCTAAGCAATGGCGCTTTGGACCGGGGTCCGGAGTGCCTTTTTTTCTATCCTAAAAAATGGGTTGAAAACCCTTTAATCAGTGGAGGGAAATATGTCGGTAAAATATGTTTTTGTGACAGGAGGAGTGGTTTCCGGTCTCGGGAAGGGTATAACTGCGGCTTCCCTTGGGAGGCTCTTAAAGGAGAGAGGCTACCGGGTCACGATACAGAAATTTGATCCATATATAAATATCGATCCCGGAACAATGAATCCTGTGCAGCACGGGGAAGTATTTGTTACCGAGGACGGCACAGAGACGGATCTCGATCTTGGCCACTACGAGAGGTTCATAGATGAGGAGCTGGATTCCAACAGCAATGTCACCACTGGAAAGATCTACTGGTCGGTCTTAAATAAGGAGAGGCGCGGCGAATACGGCGGCGGGACGGTACAGGTCATTCCCCATATCACAAACGAGATAAAGAGCAGGTTCTTCAGGGATCACGGTAATAATGATGAAAGGATCGCCATAATAGAGGTGGGCGGAACCGTGGGAGATATCGAGAGCCAGCCCTTTATCGAGGCAATAAGGCAGTTTAAGCAGGAGACCGGCCCCGATAACGTGATTCTTATCCACGTAACACTTATCCCGTATCTGCATGCTTCCGGGGAACTGAAGACCAAGCCTACCCAGGCGAGTGTAAGGGAGCTTATGAGCCTGGGGATCATGCCGGATATCATAGTAAGCCGTACAGAGAAGCCCCTTGATGATGACATAAGGGAAAAGATCTCCCTGTTTTGCAATGTACCGAAGAAAAACGTGATACAGAATCTGAATCTGCCGACTGTCTACGCGGCTCCTCTGGCACTGGAGGAAGAAGAGCTTGCAGACAGGGTCCTTGAGGCGCTGAAGCTTCCGAATAACAAGCCGGATCTCAGGAACTGGTCGGATATGGTAGAGAGAATGCTGCATCCGGAAAAGAAGGTACGGATCGCCCTTGTGGGGAAATATGTTTCACTTCATGATGCATATATTAGCGTGGTGGAAGCACTGAAGCACGCGGGAGCCGAGAACAGGGCGGAGATAGATATAAAGTGGATCTCATCCGAGGATATCACCGGAGATAATATCGCCGGTATGATGGAGGATGTGGACGGCATCATAGTTCCCGGAGGCTTTGGACACCGGGGTATAGAAGGAATGCTGACAGCCATCAGATATGCAAGGGAAAATGATATCCCATATCTGGGACTGTGCCTCGGGATGCAGCTTGCCATAGTGGAGTTCGCGAGAAATGTGCTGGGATTTCAGGATGCCAACTCAACAGAGCAGGATCCGGATACAACCCATCCCGTTATCCACATAATGCCTGACAAGGAGGGACTTACGGATATAGGAGGGACATTAAGGCTCGGAGCCTATCCCTGCAGGCTGAAGAAAGACACAAAGGCCTTTGGGCTTTACGGAAAGGAGGATATCAGCGAACGACACCGCCACAGATATGAGGTCAATAATGAATTCAGGGATGCCCTCACAAAAGCAGGGTTGAAGATCTCCGGAGTTTCACCGGACGGCAGGATAGTGGAGATGATGGAGCTTCCCTCACATCCCTGGTTCCTTGCAACACAGGCTCATCCCGAATTCAAATCGAGACCCAATAAGGCCCACCCGCTGTTTTTGGGATTTATTTCTGCGGCGCTCTCCGTGTGAGAAGGGAGCCAGGAGATACCGTCCCCACTGACTCCCCTGACTACCTGCCATTTTTTATTTTCCTCCGTATATATAGATATAAAACATACTGACAAGCATTCGCTCTGGAGGGAGGAATGAAAAATGACTATGAATATGCTTGATGAGAAAGAACTGGAGAATATTTCAGGCGGATATATCTTCAACGCAGCAGGAGATCCCGAATGGGAGTTATACGAGGTCCGTAACGATTTTGACGGAAAATATGTACATACAGGAAGCACCTACTGGACAAGAGAAGGAGCAAAAGAAGCTGCAAAACTTGCAGGAATGTCCACCGAGGAAATAAACATAAAGCAGCTGCATTTCCTTATGGTTTTCCATCGTCTTCCGAAGGACTGAAGAGGAAAACGGCCAGCCAAGTATTTTGAGCCGTAGCCACGTAATAAGTGCGTGGCTCGGCGCTTAACAGTAACAAAACGGACCGGGGAATCTCCCCTTGACTATTCCGCTTAAACGGTTTATATTTCATTTTGAAAAAGCAAAGGCGCTTTGGACTGATGTCCGAAGTGTCTTTTTTTCTGCATTTAAGGGGATGTTCGGGGAGAGCGGATCCTATAAGAACAGGGATGGCAGCAATTATTAAGAGGAAAAGGGTATGAAGCTTAAGTTTACAAAAATGCACGGCTGTGGAAATGACTATGTGTATATCAACGGCTTTAATGAAAGGCTTCCGGGAAAAAACAGGCCGAAGCTCGTCCGTTTTTTAAGTGACAGGCATTTCGGCATCGGTTCCGACGGAGTGATATTTATTAATCCTTCGGAAAAAGCGGATTTCGAGATGGAAATGTATAACGCGGACGGAAGCCGGGCGGAGATGTGCGGTAACGGCATAAGAAGCGTCGCAAAATATGTATTTGATAACGGTCTTACGGACAAAAGGGAGCTTCTTATCGAGAGCTTCGGTAAGATAAAGCCTATAAGCATAATAAAGGAAAAGAACGGAAAGGCCCTGCTCATAAGGGTCGATATGGGGGAGCCGGAGCTTATCCCGGAAAGAATCCCCGTTATTTCCGATAAGGACAGCTTCATAAACGAGAGCGTGACCGTGGGGAATGAGGAGTTTAGGATAACCGCCGTATCCATGGGGAATCCCCACGCCGTGATCTTTAAGGATCCGGACGGGACGGCAATCGATAAAGCGGGACCGCTCATTGAAAATCTGGAGCTTTTCCCAAAGCGCACAAATGTTGAATTTGCGCGTATCATTGACAGGACTAATATCAGGATGCGTGTCTGGGAAAGGGGAACCGGAGAAACCTTAGCCTGCGGAACCGGGTGCTGCGCGACTCTGGTGGCAGCGGTGCTTAACGGCTTAACAGACAGAAAAGCGACTATCCATGTCCTCGGAGGAGATATAGATATTGAATGGAGGGAAGAGGATTCCCACGTATATATGACGGGACCTGCGGAAACAGTATTTACGGGAGAGATAGAGGTTTGAGAAATGGTCAGGATAAATAAAAACTTTAAGAAGCTTCAGGGAAGCTACTTATTTTCCCAAATAGCAAGGAAGGTAAATGAATATAGCGGAAAAAATCCGGATAAGAAGATCATACGTCTGGGGATAGGTGACGTAACGCTTCCCCTCACGGCTTCGGTAATTAAGGCTCTGCATACTGCCGTTGATGAGATGTCAGAAAAGGCAAGCTTCAGGGGCTACGCGCCGGACAGAGGCTATGGATTCCTGCGGGAAGCCATCAGAGAAAATGACTTCGGGAAAAGGGGCTGCGATATTGAGGCTGACGAGATCTTTGTGTCCGACGGAGCGAAGTGTGACTCCGCGAATATACAGGGGATATTTGATATAAAGAGTACCATCGCCGTCTGTGACCCCGTGTACCCGGTATATGTGGATTCCAATATAATGGCCGGACGGGGCGGAGAGTTCCTTAAGGAAAAGGAGGGCTATTCAGGGATCATCTACATGCCCTGCACCGCGGAAAATGATTTTTCCCCGGAGCTTCCGGAGAAGGTGCCGGACCTTATCTACCTCTGTTCACCAAATAACCCTACGGGCTCTGTTATCGACAGAAAGGGCCTCCAGAGCTGGGTCGACTATGCCAATGAGAACGGCTCCGTGATAATCTTTGACGCGGCATACGAAGCCTACATAAGGTCGGATGATATTCCCCACAGTATCTATGAGTGCAGGGATGCTTCAAAGTGCGCGATAGAGCTCCATTCCTTCTCAAAAAATGCCGGCTTCACCGGGTTAAGGCTGGGCTACGCAGTGGTTCCGAAGGCATTAAAAAGGGACGGAGTCAGCTTAAATGAGCTATGGGCAAGGCGTCACAGCACCAAATATAACGGTGCTCCCTATATCGTCCAGAGAGCAGGTGAAGCGGTGTACTCAGAGGAGGGGCAGAAGGAGATACGGTCACTTGTGGATTACTATATGGAAAATGCGTCCTATATTAAGGACAGCTTAAGTAAAGCCGGTTTTTCCGTTTCGGGAGGAACGGATGCACCCTATATCTGGCTTAAGACCCCGGACAATATGACAAGCTGGGAATTCTTTGATCATCTCCTTTTAACCGCCGGTGTGGTGGGAACCCCGGGCTCGGGCTTCGGGCCTCACGGAGAGGGTTATTTCAGGCTTACGGCCTTCGGGAGCCACGAAAACACGGTTGCGGCAGTAGACAGGATAGTAAAGGGATAAGAAAATATGTGTGCGATAATCGGTTTTGAAGACAAAACAGCGGTAACTTTTGAAAAAGCAAAAGAGTGCCTAGAAAGACTTACATCCAGGGGACCCGATATGACCAGGATGGAGGAGTGCGGAAATACGCTCCTCGGCTTTAACAGGCTTGCGATAATGGGTCTCACGGCCTATGGGATGCAGCCCTTTTCCTATAAGGATAATAAGGTAGTCTGCAACGGAGAGATCTACTGCTGGAGGGACCAAAGGAAGGAGCTTATCGGAAAGGGACACAGATTCGTAAGTAACTCCGACTGCGAGATAATACTGCCTCTTTTTGAGGAATACGGCGTATCACTGTTCGGAAGGCTCGACGCGGAATTTGCAATGGTGATCTATGACAGTAAGAGCGGGAAGCTCGTGGCAGCGAGAGATCCGATCGGGATAAGGCCGCTTTATTACGGATACCTCCCAAACGGCTCCATAGTGTTCTGTTCAGAGCCAAAGGGGATAGTGGACATCGTTGAAAAGGTCTTCCCCTTCCCGCCCGGATATTATTATATAAACGGTGAATTTATCCGCTACCGTGATCCTGCGGGAGTAACGCTCGTAAGTGCAGATGACGCGGATAAGGCTTCGGAGAAGATAAGGGAGCTTCTGGTAAGCGGTGTAAGTAAAAGGCTGGACGCCGATGCACCTTTAGGGTTTCTCCTGTCCGGAGGACTGGATTCCTCTCTTGTTTGCGCTATTGCGGCAAGGCTTATGCCGAGGACAAAAATACGCACCTTTTCCATAGGAATGGACAGGGATTCCATTGATTCCAAATACGCGAGGGAGGTGGCGGACTATATCGGAGCGGAACACACGGATGTGATTATGACAAAGGAGGAGGTCATAGCCGCCCTTCCGGAGGTCATAAAGATCCTTGGGACCTTTGATATTACCACCGTAAGAGCAAGCATGGGGATGTATCTCGTTTGTAAGTATATCCACGAGAATACGGATATCCGGGTACTCCTTACCGGTGAGATCTCGGATGAGATGTTCGGCTACAAATATACGGATTTCGCTCCGAACGCCGAGGCATTCCAGGAGGAGTCCGAAAAGCGGATACGTGAGCTTCACTACTACGACGTTCTAAGGGCAGACAGATGTATCTCCGCAAATTCCCTTGAAGCAAGGGTTCCATTCGGTGATCTGAAGCTTGTGCAGTACGTTATGGGACTGAATCCCGCAATAAAAATGAATGTCTACAATAAGGGTAAATATCTGCTCCGCCATGCCTTTGAAGAAAACGGCTGGCTCCCGGAGTCAATACTCCAGCGCGAAAAGGCTGCATTCTCGGACGCCGTGGGTCATTCAATGGTGGACGACCTAAAGGAATTTGCGGAGGAAAGGTATAGTGATGATGAGTTTGAAAGCTTAAGAAAGAAATACACCCATGCGGTGCCTTTTACAAAGGAAAGCCTTCTCTACCGCGAGATCTTTGAAGAAAACTATCCCGGACAGTCTGAAATGATACCGGACTTCTGGATGCCGAATAAGGACTGGGAGGGCTGCAACGTAAACGACCCGAGCGCAAGGGTCCTTACGAATTATGGAGCGAGCGGGATATGATGACGGAAAAGGACCGTACAGATCTGACACGGAAGATCATATTTGAGGACGGCACAGTCTTCAGGGGTTACGGCTTCGGGAGCAGCTCGGAAAAGAAGCTGGAGCTGGTATTTAATACCTCGATGGCGGGCTATCAGGAGATACTGTCCGACCCCTCATATACGGGGCAGGCGGTCGTAATGACCTATACCGTCATCGGAAATTACGGCATAAATGACGATGACTTTGAGACCGAAACGCCGTCCCTCGGAGCTCTGATAGTAAGGGACTATACAGACGAGCCTTCAAACTTCAGGTGCAGCCGGACGCTTTCGGAGATAATGGAGAAGTATGATATAACCGGGGTCTGCGGCATAGACACCCGGCTTCTTACGAGGAGGATAAGGGACTACGGGAGCTCAAGGGTTATGATAACAGATAACAGTACGCCGGATGCGGAGGCTCTTTCCGCCCTTCGGGGATATAGCTTTCCGGCGGATCAGGTTAGACAAGTCAGTACCCGGAAGGTATATGAAGTAGCGCCGTCAGGAACAGAGGCTTTTTCCGTTGTGGCTATCGACTGCGGGATCAAGAAGAATATCTTAAGGCAGCTTTCAGCTATGGGCTGCAGGGTGACCGTGGTCCCATACGACAGCGATCCGGAATTTATAAGCTCTCTTTCGCCTGACGGACTTTTTATCTCAAACGGACCCGGAGACCCGGAGGATGTTATGCCTGCAATAGATACGGTAAGGCGCCTTCACGGAAGGATCCCTGCATTCGGGATCTGCTTAGGACACCAGATACTCGCCCTTTCCTACGGAGCCCGGACCTATAAGCTGAAATTCGGACACAGGGGCGGCAATCACCCGGTACGGAGTTTAAGCACGGGGCGCGTTGATATCACATCGCAGAATCATTCTTATGCGGTGGAGGAGAACAGTCTGAAAACCGTGGGCCTGAAGGTTACCCACATTAATATACTTGATAATACGGTTGAGGGGATCGAGCACGTATCGGATCCTTCCTTTGGCATACAATATCATCCCGAGAGCGCACCGGGTCCGAATGACAGTATTTATCTTTTCCGGAAATTCCTGGGGCTGATGGAGAGGAGAAAGAGCTGATGCCGAAAAGAACGGATATACATAAGATACTGGTGATAGGCTCCGGACCCATAGTGATAGGGCAGGCCGCAGAATTTGACTATGCAGGGACCCAGGCCTGTCTCGCCTTAAGGGAGGAGGGCTATGAGGTAATACTCTGCAATTCAAATCCCGCGACCATAATGACGGATCCTTACGTTGCGGACAAGGTATATATGGAGCCTCTGACACTGGAGTATCTTGCAAAGATAGTAAGATACGAAAGGCCTGATGCCATACTTCCGGGTATCGGAGGCCAGACCGGGCTCAATCTTGCCATGAAGCTTTCATCCAAGGGGGTACTTGATGAATGCAGGTGTGAGCTTCTCGGAACCGGCTTTGAC
>JAFTEC010000072.1 GCA_017453865.1 Lachnospiraceae bacterium
CACCATGGATTCCGAAGGATTGTCGCTTGGTAGGGGACTCCCTTCGGAATCTTCCTTTCTACAGACTGATTGACAGTATATCAATCAATCTGGCGACAATCCAGCGCATTAAAAACGGGTCATGCTAAGTGGGTGCTAACAATAGTAGGTAAACTGCCAGTTGTTTGTGTCAATCAATTTACACATATCTATTTTATTACCACCCACATGCCATCTCTCTTAGAACCAACTCGCTCAATTTTGCCTTTTTTCTGTAAGCTAACAAAAGAGCGTTCAATCGTTCTTTTTGTTACGCCGACTTCGCTTGCCATTTCATCTGCTGTTTTATTCGGAGTCTCAATCAATAATCCAAGGACAGCTTTTTCTGTTTTATTCAAACCGACATTCAAACCGACATTCAAACCGACATTTTTTTGTCGCATCTCTAAGACTTTTGTATCAAATGGTATTTTGCACTTAATATAGTTCTCCGTAATCTCAAAAACTTCCTTGCCGTATTTATTAATAATAGTAGGCACTCCATGCCCAGTATGCTCAGTTAGGCCCATATTGAGGAAGATTCGCATCAGCGTTGAATTTCTCGGATGACTGATTCCTTCATAAAAATCGTCTACCGTCATTCCTCTTGGTAAGCCACCATGTGAGATTATCTCCATCCGATTACTAAATACAGATATCTGAGGTTCTGTAATCGTCCAATCATTATGTACCAACGCATTAAGAACAGCTTCATTAACTGCATCGTAATCGAAGAGATACCTATCCTTACGTGGTCTTGTCGTAGTATCCGAAATACAGATATTTTCTGCTGACAACCTTGATTTTATCTTTTCATAAACCGACAGTACACACCCATATCCATAATCATTCCGTTCTGATATAGCTGCTTTATCTTCCCCATTAAACTTCACAAAATTGAAAGGAATATTATTCTTATCAGCTAATAGTTCCGCCAAGAGGTTATATTCTCCATCTTTATTTCGCAAATTAAAATTAGCCTCTAACGAAGAATCATCAACATGAAATCCTTTCTCTGCATAGTATATTTTAAGTTCTCTAAAGGAAAGATCCGAACGCGAAGCTCTTTTCTTTATCATGTATTCTTCATCGTAAAAGTTTTTTTCATACCTTACACGAATCTGCTCTGCAGTCATTTCCTCACAAGTAGTACCAATTCGAATAGAACAACCACTGGAAGAAAACCCATATTTTTTCTGGCAATATATATTTCTTGTTCCCTTGGATACATATAAAACAATCAATGTTCTTCCAGAGTCAAACTTAAGCTCCGTTCTTATTTCTTCCTGAGGATTCGGCTCAATCTGCATAGTAATGACATCTGATATTTTCTTTAGCGTTTCGTCTATTTTTTCAACACCAACTACATTACCATCATCACTAACACCAATAATAATATGACCACCATCCGCGTTAAGAAATGCCACAATTTCTTTGCAGATTGTATCTGTATACTTTACTTTTAATTCTACTTTTTCAGATTCAACGTATTGACTCATATAAAACGTCCTCTCTCCAAATGGATTTCTATACGTATAATCATATATCATTAGCGACATTCTAGCAATACAAACCGACATTCAAACCGACATTCTCTATTCTTAAAATGTCTCAAAATAACAAACCCGCCCATGCACGTCAATCACCAGAGCAATCTTCTCTGTCATTGACATTCCCGGACGGGTTCGTTTTGTATTGATCAAGGCACTTAAGGCTAAGTGCCACTTCATTCAAGTATTAGGGCTCATTTTGATATAACATCTAGTTTCACTTTTCCGGTACCATTTACGTACCAATTTTTTCAGAATTACATAGAGTTATAATGAGTTTTATCGAAATAAGGTACCTTAAGGAATTCAGTATCCATAAGGCTTTATGGTCTTTTAAGCAATGATAAGGAGATACATCGAAATCGTCAGGTCGGCGCGATTCCTAGTTTCATTTTTATATCACTCCTTCTAAAAGTATTGATCTTACTGTGTTTTCATTATAAATACAAAAGGTCTGTCACCATTTCTGCACCAATCTATCCTCTGTCACGTAAGAAATCCCTGAATTTACAGCACTTCCCACGTTTTCATAAATTGGTGATGCATTGGTGAAAAACCTTTTGTATATTAGCACATTTCTTTTTATTTCTCTACCCTGGGGTATTCTATTCGTCTAATTGGGGGCTTCCTTAAGGCAATACAGTAACCGGCAGCTGTCTATCTGTCAGGTCTCCCACCGAATAGGTGATCCCTTCCTCATCCAGAACCTTAAGGAATTCCTTTAAGTATTTACCGTCCTTTCTTACCGTATGGAAGCTAATAAAGAAATATTCTTCGGTTGCGTTGACCTCACACATTAAATGTGCAATTGTCAGCGAAAACACGCCGTCGATAAAGCTTTTAAGGCCGCCCCAGTCGACCTTACCCACATAGCTTATATGAAAGGTCGATGGTATCCCATGGGTCGTAAGGCTGTTTTCAAAGGCATAATTCACCTTGCTTTCGAGATCCGGCATAGAATCTATCTGACTCCGGAGCACATCCACCCTCCGGCATCTGTCCCAGCTTTCCTCCGGCTGCATCTGAATGTACATTTGGCTTCTTGTAACAGTTGAGAGCTTGTCGACAGACCAGTCCCTCATCCTGTCATCATACTGAATATGCATTTCCCGGACTATATCTCTGTAGGTTAAGGGACAGCCCACATCCTCCCGGTAGTTATTGGCGATACCGGCAGTAAACTTAGTTTCCCCAGGAAATACCATAAGGCACATTTTATACAGAACCGCGGATAAGATCGAGTTGGGGCTGCCGTCATTATCACGTGCAAATTTCATCAGACAATTCTTCGGGATACGGATCGGATAATAGCCGTCAATACCGTCTGGATCCTTCATTCTTTCCATATAGTCCATTCTCGGTACGAAGGAATCCATAGTGAAATTCAGCCTTCCGAGCGGCTCATCCCCGGGCAGCGAAGCAGGATCCGGCTCAGCCTGTTCTTCAGCCGTTATTGGCGTGTCAACCGTCAAGATACCTTTCGTATCCACATCATATCCAAGATAAGTCAGGTACTGCCAAAGAGTGGCCTTGATCCAGCGCATTGCGCCGCAGCCTCCGCAAAAGTTATGGGAAAAGGAGAAAAAAACGTCGTTATTCTCATAGGTGATCGCAAACAGAAGACCATTGGTCTCATCTGTTCCGAGGCGGACCTTTCTGTCGCCCTCCGTCACCGAAACAGGCTTATTGCAGGGCTCAAAAACATAAGCTCCCTCCTCATTAACGGAAACAGTCTTTCTGAAATACGGAAACCTCTGAAACGCTTTTTCGGCTGCCTTTGAAAGAACCTCTCCGTTCACCTGCTCCTTTAAGATCACTCTTATTTTTACGGAATACACATCCCGTTTTTTCAGTTCGTACAATAAATAGGAATCAAAATCATACTTTGGCATAGCTCGGCTCCTTATACAAATGAATTTACCGGAGAAAGTGTACCACAACTTTGGGGCTTTGATCAAAAGATCTCCGGCTAGATGTCCAGGCCTGTTTCCTTGATAAGCTCTACATCCCTGATGCCATAATAATTCTCACAAAGAGCCTTTATGTACCCAAAGCCGAATTCCTCGGGAACATAGTTCCCACCGGCAGTCATGACATAATATAGCTTTTTCGCTTTGCATAAGCCCCGGGGAATTCCCTCAGGTGTATATTCAAAAGTAATACCGATAACATTGATATGCTCTATGTACTGCTTAAGTGATGCAGGAAATGACAGATCCCAATATGGCGCCGCTATGACAACAGTCTCTGCAGCCGCGAACTGCCTTGCCATATCGAATGATCTGTCATTGAATTTCCTGCTCTCGATCAGCCTGTCCCTGTTTTTCAGGAATACTTCATCAGTAACCTGGAACTTCACATTCTCCAATCTGATCTCATCATAATTGTCTGTAAGCTTTGCAAGCAAGGTACCGGCAAGCTTCCTTGTTCTCGATTCACTGCGTACACAGGCATTTACAAATAGAACCACTGATATACTCCTTTTTCTCTTTCGTCTTAATTCCGCAATGTTATAGCCATTATACCTAATTTAAGCCTATCTGTATATGATATTGGTAATGATATGATTCGGACGCCAAAAGTCACATTTTGATTAAATATCTGCAAAGTCCGGGATAAACCTTTGATTGACGAAAAGCGGAATATGTTCTATCTTATCCTGAGAATGAAAGCACTTAGAACGTAAATAGGAGACAAAGACAAAATGAACGGAAAACTCAGCTTCGGCTGTGATTATTCAAAGGGTGCACATCCCTTGATAATGGAACGTATGGTTAAGACAAACCTTATGGAAACACCGGGATACGGATCGGATGAAATAACCGTATCTGCAAGAAACAGGGTAAGGATGGCCTGCAATTGTGAAGCCGCTGTTGTCGAGTTTCTTATAGGTGGAACGCAGACAAATGCAGTTATGACAGATGCCCTGCTGAACAACTGTCAGGGCGTTATCTCTGCGGAGACAGGTCATATAAGTGTGCATGAAGCAGGAGCCATTGAAGCCGGAGGACATAAGGTCCTTTCCCTCCCCCATAGCCTTGGAAAGCTGTCTCCCGGAACTGTGGAAGCGTATCTTAAGGATTATTACAATGACGCAAATCACGAGCATATGGTCATCCCGGGGATGATCTATCTTTCCCATCCAACGGAATACGGAACACTTTACTCCGTGGATGAGCTTCGTTCCTTTAGGGAAATCTGCGATAATTATGGGATCTCCTTATATGTTGACGGAGCAAGGCTTGCATATGCCCTTGCCTGTCCCGAAAATGATGTGACTCTCCCCGACCTTGCGGCACTTTGCGATGCGTTTTATATCGGAGGCACGAAGTGCGGAGCCCTGTTTGGAGAAGCCGTAGTGGTTCCTGACCCGGAAAGGATACCCCATCTTTTCACCTTAATTAAGCAGCACGGTGCACTTCTTGCAAAAGGAAGACTTCTTGGGATCCAGTTTGACGAGCTTTTCAGGGACGATCTGTATTTAAGGATCGGAGAACCTGCCATAAAGGCTGCAGACAGGATAAGAAAGGCACTTACTGAAAAGGGATACAGACTGCACTTCGGATCGCCTACAAACCAGATATTCTGTATCCTGGAAAACAGATTATTAAAAGCAATTGAAGAAAAGGTAGAATACGGTTTCTGGGAAAAATATGATGATAATCATACCGTGATCCGCTTAGCCACCGACTGGGGCACAACTGAAGAGGATACGACAGCACTCATTAATGCTCTTCCCGATATTCTGTGATCTTACCCCGGTGTAAAGCGGAACCCTTAATCTATTGGTTCCTCTTTATTTCCTCAAGAATGGTATCCTTATCCTGCCATTCTATCCCGGACATGGGAAGACCGTCTGTATCCTTAGTTGCTTCTCTAAGCATTTCCCGGTATCTGTCTTCATCAACCCTTTCCCCGTTCCAGGACCAGTAGCCGTGCTTTAGAGGATCCCAGCCTTCATCCTCTGCGTCATCAAAGCTTTCAACCGAAAATTCTCCCGTATCCGATATCTCAATACTGCCGTTTTTAAGAACATATACGGTATCGGCAGGCAGGCCTAAGGGTGCAAATGTCATGCTCTCATGGAGGATTCCCTTACCCTCCAGATAGTACAATTCTCCCCGGTAACCTCCCGCACCGGCTATTCCGTCCTGAAGCTCATCATTTATTACCGTGTCCTTATCACTATGTCCCACTATCATATAGGGCTGTATGCTCTGATCCTCCCTCTCCCCGTTTATACAGGTCGCGAAAAGCTCTTTAACCCCAAGATCAAAACCTCTTTTTTCGTTGATATCCTGAAAATGATTATACCTCCCGGAGCCGGGAATGTATATGGGAACGTTATGGGAAATAATTACCCTTATCATCTTCGGAGAATTGTAAAGCTATTTTAAAATCATGTTGACAATCCTCCGAAAGCCGATTAAAATCTCTTCTATCGGCTTTTTAAGGAGGATATCATGACTACAACTCAAAAAACATCACTCTATGTCAGGGATCTCTGCTATATTGCATTCTTTACCGCGATGATCGCGGTCCTGGCGCAGATCAGCATACCTCTCCCGGGAGGCGTTCCCCTGACACTTCAGACCTTTGCGGTTCCTCTGGCGGGACTGGTCCTTGGTCCGAAAAAAGGCACCATTGCCTCTCTGATTTATGTACTCTTAGGCGCTGTCGGCGTACCGGTATTTGCCAATCTAAGCGGCGGTCCCGGTATCGTTCTCGGAATGACCGGCGGCTTTATCATTTCCTTCCCAATAATGGCCTTTATATCCGGGCTCGGGTCTAAGAAAAGCGTAAAAAGCCCTCTTCTCTGGCTGTGGCTCATACTTGGGGCGGCAGCAAACTACGTGGTAGGAACCGTCTGGTTTATGGCAGTTGCAAACAGCTCACTGTATGCGGCACTCGCTGCCTGTGTGATCCCCTTTATCCCGACTGCCATACTGAAGATAATCTTAGCTGGCTTCTTCGGAACCATGCTAAGGGGCATCCTCACTAAAGCGGATCTTTTACCCGTCACGGAGTAAAGCATAAGCCATTTTTCTGCTATAATTAAGATATGTCAATTTCCACGAAGGATAAGATCCTGGCCCTTCTGTTCCGGGCCGGAGGAAATTTCATATCGGGAGAGGATGCCGGAAAAAGCCTTGGGATAAGCCGCTCAGCGGTGAGTACCGCAGTGAAGGGCTTAAGGGATGAGGGCTTCGCCATAGAAGCCGTAACAAACCGTGGCTACCGGCTTACAAAGCTACCGGATGCCATCACGGCGGGAACTCTCCTTTCGGGGCTTTCTCCGGAACGGATGGAGAACCTTACCTGCCTTAAAGTAACGGAATCCACCAACAGCAGCCTTATGGAGCTTGCACAGAAAAACGCGCCTGACGGCCGGGTGGTCATTTCGGAAATGCAGACTGCCGGCCGCGGACGCAGCGGAAAAAGCTTTGCTTCGCCTGAAGGACAGGGAATATACCTCTCCTATCTGATACGCCCGGATACTGCTGCAGGTGAATCCGCAATGATAAGCGACTGGGGCTTCATTACCGCCGCTGTCGGAAGGACTGTCTCCTTAGTTCTAAAGGAGCTCTACGGTATATCTCCGGAAATAAAAGAAAACGAGCTTCTCGTAAACAAACGGAAGCTCTGCGGAATACTTACCCAGACAGATATGGAGGTGGAAAGCGGGATGTTCCGTGCCCTTGTGGCGGGGATCGGAATAAATGTGCATCAGAGGGATAGAGAGCCTGATCCGAAGCTACGTATGACCTCCATTGATATGGAGACTTCTAAAAGAAGCAGCCGCCCTGCTCTGGCGGCAGCACTGATACTTGCGCTTGACGAGCTCCGCCGGAGCTTACGCTGTCATCTGTAGATAATGACATCATTATATTTTATCCTGGTGGTGTCAAGAGGTACTATAGCCTCACCGTCACGGATTATCAGCACGACCTTCAGCGGCAGTGTCCCCGTTTCCTTCCCCTTATATTCACTGTCATTATCTATCCTCAGACTTCTCACGCTGCTGTTACTCTGCTCTCCCTGATATTTCGTATACTGCTCCACAAAGCCCGCGGAAATTATACCCGTAGGGATAGCAACCGCCCCCACTCCGAGGAAGGTTATGCACATCCCCATGATCTTTCCAACCAGGGTCACCGGGTAAACATCACCGTAACCCACGGTAAAAATGGTGGCGACACTGTACCATATTCCGGACAGTGCATTCTTAAATACCTCGGGCTGGGCCGTATGCTCGGCATTATACATGCAAAGAGATGAAGCCAGCACCAGAACCCATATGATAAAGAGTGACGATATCAGCTGATTACGCTTCTCATATATTACCGATGTTATTACGTTAAAGGAATCATAGGCGGAATTAATACGGAATAGATGAAAGATTCTTGCCACCCGAAGGAACCTGAAGGCTATGAAGCCTCCGAGGAAAAATAAGGGAAGGATGGTAAACAGATCTATAATGCCGTCAAATGAAAGCATAAATCTTATTACCGACCTTATCCCCTTTTCCCCGTATAGATATTCAGAGGTCCAGATACGAAGGGCGTATTCCAC
Source organism: Lachnospiraceae bacterium (assembly GCA_017453865.1). GTDB lineage: Bacteria > Bacillota > Clostridia > Lachnospirales > Lachnospiraceae > NK4A144. The sequence continues at coordinate 8,142 of JAFTEC010000072.1, forward strand.
GCAGAATATGGAGATGGTCACATATTCTACTGCGTAAAAGAAAGGAAAAAAACCTGACAAGGACTCAAAGGTAAGGAGTATCAGGGAAAGTATGTTTAAGAGTATGTTCGTTACGATAAAGAGGTCAAAAAGCCTGCTGGGTACATCCCCGGTCTGCCCTATCTGTATGATATCAAAGATCCTTTTTTTGTCCGGAAACCTGAAAGACTCTTTCATTCCCTTACCCTCCGCCAATCGGCAGCATCTATTATAATCATTCCCGGCGAAAAATCAAAAGAACCTTTCTTCCTGAAACCTTTGGCTCAGGTATCTCCGGTGGGGACCACGTTATACTTTTAACCTCAAAGATGTCCGCAGAATGACAGGCCGGAAAAGGGGCCCGCCACCTGCGGACATGGCAAAAAAATCATTATCGCTGCTTCTTCTCAGCCCCTTCTGTAGGGCGTATCCTCCAGAGGCAGGCTCTGACGGAACTTTCCGTCATACTTATAATATGCACCCGCGCAGGCGGGAGCCGTGGGGATCATGCAAAGCTCTCCGCAGCCCTTTGCACCAAGGGAATAGGGAAGCTTATCCTCCTCCTTCGGCTCACAGAGTATGACATCGAGCTCCGGCGCAGCATCTGAACGCATAAAGCCGATCGTTCCGAACTTACTCTTCATTTCGCCATCTTCGATCTCAACCTTTTCCGTTACGCCGTAGCCTATACCCATTACCATTCCGCCCTCTATCTGGCCCTCAACGGACTGGATATTTACGGGTGTACCGACGTCAAAGGCGGATACTGCCTTTGTGATCTTTCCATCATCATCGAGGACAATGACCTGGGCTCCGTATGAATAGGAGATGTGGCTTACAGGATTTTCCTTTATGGCTCCCAGAGGGTCTGTAATGGCCGAAAATTCGGCATAGAATTCCTTCCCTTCAAGCTCCTTAAGTGTCTTTCCCTCAAGAGCAGCCTTCAGCTTCTCACCTACTCTTCTCGCAGCCTCGCCGGTCATAACGGTCTGACGGGAAGCGGTGGAGGTTCCGGCGTCCGGGGTACGTACCGTATCCGCGGCCTCGAAAACAAAGAGTCCGGGGTCGAGCTCAGTCACATGACAGATTTCCGTAAGCACCATCTGTCCTATGCCCTGACCCATACAGGAGGCGGAGGTACGGATGTGTATATTTCCATCCTCTACGCTTAAGAGTACGCGGCCTATGTCCTTCTTTCCCATTCCGGTACCGGAATTCTTGAAGCCGCAGGCAATACCCGCATATTTATTTCCGTAGTAGACATCCTTAACGGCGTCGAGGCAGGCTGCCATATTTGTGTTGGGATCTGCGGTCTGGCCGTTCGGAAGTATATCCCCGGGCTTTATCACATTCCTTCTCCTAAATTCGAAGGGGTCTATCCCCACCATTTCCGCAAGAAGGTTTATATTCATCTCGGTTGCAAAGCAGCTCTGTGTAACACCGAAGCCCCTGAACGCACCCGAGGGCACATTATTCGTATAAACCGACATTCCGAAGATATCGATATTCTGGTAATTATAGGGACCCGCTGCATGTGTGCAGGCGCGGTGGAGTACCGGACCTCCGAGAGAAGCATAGGCTCCCGTATCCGCGATGATTATGCCCTTCATACCTGTAAGTATCCCGTTTTCATCACAGGCAGTTGTGAATTCCATCTCCATCGGATGGCGCTTTACGTGATAAGCAAGGGACTCCTGACGGGTGTATTTGATCTTGACGGGTTTCTTCGTGATATAGGCCATTAGGGCAGCGTACTGCTGGACAGACATATCCTCCTTGCCGCCGAAGCCTCCTCCCACAAGGGGAGCGTGACAGTGTACCTTTTCAGCCGGTATCTTAAGCATTGTGGAGCATTCCCGCTGCACATCATAGATCGACTGGCTGGTGGTGTAGATAAGGAGTCCGTCATCCCCTTCAGGCATAGCAACGCAGCACTCCGGCTCCATAAAGCCATGCTCCTGCCAGGAGGTCTTATACTTCCTGGTCACAACGTACTTTGAATTCTTTATGGCTTCGTCCGCGTTCCCCCGTACAAGATTTGCGCGGCTCATAATGTTGCCGTCCGGGTGTATAAGGGGCGCATCTCCGGGCAGCGCTTCATAGGGGCTCGTAACCGGCTTTAAGGGCGTATAATCAACCTTAACCAAAGAGGCGATCTCATCCATACTGTCCTTTTTGTCTGTAGCGATAAGTGCGATCACATTACCCATATAGCGGGTTATGTCACCGACACCCATCATCACATCCCAGTCCTGCTTTATATGCCCGATCTTATTACAGGGAACGTCATCTTTGGTAAGCACCTCCACACAGTCAGGGTGCTCAAGTGCCTTTGAGACATCCACCCTGTCTATACGGGCTCTCGGATATTTTGAAAAAACAGGCTTCACATAGAGCATCCCGTCGAAATAGAGGTCATCTGCATATAAGCCGCTTCCGTTGACCTTTTCAGCCGCGTCTATCCGCTTCGCATGCTCATTCATACGGAGCCTGTCCGGAGGCTTCGGGATCTCCCTCTTCTCACGGAAAAATGAAGCCGCAAGAAGGATCGCATCCTCTATCTTCCTGTAGCCCGTGCAGCGGCAGAGGTTTCCCTTTATGGCTGCCTTTACGTCCTTTCTCTCGGGATTCAGGTTTTCATCCAGAAGGCTCTTTGCGGAAATGATCATTCCGGGGATGCAGAAGCCGCACTGCACCGCCCCTGCCTCTGCGAAGCAGTGCTCATATACCTTCATTTCCTCCGGGTCTATGCCCTCCACGGTTATAACCTTCTTTCCCTCAAGCTTACTTAAGGGGATGACACAGGCCTTCGTCTTCTTCCCGTCCACCAGCACCGTACAGGTTCCGCATACCCCCTCGCTGCAGCCGTCCTTTGCAGCGGTGAGCCGGAGGTCATCACGAAGGAAACGAAGGAGCTTTTTATCATGCGCCGACTCATAGTCTTTGCCGTTTATGTTTACTTTGTACATATGCTCTCTCCTTTTTCACACTCCGTTTTTCGACAGGAATTCCTTAAGAAGATTCATACAGACACTCTTACGGTATTCTGCGCTGACACGGCCCCTGGTAAGCACCATACGGTCAGCATAAGACTTTAAGTACTCATCCTTAAGAGCCTTCGCTTCGTCAATGGTCTTTCCGAGAAGCTTCTCCTCGATATCCTTAAAGCGGAGAACCGTGTCCGCCACGGCTCCGAATGCCGCGGCAGCCTTTACTATCCTTCCGTCCTCCACGGCAAAGACTCCCGCAAAGGAAATACGGGAAATCGCAAGGGCATTCCGTCCTCCCACCTTTTCATAGTAATAATTATCTATCCCCTTCTTCGGGATCAGTATCTCCTTTATCAGCTCGTCACCCTTTAAATCAAGCTTCTTTCTTCCGAGATAGAACTTATCAATGTCAACCGGGCGCTCACCCTTTTCAGATGCAAGGCAGAGCTTTGAATCGGTAACAAACTCGATAAGCACCGAATCCGCCTTTGCGGAGCCGTTTCCCAGGTTTCCTCCGAAGGTTCCCGCATTACGGATCGCGGGTGCTGCTATACGGGAAAGCGCTTCCTTCATAAGCTTTGGAACGTCGGGATTCTCCAAAGCCTCCGTAAATGTGACTCCCGCTCCTATGCGGACATACTCATCATCCACAGAGATCTTCTTAAGCTCGGGAACCTTGTTTATGAATAGATATTCCACATCCTTACGGTTTTCAACCATCAGATCCGTACCTCCGGCATAGGGCACAACCTCCTTCTCTGACCGGATCTTAAGCGCCTCCGTAAGGGACCTTGCAATATATCCGTTTACCATAATCCGCTGCCCTCCTTTGCCGCATTATTAACCGCATTTACGATGGCATTATACCCCGTGCACCTGCAGAGATTTCCGGAAAGTCCGTCCCTTATCTCATCCTCTGTAGGGTGGGGATTTTTTGAAAGGAGTGCCTCCGCCGCAAGCACCATTCCGGGTATGCAGAAGCCGCACTGCACTGCCGAAAGCTCTCCGAACGCCTTTTCCAGTGCTTCGAACCGCTTTGTCTCCCTGAAGCTTTCCATGGTCACTACGCTTGCTCCCTCTATCGCTCCCATTGCGACACAGCAGGAATTATAAAGTGTCCCGTCTATAAGCACCGAGCAGGCACCGCACTCACCCTCCTTGCAGCCGCATTTGACCGATGTGCAGCGATATACGTCACGGAGTACATCAAGCAGTCTGTCCGAAAGGCTGCCCTCATAGGTCTCCTCTTTTCCGTTAAGAACAAATCTTATCCCAGCCATTTCAAACTCCCTCCTTTTCTATCACTGCGAGCGTGTCCTCAGCCGTAAAGGGCGCGTGATTAAGCCTGATCCCTCCGAGAGCCTGCTCCACCGCTTCCAGATATGCGCTGGTCGCTCCGACAAGGGGAAGCTCCCCGGCTCCCTTGGCACCGTAGGGTCCCTCCGGATATTTCTCAACGTGGAGCATACATTTAAGATTCGGCACATCCTTTGTGGTAGGCATCAGATAATCCGAATAGGAGTTATTACGGATACGGCCCTTATTGTCATATTCCATCTTCTCAATGGAGGCATAGCCGATACCCTGCAGGAATCCGCCCTCCATCTGACCCAGCACTATATTATAGTCGGCGGGGGTTCCCACATCGAAGTTTCCGTATGCTCCGAGAACCCTTGCACGGCCGGTAAATGTATCTATCTCAAGCTCGATCGCGTTTACTGCCCAGGCATAGGTGGGGTAGGCATCGCCCTCGAATTTATCAAGATAGAAAGGGATCAGGAAATCCGGCTCCTTAAAGCGCTCCTCAACCTCCTGCTCCTCTCCGTCTATCCACTGATCCTTAAGCTTTATGGCTGCGCGGCGTAGAAGCTCTCCGACCACCATAAGGGACCTCGAGGCCACGGTGGGACCTGAATCCGGTACCCTTGCCGTATCAGGGTGGTCATAGAAAACCCTGTCGAGAGGGATATCAAGTTCATTTGCGACTATCTTCGGGAAGGTCGTTCGGACCCCCTGTCCGATCTCTCCGTTTGAAGCAAGGACCTCAACCCTTCCGTCCTTATATTTACGGAGCTTCGCCACAGCCTTGATAAGATCCCTTTCTCCGGAGCCCGTAAAGCCCGCACCGTGGAAGTACATGGACATTCCGATGCCCTTACGGTAACGTCCGCTCTGCGGCTTTTTGTATTCCGCACGCTTCCTCCTGTAATCGCAGGCCCTGTCGATCTCCTCTATCATATCCTTAACGGGCACGGGGAAGTGATATTTCCCGTTTGTGGAGGTCACGTCACCCTGCTTAACGAGATGTGCTTCCTTGAATTCGAGGGAATCCTTTCCGAGATCCGCCGCTATGTGGTCCATAAGCATCTCAATGGCAAAGAAGGTCTGTGGACCTCCGAAGCCCCTGTAAGCTCCGCAGGGGGTGGTATTTGTCTTCACCGCCCAGCCGTGTACCCTGACATTCGGAACGTTGTAGATCCCGGGAGATGCAATGATACCGCGCTGCAGCACGACTGCCGAAAGCGTGGAATAGGCTCCCGCATTGAACTTTACATCTATATCGAGTGCCGTCACCCTGCCGTCCTTAACCGCTGCCTTATAATGGCAGAGGGAGGGATGGCGCTTGGAGGTATATTCCATGTCCTCTCTCCGGTCAAATACGCAGCGTACAGGCTTTTTGCACTTATAGGCAGCAACCGCGACCTCACAGCCGAGGATCGAAGGGAAGGCTTCCTTTCCTCCGAAACCGCCTCCGGTAACATCCTGGAGTATATGTACTCCGTCGGAGTCACAGCCCAGCACCCGCTTGACCGCACCGTGTATATAATAAGCGCACTGCGCGGAGCCGTGGACAAACATACGGCCGCCCTCCTCGGGCTCTGCCATCATTCCCTGTGTTTCTAGGTATCCCTGCTCCTGGTAACCGGTCTCAAATTCCTCCTCGTAGACCTTGTCCGCCTCCTTAAAGGCTTTATCCACGTCGCCGTGGCCGAAATTATAGTCAAAGAACCTTTCCTCTGCGCTCCTGAAGTCAAGGACCGGCTCCAGCTCCTCATAATCAACCCTGCAGGCATCCCTTATCTCCTCGACCTTTGAAGGATCGGGACCGCAGATCATCGCGATGGGCTCCCCGATATACTCCACGGTTTCACGGCAGAATACGGGAGTATCATCAAGCACTATATTGACGTTATTGTCCCCCGGTACATCCCGTGCATCCACATAGTAATAGCCCTCCGGAAGCTCTGGCACATCAACACCCCTGATACGTGCCCTGGCAACCTTCGAATGAAGGATCTTCCCGCAGAGCACCCCCTCCGATGGATAGTCGGCCACATATATGCTGCGGCCGGAGATCTTCGGAGCGTGGTCTTTTTTGACAACGCTTTTACTGATCTTTTCCATTTCAGTCATACCTCCTTTTGCTTCTTAGAACCCTTGTATATCGAGGCTTTTATACGCCCTCGGCAGCAAGTGCTCCGGGCTGTTCCGAAGAATTACAAACCCTTTAATAATTATAGGTTCAGGGCGTTTTCTCCGCATTATTCTTTTTAAGGAACCACGTCCTTTTTACCTTATGATGCCGGTATCGATAAAACGCTTTCTGAACTCCTTCTGTGCCAGGGTGTGAATGGTCTCCTCAAACTCCTGATAGGCTAAAAGGAAGCGTTCCCCCTCTTCGGTGAGGGAGGCCCCGCCGCCGCCCCTTCCGCCTCTCCGGCGGTTGACCACAGGATAACCCAGGGTCTCCTCAAGCTGGTTTATCATTTCCCAGGCCTTGCTGTAGGCTAAGCCTGTACAGTTGCAGCCCTTCCGTATGCTGTAATTATCGGAAAGCAGGAATAAAAGCACCTTCAGCCTTTCATTTAAGAAGGATGATTCCCTTTCCATACGCATATGAAGGACAGGATGGAGTATTGCCGCATTATGTTCCTCAAGCTGGGCTTCAAGCTCCTCCACGTTGTGGACGCTCATAAGTACTCCCTTGTCATCCACATCAGCCTGAACGCTCTTAAGCCCCGATGAAGAAATGGCGCCCCTTAAGCCGTTCTCACCTTCATAAGCAAGTATCTCCGGGATCGCCCCGTCCTTTATCAGCACAGGATGCCCGCCCCTTCCGCGGTGTGAAGCAATGACTATATCCTCATCAAACTCCATCAGGGTAAGAAGGGTCGCAGGGGAAAACATAGGGACATTGACCGGTGTGAACATCACCCTGTCGCACTTTCCCCTAAGATATGCAAGCCCCGTCTTTGCTGAGCTTATAAGCTCCGGATCCCCGGACTCCTCATTTCTCATAAAGATGATACCGCAGTTTGAAAGCTGCCACTTTATCTCATCATCTTCTTCTCCCGTTACTACGATTATCGGAAAGATCCCTGCCTGCTGGTAGGTGATCACGATACGCCGTATTACGGAGATCGTCCCAATCTGCAGCAGCGGCCGTGCCATTCTTTTATTTGCGGCAGCGATAACGCCGCCCACCTTACTGATATGCATATATTCCGTTTCTCCGGAGCCATTAATTACCGGAAGCTCCTCCGCCCTTTTCGTTATATTTTACTGTGAATAACGGCACTTTGTAAAGGAAAACCCCCTACCGCAGCTTTTATAATCGGGTAGGGGGTATTTTGTTACTATTCACGGATTTTTCCACCATTAAAAGAGCGGAGGACGGCTCTCCGGTCAGGTGGCTGCATCATAAAAAGACGTAACGTGCAGCCTCTGACAGTTTCAGTGTTGATAAGCTTTCTGGACATCGAAATTGATTCTAAAAACGATTATGATTCCTTACCAAGCATATCATGAATATATGTCCGCAAGCCATCCTCCGTATCTATCCCATATTTTTGGTTTATCAGGATATAATACTTCATTATCCTCTCTTTAGGCAGAAGCTCACTTGAAGGAATGCTGTCGCCATATCCTTTTCTCGCTTCCATCCACGGATCCTCATTATGAGTAATCCTTTCCAACACCTTTCCGCCATACATCCCGAACGTATTCACAACAAGGTCGATCAC
>JAFTEC010000073.1 GCA_017453865.1 Lachnospiraceae bacterium
ACGCGGAGCATTCACGAACGATTTATTCATACTCCGCGTGCCAATCCGCAGTAGGCGGCATATCTTGTCTGCGGTTCCGATAAAGGGTTATGCTTGTGGACATACAGCCAACACGTTTTCTGGAGAGATTGATGCGTTTATCCAATTGTCCCGCGGGTCTATGCTTGTGTACTACATAAAAAAAGTTTATAATAATCAATTATCTTAAAAATGGAGCACTGTGTGTCCTGAAAGGAGGTGATACCTTGGCGGAAAGGAATGTTTTTGACAACAGAAGAATGTACGCTGTGGAAGACTATACTTCTCCCGAGATACTCTATGACAATATGATAGAGATAGTGAAAAGGTATCACCCCTCGGACGATATAAGCCTTATTGAAAAGGCCTATAATACCGCGAGAGAAGCCCATAAGGACCAGCTAAGGAGAAGCGGTGAGCCCTATATCATACATCCTTTAAGCACTGCAACCATCCTTGCGGATCTCGAGATGGACAAGGAGACCATAGTTGCGGGACTTCTTCATGATGTGGTGGAGGACACCATAATGACGAAGGAGGATCTGGACAGGGAATTCGGAAGCGATGTCGCGGAGCTGGTGGACGGTGTCACAAAGCTTAATAAGCTTAAATACCGGGGGACCAGGGCGGAATTCCAGGCGGATAATTTAAGGAAGATGTTCCTTGCGATGGCAAAGGATATCAGGGTCATCATCATAAAGCTGGCGGACAGGCTTCACAATATGAGGACACTCCGGTTCCAGTCCCCGGAAAAACAGCAGGAGATCTCAAGGGAAACACTTGATATTTATTCCCCTATTGCCCAGAGACTGGGTATCAGCAGGATAAAGGTGGAGCTTGATGATCTTTCATTAAAATATCTTAAGCCCGACGTGTACCATGACCTGAAGCTTCAGATCTCCCAGAGAAGGGAAGAGCGGGAGGAATTTGTGGCTCTGATTGTTTCTGAGGTCTCGGAGAAGATGGAGGAGGCTGATATCAATGCCTCGGTTAGCGGCAGGATAAAGCATTTTTTCTCCATATACAAAAAGATGGTGAACCAGCATAAGAATCTGGATCAGATCTACGACCTCTTTGCGGTAAGGATAATCGTTAATGATGTTAAGGACTGCTATGCTGCTCTGGGTATAATCCATGAGATGTATAAGCCGATACCCGGGCGCTTCAAGGACTATATAGCCATGCCGAAGGCCAATAACTACCAGTCGCTGCATACCTCTCTTATCGGTCCGAACGGCACCCCCTTCGAGATACAGATAAGGACCTATGATATGCACAGGACCGCGGAATTCGGTATCGCAGCCCACTGGAAATATAAGGAGACCTCCGACGGGAGACATCCCGATGAGAACGAGGAGGAGAAGCTTTCGTGGCTCAGACGTATCCTTGAGTGGCAGAAGAACCTCTCGGACAATAAGGAGTTTATGAGCCTCTTAAAGAGTGACTTAAACCTCTTCTCAGACTTTGTCTACTGCTTCACTCCCACCGGGGATGTAAAGAACCTGCCTTCCGGCTCCACCACCGTGGACTTCGCCTACGCGATCCACAGTGCCGTAGGAAACAGGATGGTGGGTGCCAGGGTCAACGGTAAGCTCGTCAATATCGATTATGTCATTCAGAACGGAGACAGGGTCGAGATCATAACCAGCCAGAATTCCCACGGTCCCAGCCGTGACTGGCTGAAGATCGTTAAATCCACCCAGGCCCGCTCGAAGATAAACCAATGGTTCAAGAATGAGCTTAAGGAGGACAATATTGCCAGAGGCAAGCTGCAGTTTGCCGAATACTGCAAGGCTCATGCGATTAAGCAGGAAGATATAATGAAGTCTGTGTACCAGCAGGCTGTAATGGATAAATACCACTTCAGGGATTTTGATGCGGTATATGCCGCCATAGGCCACGGAGGCTTAAAGGAGGGCCAGGTCGTAAACCGTATGGTCGAGAGATACGAGCTGGACCACCTGAAGCACTTAAGTGACGAGGAAGCTCTTGCCACCATGGACGAGACGGCTAAGAAAAACGTTTTCCATAAGAGTGAGGGCGGAATCGTTGTAAAAGGAATAACTGATGTTTCTGTTCATTTCAGCAAGTGCTGCAACCCTCTTCCCGGAGATGAGATCATGGGCTATGTTACCAGGGGAAGAGGAGTCTCCATTCACAGAACCGACTGCATAAACATCATGAATATGGCCGAGTACGACAGGGAAAGGCTTATCGAGGCTGAGTGGCAGAAGGGGCTTGAGGATACCAATGAGGAATACGTGGCGGATATCAATATCTATGCCAATAACAGGAACGGGCTTCTCGTCGATATCTCAAGGCTCTTTACGGAGTCAAATATCGGGATCATCGGCATTAACAGCAGGGTAAACAAGCAGAATATCGCCACGCTCTATCTGTCATTTAATATACACAGTACGGCGGATCTCGATAACATCATCCAGAAGCTCAGGGCAATCCCGGGAGTTCTGGATATCGAAAGAACTTAAGGAAGGCATCGCCCGCAAAAAGCAAAGATTTTGAAAGGATACGATATGTCTGTGATCATAAAGAAAATGATACTGGGTCCTGTGGAGACCAACTGCTATATCTTCCATAAGGAGGACAGCAGTGAAGCGTTTGTTTTCGATCCCGGAGACAGGGGAGACAGGGTCTACGAATTCCTTGCAGAGCAGGGCCTGTCCCTTAAAGCCGTGTTTCTTACCCACGGGCACTTTGATCATATAATGGGGGTTCCGGCGCTTTTAAGGAATGCGAAGGATAACGGTGAAGAGCCGCTTCTCTACGCTTCGGAGGACGAAAAGGCCCTCCTGTCCGATGCGGTCTTGAACTGCTCGGGTACCGCTATGGGATACGGGGACGGCGGAATCACGTTAAAGCCAGATTTCTGGCTTAAGGATGGGGAAATACTGGATATCTGCGGTATAAGTATCACCTGCATAAAGACACCGGGGCATACCGAGGGCAGCATGTCCTTCTTTATGCCGGATGAGAGGATGCTTGTCTGCGGGGACACTGTTTTCGAGGGCTCTGTCGGAAGGACGGATCTGCCAACCGGCTCTGACGCAGCGCTGCAGAGATCCATCAGTGAAAAGATCGCTGTCCTTCCGGAATTCACGTACATTCTTCCGGGTCACGGCCCGGAGACCACGGTCCGGGACGAGAAGCAGTACAATCCGTGGTTCAGATATAGTGAACGATAAACGCCAAAGTAAAAAGAACTTTGTCGTTTACTATGACTTCCTGCGGACGAAATCGGTAATTGTCCGCAGGAATCCGGCTTCGCCGGACACGCCGACCGGCAAGCCGCTCGGCTGGTCAGGTACGATTATTGATTTTCTGATGAAAATCAATAATCTATAAGTTATTAATGAAAGGATGAAGTGATGTCATTACCAAAGAAGCCCGTGACCGGGATGAAGGATATTCTCCCCGGGGAGATGGAGATAAGGAATTTTGTTCAGAGGAAGGTGAGGGAGACCTACGGGAGATTTGGGTTTACCGAAATAGAAACACCTGTTGTCGAACATATTGAGAATCTCTCCAGCAATCAGGGGGGAGAAAACGAAAAGCTTATATTCAGGATATTAAAGAGGGGCGAGAAGCTTAACCTGAGCGAAGCCAGGGAAGCCTCGGATCTCACGGATTCGGGACTCCGCTATGACCTGACGCTGCCCCTTTCAAGGTATTACGCAAATCATGTGAATGACCTTCCAAGTCCCTTCAAGGCGCTGCAGATGGGTAATGTTTTCAGGGCTGACAGACCCCAGAAGGGGAGGTTCCGCCAGTTTATGCAGTGTGACATCGACATTTTGGGCGATGCAACAAATCTTGCAGAGATCGAGCTCATTCTTGCAACGACTTCATTATTGGCTGAGATCGGCTTTACAGGCTTCACCGTGAAGATCTCGGACAGGAGATTTCTGAAGGCCATGGCTTCCTGGTCCGGCTTCGATGAAGAGGATTATGACCGTATATTTATCATTCTGGACAAGATGGATAAGATCGGTGTCGGGGGTGTCAGGCAGGAGCTCATGGAATCGGGCTTTGATGAGGAAAAGACAGATAAATATTTATCGTTATTTAACGACTCCGGGGATTCCGGGAAGAGGATAGAGGAGCTTAAAGCCGCTCTCGGGGAAAGTCTTCCGGAGGGAACTGCGGAATCCCTTAATGAGATAATCGACTGCGTGAATGCGGCGAGAGCCGCCGAGTTTGATATCAGCTTTGACCCCACGCTTGTAAGGGGGATGTCCTATTACACGGGTACGATATTTGAGATCACCATTGACGAATTCGGCTCCTCCATTGCCGGAGGGGGGAGATACGACGGAATGGTGGAGCGCTTTACAGGTGTAAAGACAGCTGCCTGCGGCTTCAGCATCGGCTTTGAAAGGATAATCACGATGCTCCTTGACAGGGGCTTCAAGGTGCCTGTGGATAAGGAGAAGACCGCGATCCTTGTGGATAAGAGGATAAGAGGGGAGAGGCTTGCCCTTATCCTGAAGGAGGCTGCGGATATGAGAAGGGACGGAAGGACCGTTCTCGTTTCAAAGATGATGAAGAACAAGAAATTCCAGAAGGATAATCTTTCAGCGGCGGGGTATACGGAAATCCGGGAAGTATTTGAATGAGTAAAGCTCCTTCGCCGCCGGAACGGTCACCTGCCTAACCGCAGGTCACGTATGAAAGCTTTGGCATTTCGGATAATTTAACTTAAGGAGATATGAAGATGTTTCAGTCAAGAACACATAATTGTGATGAATTGAGGCTTGCTGACGCAGGAAAAAAGGTGACCCTCTGCGGTTACTACGAGAATATGCGTCTGGTCAGTAAGACCCTCGGCTTTCTGGTATTAAGGGATTTTTACGGAAAGACCCAGGTAGTGATCGAAAGTAATGAGATGATGGAGAAGCTTTCCGGTATCAATACGGAATCGACTCTTCAGATAACCGGGACGGTGAGAGAGCGCTCATCAAAGAACGCCGAGATGGCTACCGGGGAGATAGAGGTGGTCCCGGAGGATATCGTTGTCCTCGGGAAATGCCGGGTGAATGAGCTCCCCTTCGAGGTCAACCGCTCAAAGGAGGCGGATGAGAATACAAGGCTTAAGTACAGATTCCTGGACTTAAGGAACCCTGCGGTTAAGGAAAAGATGGTATTAAGGAGCAGGGTTATCGCCGAGCTCCGTAAGGCTATGACAGAGGAGGGATTTTTGGAGATCACCACCCCGATCCTTACCTGCTCGAGTCCCGAGGGAGCCAGGGATTATCTGGTACCCTCCCGTCTTCATGAAGGGAAGTTTTATGCTCTTCCCCAGGCGCCGCAGCAGTTTAAGCAGATACTTATGGCATCGGGCATAGACAGGTACTTCCAGATAGCGCCCTGCTTCAGGGATGAGGACGCGAGAGCCGACAGATCTCCCGGAGAGTTTTACCAGCTGGATATGGAGATGGCCTTTGCCACTCAGGAGGATGTCTTCGAGGTGCTTGAAAGGGTGCTGCCTCCGGTATTTGCGAGACACGGTATTTATAAGAGCGCATCCGTGGCGCCGTTTAAGCGGATAAGGTTTGAGGATGCCCTGGAAACCTACGGAACAGACAAGCCGGACCTAAGGATAGATCTTACAATAACTGATGTTACCGATATTCTGACGGGCTGCGGCTTCAATCCCTTCAGTGAGGGAAACACGATAAAAGCCGTGAAGGTCAGCGATTTTAAGCTTTCAAGAAAGGCGATAGACAAGGTGCTTTCGGATACAGAGGTGATATCCGGAAATAAGGCCTGCTACGTCAAGGTGGATGAGAACGGGGAGCTTTCGGGAGGAATAGCGAAATTCCTTAGCGAAAGGAAGGAGAACCTCATAAACGCATTGCAGCTTGAAAAGGGAGACTGCGTATTCTTTGCTGCCGGAGAGAAGAAAAAAGCCCAGAAGACGGCGGGTGTCCTAATAAAGCTTATCGGACCGCAGGCCGAGGGGCATATGAATAAAGAGACCTACGAATTCTGCTGGATAGTGGATTTTCCTATGTATGAGATCGGGGAGGAGTCCGGGGAGCTGGAGTTCTGCCATAATCCGTTCTCCATGCCCCAGGGCGGTATGGATGCCATAAGGAGTAAGGATCCTTTGGAGATCATGGCTTACCAGTACGATCTCGTATGTAACGGAGTCGAGCTTTCGAGCGGGGCTGTGAGAAACCATGACCCGGAGATCATGATAGAGGCCTTTAAGATAGTGGGCCTGAATGAGGATGATGTAAAGAGTAAATTCCCCGCAATGTACAATGCCTTCTGCTACGGTGCCCCGCCCCACGCTGGCATCGCACCGGGAGTGGACAGAATGATAATGCTTATCGCGGGGGAGGAGTCCATACGTGAGATAATTCCGTTCCCAATGAACAAAAACGCGCAGGATCTTATGATGGGTGCACCCTCCGAGGTGGAGAAAAAGCAGCTGGACGACGTGCATATAGCCATTGTAAGAAAAGAGGATCAGGGGAGAATAAGGGAACAGGGATAAATGCAGCGCTATATCGGGCAATCTGATGTATACAGCTTTAATCACTATCTCTACGGGGAGCCCTATCTCGGCTCCTTTGAGGGTATGCGGTTCCGTCTCGGCAGGGAACCGATGAAAAACGTTTTCTTCCTGCCGAAGGAGGAGCAGGCGAAGGACGGCGAAAATGAGGCTTATTTTCTGGCGACCGTCTGGCCGGAGCCCTGGTGTTACGAAAAAAGAGACCCCGAAGCCGCTAAAGAGGAGCGTTTCCCCTTTTCGGAGGAGGGCTTTGATCAGGCGGTTGACTGGATAATAGAGCAGCACGACTCGGGAGAAATAAAAAGTGGAAAATGAGCTGAGTAAAGAAATATTACGCCGCAGGACCTTTGCGATCATTTCTCATCCTGACGCGGGAAAGACCACGCTTACGGAGAAATTCCTTTTGTACGGAGGGCAGATAAACCTTGCCGGAAGCGTCAAGGGAAAGGCTACGGCAAGGCATGCGGTCTCTGACTGGATGGATATAGAGAAGGAGAGGGGTATTTCCGTTACCTCCTCGGTCCTGCAGTTTGAGTATGACGGCATGTGCATAAATATCCTGGATACCCCGGGGCATCAGGACTTTTCCGAGGATACCTACAGGACCCTTATGGCGGCTGATTCCGCGGTCATGGTGATAGACGGCGCAAAGGGCGTGGAGCCGCAGACCAGGAAGCTCTTCAAGGTATGCGGACGGAGAGGCATCCCCGTATTTACCTTCATAAACAAGATGGACAGGGAAGCCCGTGACAGCTTCGACTTGATAGACGAGATAGAAAAGGAGCTGGGGATAAGCACCTGCCCCGTAAACTGGCCCATAGGCTCAGGTAAGGATTTTAAGGGGGTCTATGACAGGGAAAGCGGCAATATAGTTGAGTTCTACGATACCCAGAAGGGCACGAAGGAGGGAACGCTTTCCTTTATCCCTCTTAAGGACGAGGCGGCTTCAAGGGAGGCGATAGGGGAAGAAGCAAGGGAAAAGCTCTTAAGTGAGATCGAGCTTCTGGACGGCGCATCGGAGCCCTTTGACCAGGATGAGGTAAATAAGGGTAAGCTTTCGCCGGTATTCTTCGGCTCGGCCCTGACCAATTTCGGAGTGGAGATATTCCTTCAGAACTTCTTAAAAATGACCATAAGCCCCTTACCCAGGGTTTCGGATACAGGTGTTATCGATCCGGTCGAAAGAAAGTTTTCGGCCTTTGTGTTTAAGATCCAGGCAAATATGAACAAGGCCCACCGGGACAGGGTGGCCTTTATGCGTATCTGCTCCGGAAGGTTCGATGCCGGAATGGATGTTTACCATGTGCAGGGTGAAAAGGAAGTGCGCCTTATGCAGCCCCAGCAGATGATGGCGGATGACAGGCATGTTGTTGACAAGGCCTATGCCGGTGATATCATCGGCGTATTTGATCCGGGGATCTACTCCATAGGAGATACGCTCTGCACCCCCGGGGATAAGTTCCGTTTTTCCGGTATCCCCACCTTTGCGCCCGAGCACTTTGCGAGAGTGCGGCAGGTGGACACCATGAAGAGAAAGCAGTTTGTAAAGGGCATCATGCAGATAGCTGAGGAAGGCGCCATACAGATCTTCCAGGAAGAAAACTACGGTATGGAAGAGATAATCGTGGGCGTGGTGGGCGTGCTGCAGTTCGAGGTGCTGCAATACAGGCTGAAGAACGAATATAATGTGGAGATCATCCTTGACCGTCTCCCCTATGAGCATATCAGGTGGATAAGGGACAGAAGGACGGATCCCTCCACGATTACCGGAACAAGTGATATGAAAAGGGTAAGGGACCTTAAGGGAAATCCCCTGCTGCTCTTTGTGAACAGCTGGTCCATAGGAATGACCCTGGAACGTAACGAAGGACTGGAGCTTGATGAATTCAGCGAGAACTAGGAAAAGACCGGTTTTTTTAACGGTCCTTCTGTTACTTTTTCTCACCCTGTGTCTCACCGCCTGTGATGTGGATACTGTCCCTGAGATCATAGCGGGAAGGATCATAAGGTCTATTATCGAGAGTGATTATGATCTTATCTATGGCGCGGGGGATGAGACTGAGAATATTCCCGATTATACCCAGCCCTCCTGGGAGAGTCCGGAGTCAGTCGCCGAAGAAGGTGGGGAGAACGGGAGCGGTACGGAAGAGGAGGCGCCCGAAGGCTCCGGGGAAGCGGAGGATGAAGCTATAACTCCCGAGGAGGACAGCGGGGAGGAAGAAGAGGAAGAAGAGGAAGAA
>JAFTEC010000074.1 GCA_017453865.1 Lachnospiraceae bacterium
CGCAAAAAGGAGTATGCTCCCGATCCCGCTTCCGTATGGAAGGAAATATCCGGGAAAGGCAGCAAGCCCCAGCAGGATAACCTTCACATTAAGGAACTGAAGGATAAAGCCATCCCTGAATTTCAGGGCTGTATTCTCCCCCTCATTCTCAAAAAGAGGTTTTCTCCTGAGTGTAAGGAAGGCAAGATAAAGAATATATGCCGCACCCGCATATTTAAGGTACGGCGCGGCTGACGGAACCACTCTGCTTAACAGGGTGCAGAAGGCTCCCGCAATCATCATAACCGTAATAAGCCCGGACCATATACCGAGAAGAAGGGGGATGCACTTTTTTAACCCCCTCTGCCCCGCCGCGGAAAGCATCAGTATATTATTCGGTCCGGGCATAAAGGTCACTGCACAGACATATAGAATGAATGAAATGTAATCAGGCTGCATCATCAAGTATTTCTTCCAGCCTGTCCTTTATCTCCTCATATTCCTTGTCAAAGGTATCAAGCCCGGCATCGGGATTCTTTTTCACTCCGTCACCGTAGATCGTGGTCCAGTCATTCTTCATTGAAATCGGGATCCAACCCTCTTCCTCGCAGAGCTTACGCATCTTTTCAGCCTTTTCCACGTTTCCGTACTCCCGCTCGGTATCATCGCAGCAGAGCATAAAGGCGAGACTCTTATAGGGGTTATTTTTTACCACATATTTCGCCATGCTGGAATCACCGGTACTGTTCCCGAATGAAAGGACGGGCTGTACGCCGATTTCCCTGGCTATTGCCGATACCTTGTTCATCTTAAGGTTCTTAATGATGAAATTTCCTTTGAGTATAAGCCGGTCCCCATCGGAAAACTGATAAGACAGTCCATCCTCTCCGTTCTGATTGGATGCTGCTATCACCTCATCAGATCCGATTATCTGATCCATAGGGAGACCCAGAGTGTTCCTTAGACCGCCTCTGATTATCAGTCTGTCGGTTCCGCTCACGATATAGCAGGTAAAATCATTATCAGCGAGATAATCGAGTATCTGAAGCATCGGCTTATACAGTGATTCCGCCCTTGTCATTCCGTCATATCCCGGCGCAGGCTCTTTCCCGTATTCCTCCACATAGTCCTCGAATTCATCAACCGTCATCCCCGCAAAGGATGAAGCGATTGCCTGCCCGTGCTCCGTATCCATATTTTTCGGATACTCTCCGTCCTGAACCCACTGCAGTATCTTTGCAACGGTATCAAGCTCAGAATCAGAGGCCTTATAATCCGGATCCTCCAGCACCCTGTGGACAAGGAGACTGTGGTCAAAGTATATCGGATTTGTCTCGCTGAAAAGCGTTCCGTCAAGATCGAAAACCGCAATCCGCCTCTCTATGGGGATGAAATCCGGACTGCCTTCATCCGTTATGCTCTTCATATAATCGGTCAGCTCCTGTTTTGCCGCCGAGTCATCAGTCCACAGGGAAAGTGCCGCTGCACTGTCACCTGCCTTCCCGCCTTTAGCCGCCCCGGGCTTTGTCACGTATATGATCATCACCAGTATGAATAATGCAAAGGCAACGATCGCAGCAATACGCCAAACTCCGTCTGAACTGTTTCCCTTCATTGTCAATTCCTCCCTTTTAAATTCTTACTACGTTGAAGAAGCAATCACGCTCGTTCCAGAGCATTAGTATAACAGATTTTGAAATCAATGGGGAGTCAATGGGGCGTCAATGACTCCCCATTGACTCCCCCATTGATCTGCTTCGGTTACTTTACCATTTGAGTTCTCCGTCTCCGCCCATAAGCTTCGTCATCTCCTCAATCCGTTCAAGCGGGAAGGGCGGTGATGCCAACGCTCTCATGGCTATGGACATAAGCTTCATCGGATTATCATCGGCTGCTATCCTGTTGGAACTGAATTTCCCACAGATCCTGCAGCGGTGGATAAGCGCCCACTCACCGTTTTTCCTGACCCATACGCTTACAGGTTCCATTACTCCCCCGCAGTCTGCCTCCCTGTCTCCAGGTTCTATGTCCAGGTGCTTACTCGACAGGCAATAGGGACAATGATTCCTGTGTCCGCTTCCTGCGCCCTCCGGAACAACGGTCCTTCCGCATACCTTACATATGAATGATTCGTTACACGGATGTTTTTTATAGTAACCTTTATCAATTGATTTTTTCTTGTTTTCCCTTGTCATTGGGATCTACCTCCTGAAAGTAAAATCATAAACCTTCCGGGAAGCCTGCTTTGGATCTTTTGGCAAACCTCCCGGTTATGCCGCAATCTCCGTTGACATTCTGTAATTCTTCAAAAAGCAATTACTCCTTTTAAATATTCCGGCAGATCAGCCTGCCATTAACAGTTTCCAAAAGACAGTATCACTTTTTCCGATAGTTTTCAATTATGGTATAAGAAAAGGCTCCTCTGGTAAACGTTGCATTTACCACGTCCTAAATGTATAATTCCTGTAACTATTCAGAACTGTCACTTGCGGGATTTATAGTAAACGAAATTTTCAATTTCGTTTACTATAAGCCTCCGGCGGAAGCGACCGACCGCAAGAGGTAATTATTGCGGCTTTGCCGCAATTGCGGTCGGCGCAAAGTAAACGCCAAAACGAAAAGAGTTTTGTCGTTTACTATAATTTACCGAATTTGCTGTATCTCTTCAGAAGCCGGAATCTGAACAGATACTAATTCCTGAGATATGAAAAAAAATACCACTGTAAGAACCCTATACTACTACGGCAGCACCGTTATGAAGCACTGGCCATATTTCTTTCTTGGCATAGCGGTTTCCTTTGGATATGCCTACTTCCTTACCTTCTTAAATGCCATAGCGATTTCTAAGATAATCGACAGGGTAGGCGAAGGAAACGTGACCCGCGGAAATGTGATAGCCGTATTTCTCCCCTATATCCTGCTCCTTATTGCAGCGAATCTCATTGGGCAGATCTGCTCAAAGCTTCAGGATTACTGTGTGTGGAAGCTTGAGATACTTGGCTACTACGACCTTTCCACCAGAGTATTTGACGCGCTTTCAAATCAGAGCATGACATTCCACAACAGCCGCTACGGAGGAGCACTGGTAAGCCAGACCAGTAAGTTTACCGGTGCCTTTTCTTCACTGGTGGAGCTTTTCATGTACTCCCTGGTACCCCTTATCTCATCAACCATGCTTACAATAGTTCTGCTTTTTCCTCTGGTTCCTGCCTATGTGGTGATACTCAGCATTATCCTTATAATATATGTGATAGCGGTATGGCTTTTATTTAAGAGGGCCCTCCCCTTAAACAGCATTGCGTCCGGAGCCCAGAATATGCTATCCGGCGAGCTATCCGATATCATCACAAATATCCTTGCGGTAAAGACCTCCGGACGGGAGGAGTACGAGAAGGAGCTTTTTACAGCCGCAAATAAGGAGGTACGGAAGTCTGATTCCAAAAGGATGTATGCTACCCTCTTTAATGCCTCTGTTGCTGCGGGCATAATAGTCATCATAATGACCATTCAGACCCTGTTCGTTGCCGGAGGCAATGCCTGGTACGGGATCAGCGCGGGCACACTTGTTATGATCTTCACCTATACTCATAACCTCACCTTACGCTTCAATATGATCCAGCAGAGCATGACAACCATCAACAGGGCCTTTGGGGATGCGGCGGAAATGACCTTAAACCTTGACGAACCGCGTCTCGTGGCGGATGCGGACAATGCCGCAGAGCTCAGCGTCACAGAGGGAAAAATAGTATTTAAGGACTTAAGCTTCCGTTATACGGACGGCTTTAGCGAAGACGGGATCATAAACCCGGAGGATGATCCGGAGATTACTTCCGGTGAGGATATTTTTAAGGACTTCTCCATGACCATCAAAGGAGGTGAAAGGATAGGTATAGTGGGACGCTCCGGTTCCGGAAAGACAACCCTGACCCGGCTTCTTTTGCGCCTCGCAGACATTCAGGGCGGAACCATCACGATAGACGGCCAGGATATCTCAAAGGTGACCCAGGTCTCCTTAAGGAGGCAGATAGCCTATGTTCCCCAGGAGCCTCTTCTCTTCCACCGGAGCATTACGGAAAACATAGCCTATGGCCGTCCCGAAGCCACAATGGAGGAAATAAGAAATGCGGCAGCAAGGGCAAATGCCCTGGAGTTCATAGAAACGCTGCCTCAGGGCTTTGATACCATTACCGGAGAACGTGGAGTGAAGCTGTCCGGCGGGCAACGGCAAAGGATCGCCATAGCAAGAGCCATCCTTACTGACGCGCCGATCCTCGTGCTCGATGAAGCCACAAGCGCTCTTGATTCCGAAAGTGAGAAAAAGATACAGGAAGCCCTTTCAAATCTTATGGCTGACCGCACCGCCATTGTTATAGCCCACAGGCTTTCAACTGTTTCAAGTCTTGACAGGATAGTGGTACTAAAGGATGGTGTAATAGTCGAGGACGGAAGCCATGAGGAGCTTATTCGGGGAAACGGAGACTACGCCGCATTCTGGGAGCGTCAGAGGGGATAATTGGAGTCAATGGGGGGAGTCAAAGGGGACGGCTGATCTCTTCAAGAGCCTACTCCGTTTCCTCTGGTTCCTCTTTGTCAGTACGGAAGATAAGCTCAGGTATATGTGAGAGATGAACAATGAAAACAGCAGCAAGGAGAAAAAGGTGCGTATAAAATACACCGACTATGTAATAGTTTCTCTCCAGAAGGTATCCTGCCCTGAAGCCCGTTAAGCATAGAAGGGCCGACAGCGTAAGACCTAAGAGGAGTAAAGGGGAGTTCAGAAATACATTTTTGATCGCACTAAGAAAGTCCCCGAAGGACGCATCGAAATACACGAATCTTCCTACCATCAGGCCGAGATAATACATCATAACCGGACTGTACTCGCTCTGATCCCCGTATACATTCAGGCAGAGAAGGACGATTATCGCATAAAACATGGCGAGCATTCGTATCGCTGCGCGTTTCTCTTTGTCAAGCCGTTTTAAGGGAATAAGGATACTGTCCAGGATGGTATTTAATATGCAGGAAAGCAGTATCAGAAGAAGGAGGATGAAATCCTTCCAGCTCTCCCAGATATTGGCAAATTCACTGAAATATCCGTAAGCTCCGGCACCCGCCGTTACAAGTGAATAGATATGGTTAAGAATTACGTAAGCGCAGGCAAAGGACATGACTGAGGTTGCGGATATTATCATCTCATAAAACATCTGGACCGCCTCAAGGATCTTTTCGTTTTTCAGGGACTTATTCCCTCTGTCCTTTGAAAAAATAAATAAAAATCCGGTCCCAAAGGAGATAAGGATATTACAGATAATGATACCCCCAAGGGATAACAAAAAGAATATGATCTTATCCGTAGTATCGAAATCAGGATTCAGATATGCATCGACCGACATTTTTTATCCTTTCTGTCAGGGTGGATTAAATCCTTATTTCTCCCCCTGTACCCGGCTTAAGGGGGATCCTCCTCTTTTCAGGAACTGCTTATCCTCATACATTTCCCTGTCTGCCCGGTCAAATATATCCGATACGAGGCTGTCCGTCTCGGGAATATATTCCGAGACCCCGGCAGCAAGCACCGGTCCTGACCCCTTCTTCATATTCTCTCTCACCGTATTATGAAGCTTCTCCATTAGCTCCTGCCTCGCCAGATAGTCATTCCCCCGTAGAAATACCACAAATTCATCCCCTCCGACTCTGAAAACGGGACTATGGACGAAAATGTCACAGAGAAGCTTTGCCGATGCCTTGATATATCCATCTCCTGCTACATGCCCCTCACTGTCATTTATCTTTTTAAGGTCATTGGTATCACAGACAATGATGGCAAAGGGCAGATAATCCATGTCCTTATCCATATTGGTCTGTACTGCCTGCTCCAGCTCCCGGTATGCAGTCTTATTCTTTACACCTGTAAGCTCATCCCGTCTTGCCAGCTTTTTCTCTGTATTAAGTGCCTTAAGGACCTCCTTCTCCTTTCTCACCTCGGCATCAACATTCTCTATTCCGATAATGAAATGTGTCCTGTCGCTGCTGTAGCGGACTGTCAGTCTGACATAATGATTCCTGCCGTCTACTGCAATACGGTATACGATACTATCTCTTTTCCGTCCCTCCATTGCGGAGATCATATTATCCCTGCTGACAAACTCCGTCAGCATATCCCGGTCGTTCCTATGGATCACCTTGGGAATATTGCTGATCGACTCACTGAAGAAATCATCGCCGGTATGCCTTATTTCCAGCTGTCCGTACATATCATTCGACCCGTAGCCCACATAAGCCCCGTTTTCCACATCCACATAGTAGATCTCATCATAGTTTGAAGCCAGGCTTTCCGCGATCTGGCTGAAGGTGATATTCTGCTTCTGATGCTCCATAAGTATTGACTCCGCAGTAATCTCATCATTTATATCCTTACCATAGAGGATTAGATGCTTATCATCATTTGAACGCATTACCGTGAAACGGTAATACCTTGCCTCATCACCGGTCATCAACCTGTATTTATAAGAAAAGGAGTCCCGTCCTTCAAGATTCTTCTCTAGGACCTCACTGTAATAGAGGCTCTCCGCAAACTCCCTGTCCTCCGGATAAACATATTTCCGGATATTTATCCTTGTCTCCGAAAAAAAATCCCTGTACTCTGTCGGCACATTCAGGGCATCATATTCGGAGCTCTTCGAGAATTCACGGTATTTTCCGCTCTCTATATCGATGTAATATATGACCTCGTAGACCTCTGCCAGACTCCTTGCGATATTGTCATATATTTCCTTATCCTGTTTTTCATCCTCCTCCACAAAGGAATGGACCAGACTGGTTCCTATGATAAGACCCATGGAATATATCGGCAGCAGAGGATAGAGGAGCTGTATCACCTGGAAGAGGAGCATTACGAGAGTGGTCAGTCCCACTGCGGTAAAACGCACTCTTTCTGTCCCCTCCGTACCCCGGGCTATATACAAAAGATATAAAGACGTGATCAGATACAGGATGATCTGCAGCAGAAATGCTATATATCTTCCGGGTTCAGCTATATATTCGTTATTTTCGTTAAATGAAAAGATAAAATGATGGAAGCGGTTTACCATCAGATAGATAAGACTCAAGGTAAAAAGAGTCCATACCCCATAGAGAATGGCTCTGCTGGGGCGATCCCTCTTATCCAGATAGGCAACCACAAAACGTATCCAGGTCAGCATGGTCAGGAACCTGAAAATGAAATAGAATACCGTATCCGAATAGATTATCGGAAAAAGAGCCGGGATCCCATGATATTCATACAGTATCCCCCAGGCTATATCAATGATATAGTACAGGGTCAGTGAAATCAGGAAATACCTGTAACGCTTCGCCTCCTTAAGCCAGGCCTTTTCGACCCCCGGCCGTTCCTCTATCCTCTTTAATGCGTCACGGTTGATTATGAAATGAAGTATAAGTGCTACTATGCCAATGGCCGAATAATACATTAACCTCTCCCGGTGTAAAAATGACCGTTGCTATGACACCTTCTCAAAATACTCCGTAAGCCCCTCAATGGGAATGGGCTTTGAATACTTGTAGCCCTGCAGATATCGCCCGCACATCCTTATACACATCTGCTCATCATCCTTATTCTCTATGCCCTCGTAAAGCACAGAATAATGCATATCGCTGAACATATGGGCAAGGTATGAGACCATGGTTTCAGACTTTGTATCCGAGTTGCTGGCGATCACAAGGGAACGGTCAAATTTGATTATATCAAAGGGAAGCTCTATTATCCTGTCAAAATTCGAATATCCGGTTCCGAAGTCATCGAGATAGAATTTGATACCGCTGTCCTTCAATTCGTTTATCTTATCCCTGACGATTATAAAGTCCTGCTCACTCTGGCTTTCCGTAAGCTCTATGGCAAGCTTTTCATAAGGTATCCCGTTACTGTCTATTATCTTTAGCACCTTTTCGCTGAAATCACTTTCCCTCACATCGATCATGGAGAAATTCACCGAAATACGGTTCAGGTAATAGCCCTCGCTTATTAGCCTCCTTATAGCGAGACAGGTCTTATTTAAAATGATCAGGCTGAGTGTCTTGATATAGCCGTATTTTTCCGCAATCGGAATAAATCTGTCCGGATAGACGATATCCATTTTTTCAAGCTTAAGCCTCATCAGAGCCTCAGCGGTATCGTATTTTCCGCTTCGCGTATTCAGAACCGGCTGACAGTAAACCTTCACACGGCTGTCATTTAAATCTCCCTTCCTGACTATGTCCTCCAGCTCGTGTACTATGTATTTATGCTCCCTGTATGCTTCTATATCCTTTTCATCCACATACTTTACCTCCCGGTCGCCCATGCGGCTTTCAAGGTACCTTATGAGATCCAGGTAATCATTTGTTTTTCCGATCTCATCGATCGTGGTAAGGAAGATGATCTTGTGATCAAGCCTGAACCTTTCGTGCTGTGTATAAAAATCCTTAAGCATACTGTCAAGCCGTTCACGGTAATCGGGATTTTTCGCGGTTTCGGCAACCAGCACTATATGTCCCCCGGAAAGCCTGAACAGCAGGGCTCTCTTAAAGAAATGATGATTATAGTACCTTATTAGATCCTGCAGCTCCTTCGGGAACTTCCGGTCCTTCACGTCAAATTCCTGGAGAAAGAGGCTCATTATCAGAAGCTCGTTTTTATGGGCATAGCTATAAGCCGTCAGATCCTCAAAGGCTGAGATATTTACGGCACCTATCTCGGGATCATAAGGGTTGGAATGCATAAAGTAAAGGATCGCATACATCGGAAAGAGAAAAACAGCGGCAGTAAAGGAGGACTGCCCGTGCATACCCTGTATCAGCATGACACATATGGAAAGGAGCGTTGTCACGACTATCCCGATATAGATCTGCTTATAGATCCTGCTTTTATGTAATATCAGCATAAGCAGGATAAGTGCGGCATAGAAGAAAAAGAAGAAGGGAAATACACTCGGTCTCTGAATTATATTATTCTCTTCATCAATATAAAACCCTGTCCGGGTCACTGTGGTAACGATCACATAAAGAACAATGAGCGCATACGCGGTCACAGCCGCATAGATATACTTATTGTCGGACTTCAGCTCCATATGAAGGGTTTCCTTCGCATAGAACACAAAATGAAAAAGGATGGCGAAAAGAGACAGATAAAAAGTGATTCGGACCGCATAAACCACTTCATGGGGAACCGTATCAAGGGAATTCAGGAGCATGTGGTAAACAATATCCGATACCGCGGTAAGGATGAGCAGAAAGATACAGTTCCTGAATATTCTAAAGCTTTTCGTATGGTTAATATATGCGGTGAAAATAAGTACAAGAAAAGCCAGGCAGGAGGCAAGCACAATGATGTCTCCCACCGGGCTGTAATTTCCGTAATAGGTTATGGCAGTACCGCTGATAGCCCGGTCCTCCATTTATACGCTGAAGAAGCTAAGCTCTTCCTCCAGCTGCTTAGCAATCCCGCTAAGATTTGAAGCGCTTCCGGCAAGGATATTTACGGTCGCGTTAAGCTCCTGCATAGATGCGGATGTCTCCTCGGTAGAAGCAGCGTTTTCTTCGGATATGGCTGAAAGCGAGCTCATGGCATCCACAATCTGGTCCTTATTGGCATTGCACTCCTCCGTAAGGCCGGAGATCGTATTCACACCGTCAACCGTACCGGATACATTATCGATAAGACCCTGAATAATCTCTACCGTCTCACCGAGCACGGATATGACTTCGTCTCCGATTGCGGTTACTTCGTCAGTCTTGTCTGTTGCGTCATTTGCATGGATCAAAAGCTGGCTCATCTCATCACGGATCTCACCTGCTATGTCTCCGCTCTCTGCGGCAAGCTTTCCGATCTCCTCAGCCACTACAGCGAAGCCCCTGCCCTGTTCTCCGGCTCTTGCAGCCTCGATGGAAGCATTGAGGGCTAAGAGGTTTGTCTGTGAAGCAATGCCTGTTATGCCGTCAACCTTTTCATTGACCTTATTGACAGCTGCATTGGTTTCCTTCATGGTGTCAGAGATAACCTTCACGGAGTCACCCATCTTGTTCATATTTTCCTGAAGCTTCTTTAATGCGGTAGCCGACTGCTGTGAAGCATCATTCATGTAGGCTGCGTTTCCTGCAAGATTTTCCGCATTTTCCGAAACATTCTGTATCGCATCCGAAAGCATTCCTATATTTTCTGTTGACTTTTGAACGGAATCCGCCTGGTCGGTGGCTCCCTTTGCCATCTCCTGTACGGCCTCGGAAACACCGTCGGCCGTGCCGCTTATCTGCTGTGCCGTGTCGGACAGGCTCGCGGCTTCATTAAGGGTTGTGGAGGCGGCATCCTTGGCTGACCTTATAACCTCGTTCAATTTGTCCGAAAGCAGGGAAACATTTCCGCTTATCTCATCGATCTCCTTTATGGCCGAGCTCACGTCATGGTTACTTGTCAGATCGCCCCCTGCAAGACTCTCAATGGTGTCTACCACTGCATTTATGGAATCTACGACTCTCTTTGAAATGATAAAGATTATGACGGCAAAGACCACAAGGCTTATGACAACCGTGAGCACAAGGGAGATTATGATGGCATTTATGCTGCCCCTTACATCATCCACAGGCTGCCCTGCCCAGGCAGCTCCCATGACCTTTCCGTCAGCTCCCTTTATGGGTACATAGCACACGAAGTATTTCTTGCTTCCGACGGGCACATTATCCATCTGAACCACCTCACCGTTCTGTACGCGGCTCCAGATGGCGGCATCCATCTTTGTACCTTCATTCCGTGAGCCGTCTTCCTTCAACGTGGATGTGATATAACGGGTATCACCGACAAATATGGTCATATCGATATCCTCGCTCTTAAGCATATCCACATAATCATGCTCATAGGGAATGTCATTTCCCGCATCAATATCATACTGGTAATATTTCCACAGGCTCTCCGTTGTAACATACAGCTTTTCGTAAACAGCTTTTGAGAGCTGGGTCGTTACCCTGCCGGAGGTTATGAGACAGATTATTATACTGGACAATATGAGCGGTATAAAACCGATCATAAGCAAAACAGCGGTGAATGACAACTTCTTGTTTCTCTTCATTACTACATCCCTTCTTTCTAAAATTCTAGCCCTTTATAAATTATGTGAAAAGTATTATGTATATAATACCCCCGTGAAAGAACTAAGTCAATCAGAGAACGGATGCCGGAAAAGCAGCACCCGCCTGCTCCTTTGCCGAATCGTAAACAATATTCGTGACGATTACCTGAGAGAGCGGAGAGATCACCGACAGATTCAACCGAAGACAGGTCTAATAATTCTAATAATTGTCCAAAAAGCTTCGTTTTTCGCCGTCAGGTGTCTTATAACCGATCACCGTGGCAAGATGGACATTTTCAACGCTCTTAAAGATGTTCGCTTCGATATACGGGTTTTTCTCCTTAAGGTCCCTTATTAGCGCCTTTATTTCCGCGCGTTTGCTGCCCTTTTCCGTGCCTCCGCAGCTTGCGCAGCTTTCCGTGAGCCGGCAGGCGCAGTTTATAAAGCTCAGCTTATTATGATCACGCCACCTCTTTATATCATTTTCACGGATAAGGTAGAGCGGCCGGATAAGCTCCATTCCTTCAAAATTACTGCTGTGGAGCTTTGGCATCATGCTCTGTATCTGCCCTCCGTACATCATTCCCAAAAGGATCGTTTCAATAACATCGTCATAGTGGTGCCCCAGCGCTATCTTATTACATCCAAGCTCCTTAGCTCTGCTGTATAGAGCGCCCCGGCGCATCCTTGCGCAGAGGTAGCAGGGTGAATCGGCTGCAGCGTCCACCACATCAAAGATCCTTGATTCAAATACCTCTATCGGAACATTGAGGAGCTCTGCGTTACTCCTTATGGTCTCAAGATTTATATTGTTATAGCCCGGATCCATCACCAGGTACCGGACTTCAAAATTCTTTTTTCCATGCCTTTCAAGCTCCTGAAAAAGCTTCGCCATAAGCATGGAATCCTTTCCGCCCGAAATGCATACGGCTATCCTGTCGCCGTCCTTAATAAGCTCATAGCTTTGTATCGCTCTGGTGAAGCGGCTCCATAATTCGCTCCTGTAGGTCTTTATAATGCTTCTTTCAATATTCCTGCGCCTTACTGCAGCAGCCTCCGGATCCTGTAAACTCTCTTTATTGAAATGAAGATAGCAGCCGTGGATCCCTCCAAGGATACTGTAGGCTTCATATCCTTTCGGATTAAGGGCGCTGCACAGCTCAAGGGAAAGCTTGCCCGAATAGCAGATAAGGTATATGGGAATATCCTTTTTTAGATCCTCAATATGGGAATCAAATTCCTGATAGGGGAAATTAACGGCTCCGGGAAAGGAGCCCTTCATAAAATCCTCTTCGCTTCGTATATCTATGATCATCTTCTCCCTGGTGTCGGAGAGCATTTCTTCTATCCTTCTCAAATAACGCATTACCTGTCCGATCCTCCAAAGCGTCAGTATCCGCAATCCCGCATACATTTTAGATACAGAAAATAAAAATTGCAATGAAAAAAACTTGGCATATATCCGGATATAGCTTATACTTTTAATGATGAGCAAAAGATCGGACGCCTTAAATGAACAGTATAAAGTAGCGGTATTACTCGTGGTATGGAAGATACCCGTCTTCTTCACCTCTTTTATTGCTGCGGTCGCCAGCCGCTCTTTAGTGCTCTGGCTTGAATTCATCGAGAATGCAAGCATACTGATCCCCGGTGTTGTCCTCCTCATTCTTTCAAGGAAGCTGAACCGGAATCTGAAATTCAGGTATAATTACGGTACGGAAAAGGTGGAGGCTATAACTGCCCTATGCTGTGAAATGTTCGACCTTGCCGGTCTTTTCTGTATCCTCCTCTTCTCGGTTAGAAGACTGATAAACGGAGGAGCCGAGGAGGAGGGTCATCTCCTCTTCGCACTTATAGTAAGTATTGTTGGTCTCCTTATTGACTTTCTGATATACAGAAAAGAAAAAAAGCTTGCCGAGAATAATCACAGCAAGATGCTTCACACCGCCTATGTGAGCTCCCAGAAGGAGTTTGTGTTTGACTTTGTCTCCATAATAACGCTGATAGTGGGTATCATTTTCAGCGGAAGATCCTGGATCCACTACTTTGCGCCCGTTGTCAGCATACTGCTTGTTATCTCTTTTTCCGTACTTGTGCTAAAAAATCTGAAGAGATCACTTATTGACCTTACTGACCTTACCCTGGATGAAGAAAACCAGCTTATAATCTTAAAGATACTCTCCGAATTCTACGAGGAATATGAGGCTCTGGGAGAGGTGAAAAGCCGGATGACCGGAGCAAATATCTATGTCGACATAGAGCTCTCGTTTTCAGACGACAGGTGCTATAAGGACATCAGGAAAACCGTGAAAGCCATGAAGGAAAGAGTTGCCGAGGAGCTTGGAGCCTGCACGGTCAATGTGATAATTATCTGAGCCCTGTATCTATTAAAGGCCCGGAAGAGCCTTAGAAGCCTCACATCACGCCCCCACAAAGTCAAAAAGTGAAAGCTGGTTACTCTCGGGAATATTACTGAGTATCCCAAGCTCCTTAAGCTTATCCGCCTTTAATTTCGAGCAGCCCGTTCGGCTCATAAAATCCTCGACCGATAAGAAATCCCCCTTATCCTTTGTGCTCATTAGAGCCGCAGAAAGATCATCCGCATCCTTTTCGCCGAAGCCCGCTATTGATGAAATGGGCGGCAGGATATGCTTATCATCGACCTGCCGGAAGTGCTTCGGATCCGAAAGGAAAAGGTCTATCGGCATAAAATCAAAGCCCCTTGCATACATTTCCTGAACAAGCTGCATATCCTTCATTGCATCAAGCTCCGTCTGGGACATCTTTTTCTTGCCCACCAGATCAAGCTTGTCCTTTAAGACCTTGTATGCCTCCTTAAGCTTCTCCGGTCCCCTGCACATGCTCTCATAATCTATGTCCGCTCTTATGGAGAAAAAAGCGGAATAATACGCAAGCGGCCTGTTGATCTTAAACCAGGCAACACGCCACGCCATCATGACGTAGGCTACGGCGTGGGCTTTCGGGAACATATATTTTATCTTAAGGCAGGAATCCATGTACCAGTCAGGCACGTTATTTTCAAGCATCCCTGCCTTCATCTCATCCTTTAAGCCCTTTCCCTTTCTCACCGACTCCATGGTCTTAAAGGAAAGTGAGGGATCCATGCCCTTATTCATAAGGTAAAGCATGATATCGTCACGGCAGCAGATGCACTCAGACAATGTCATGCCCTTATCCTTTATCAGAAGCTCCGCATTCCCGAGCCAGACATCCGTTCCGTGGGAAAGACCGGAAATACGGACAAGGTCGGTAAAGCATCTGGGATGGGTATCCACCAGCATCTGTATGACAAAATCGGTGCCGTATTCGGGGATCCCTAGGGACCCGGTCTTGCATCCGCCGATATCCTCAGGCCTTATACCAAGGATCTCTGGGCTGTTAAAAAGACTCATAACCTCCTTGTCGTCAAAGGAAATATCATTTATATCAACACCTGTGGCATCCTCCAGAAACTTTATCATTGTGGGATCGTCGTGCCCGAGTATATCAAGCTTCAAAAGGTTATGGTCTATCGAATGGTAGTCAAAATGGGTGGTCACAGGCTTCTTCTGGTCATTGGCGGGATGCTGCCTCGGCGTAAAGGAATCGATCTCTTCACCCCTCGGAAGCACTATGATACCGCCAGGATGCTGCCCGGTGGTACTTAATACGCCTTCACAGCCCTTTGCCAGCCTGTCAAGCTCCGGCTGCCTCTTATGCTCATTATGCAGAGGATCCTCAAAATACTTTTTCGTATAGCCGTAGGCTGTTTTATCCTTAACTGCCGTGGTGGTTCCTGCCCTGAAGGTCTGTCCCGCCCCGAATATGACCTCGGTATACTTATGGGCCTTACTCTGGTATTCGCCGGAGAAATTGAGGTCAATATCAGGCTCCTTGTCTCCCTTGAAGCCAAGGAAGGTCTCAAAGGGGATATCAAAGCCCATTTTCTTAAGCTTCTCCCCGCAATTTGGACAGAGCTTATCCGGAAGGTCACAGCCGCATAAGCCTTCACTCCTTGCCTTTTTCACGTCCTCCGATTCAAAATCCGAATAGTGGCATTTGGGACAGAGATAGTGGGGCGGCAGGGAATTAACCTCGGTTATACCTGACATATAGGCCGCAAAGGAGGATCCGACCGAGCCACGGCTGCCGACCAGATACCCGTCCTCATTACTCTTCCAGACCAGCTTCTGCGCAATAACGTACATAACCGCATAGCCGTTCCCGATAATTGATTTAAGCTCCCTTTCAAGCCTTTCCGTTACCTCTTTGGGAGGCTCCTCTCCGTATAGCTCCTTCGCCCTGTTATAGCAGATATCTCTAAGTATCTTATCCGAATTCTCTATAACCGGCGGTGCCTTATCGGGGCGGACGGGTGATATATTGTCGATCATATCCGCTATCATAT
Organism: Lachnospiraceae bacterium; assembly: GCA_017453865.1. Classification (GTDB taxonomy): domain Bacteria; phylum Bacillota; class Clostridia; order Lachnospirales; family Lachnospiraceae; genus NK4A144. The sequence continues at coordinate 15,487 of JAFTEC010000074.1, forward strand.
TCGGATTTTTGATAACCACCTCTTCCGCCTTACTGTCGCCGAGATATGCGAATTCTTCAAGCATCTCTTCGGTGGTTCGTAAGAAAAGCGGTGCCTGCTCGTCGGCATCCTTAAAGCCCTTGCTGAACATCAGGATACGCCGGAAAACCTCATCCTCCGGATTCAGGAAATGTACGTCGCAGGTGGCGCATACCGGCTTATTGAACCTTTGGCCCAGGCGGACTATCTCCTTATTTATATCCTGAAGATCCTCCTTTGTCTTTATGTCCTTTCCTTCTCTTATAAGGAATTCATTGTTTCCTATGGGCTGTATTTCAAGATAGTCGTAGAAATCAACGATCTCCGCGATCCTTTCCTTAGGCTCCCTTCTTTCTATGGCCCTGTAGAGTTCCCCTGCTTCACAGGCGCTGCCAAGGATAAGGCCGTCCCGGTGCTCCTCCAGAAGGGAACGCGGGATCCTTGGCCTCCTCTGGAAATATGTGAGGTTTGACTCTGAAACAAGCTTATAGAGATTAAGCCTTCCGGTCTCATTTTTTGCAAGGATAATGATGTGGTAATAGGGAAGCTTCTTTACGGTATTCGCTCCCACCCTGTCATATTGCTTGAGGTCGTTTAAGACCTCGACCTTAGAGGCATACTGATCCTTAAGCTTTTGAAGAAGCCCTGTAAGTATCCCTCCCGCTGCGGCAGCGTCATCAACCGCCCTGTGGTGGTTTTCAAGAGAGACCTTAAGAGCCTCACTTAGTGTATCCAGCTTGTGATTTGTTAGCTCGGGAAGGAGCATCCTTCCGAGTCCCAGGGTATCAAGTATGGTCTTATCAAAGCTTAAGCCCATATCCCGGGCCTTCTCACGGATAAAGCCGGTATCAAAGGCCGCGTTATGCGCGACTATAACCGCATTCTCCGCGAAGGAGAGGAAGCGCGGAAGGACCTTCTCAATGGTATCCGCACCGTTTACCATATGATCATTTATCCCGGTTAGCTTCTCTATTTCCGCGGGGATCGGGATCTCCGGATTCACGAATTCACCAAAGGATGAAGCTACTTTTCCGTTCTCTATACGGACAGCGCCGATCTCTATTATCCTGTCACTTACAGGGGAAAATCCGGTGGTCTCTATATCAAAAACCACATAGTCCTGGTCGAAGCCTAAGTTTTCCCTTTTGTCGCCAAGACCCTCAGACCAGACTATCCTGTTTGAATCATCCACAAGGTAGCCCTCGCAGCCGTATATCACCTTGAAATCCGGATTGGAAAGCTTTTCCTTTGCGTGGCTTGCGGTAGGAAAGGCAAGGACATTGCCGTGATCGGTGATCGCGATACTGTTCCATCCCCAGGAATCGGCTGTTTTCATGATCGATTCCACACTGCTCACTCCGTCCATTTCCGAATAATTGCTATGGCAGTGAAGCTCGGTCCTCTTTACGGGAGCAAGGTCACGCCTTTCCTTTATAAAGGATCCCGTCCTTCTTATTCCCCTCACTGAGGTGATCACCACATCATGCTCATAGGAATCGATCTCTGCAAGTCCTTTAAGCTTTACAAAGATCCCCTTTTTTCCTTTTTCAAGATCCGAAGCCCCGAGCTTTTCCCTAAGCTCCGGAAGCTCCTCATTATCGACAAAAAGCTTGAAGGAAATGGAATCCGTGTAATCCGTGATGCTTAAAATAAGAACCGACTTTCCGTTCTTTATGGGCCGCTCCTTATAGGATAGAAGCTGCCCCCTTATCACTACCTCTCCTATCGGACCCTCGATATCCTTAATGGCTATGGGATCCTCCTTTACATCGGATCTATAGAGAATATCCGGGTCAGAGGTCTGTCTCCTTACCGGTCTCCTTATTATGCCGCCCTTTCCGGCTGCCGCTTTCCCCGATGGGGCTTTTTTCTGCTGTCCCTTTTCTGCCCCGGCTTTTTCCGGCTGCCCGGAGACATTCCTACCTCCTATAAGCTCACTGAATTCCCTCTTTAATTCCTCCTCGATCCTGCGTCTTTCCAGGGGTATCTCACCCTTTCTGTAGGACAGGCGCACCTCGGTCCTTATACCGAATCTAAGATTAAAGACGTTTGAAAGATATTCCGAAAGGTCATGGGCATACCTCTCCGCTTCATGAGAAAAGATCATCTCCTCCGGAACGCTTAAAAATATGGTATTCTTGCTGCAGCTTATTTCGGAATTCCTGTAAAGCTGGTTAATTATCGGATGCTCCTCCCTCAGCTCCAGCTCTATTGATTCCCTGTACCCTGAAAATACACCCTCTGTGCTGAAATCGCCTTTTAAGCTGAAGGACTCATGTATCCTCGGAACAACTCCCGTACTCTTGAATACCTGTTTTTTCAGCTCCCTCTGTACACGAAAAACCGTTTCCTTGTCTATCACGGAATTACTCACGAGATAGATATGGAATTCCTTTTTGTCGCGGCTTCTTAATATCTTCTTTATCCTTACACCATTAAAAAGCCCCTGTGTTTCTGACGGGAGCTTTAATGTGGGAAATACCTCAAAGAATGCTTTACTTTCCATAATTATCGAGTTCCGCCTTAAGGGCATTCAGAAGCTCGTCTTCCTTAACCTTTTTTATGATCTCTCCCTTACGGAAAAGAAGACCCTCTCCGTCTCCCCCGGCAACGCCGATATCCGCTTCCCTTGCTTCTCCGGGGCCGTTTACTGCGCAGCCCATGACCGCAACCTTTATGTCGAGGTCATAATTCATCACGAGCTTTTCAACCCGGTTAGCGAGACCTATGAGATCTATCCTTGTCCTTCCGCAGGTCGGGCAGGAAACCACCTCCACACCGCCTTTTTTAAGTCCGAGGGTTCTAAGGATTATCTTCGCGCTCCTTATCTCCTCTACCGGATCTCCGGTAAGAGATACCCTTATCGTATCCCCAATCCCGCGGCTCAGGATAAGCCCTAAGCCTATGGAGGACTTGATATTACCGCTTACCACTGTTCCTGCCTCGGTTATTCCGACATGAAGAGGATACGCGGTCTTATCCGCGATCAGGCTGTAGGCATCAACACATAAAAGGACATTACTGGACTTAATGCTGATCACAATATCATCGCAGCCGTTTTCCTCTATAAGGCGGGTCTTTTCAAGGGCGCTCTCCACAAGGCCCTCTGCTGTTACACTGCCGTATTTTTCGAGATACTTTTTTTCAAGGGAGCCTGAGTTTACGCCCACTCTTATCGGAACTCCCCTTTCTTTACAGGCCCTGACTACCTTTCTTAGGTTTTCCTCTCCGCCTATATTGCCCGGATTTATCCTTATCTTATCCGCACCGTTTTCAACGGCGGCTATAGCCATCCTGTAATCAAAATGGATGTCCGCCACAAGAGGGATATGTATCCTTTTCTTTATCTCCCTTATGGCATCAGCCGCTGCCCTGTCCGGAACGGTGCAGCGTATGATCTCGCAGCCCGCCTCCTCTAAGAAGAGTATCTGTCTCACGGTGCTCTCCACGTCGTCGGTCCTTGTATTGCACATTGACTGGATAAGAACGGGAGAGCCTCCGCCGATCACCCTGTTACCGATATGAACTTTTTTTGTATTGTCTCTGAACATGTGTTTCATTATATCATAATTTACGACAGCAAAGGTCAGATTTTGTTTCTTTCCATTGCGGGATTTATGACCAGTATCAGCATTCCCACGATAAGGAGGAAAAGCGCGGCCATAAGGATCACCGGTATAAAATTAACCTCCCCTCTAAATATGGTCTTCTCTTTTCCGCCCCGCGCGGGACCTGCGTGGTTTTCGCTTATACCCCTTTCGACCGTTTCCTCCTTTATGAAATAAATATCTCCGGCATCAAGCTCTTTAGCCTTCTTTTTCCCTTTTGAGATGCTGTTTCCCGAGATGGAATTCTCTGATCCACTGCGCTTCCCCGTTCTATTCACCGATACTGCCTTATTTTCACTGCTACTGCTTTTATCGTTTACTATCAGGAATTCCGCGCTTTCCTCCGTACTGTGTCCAAGCTCATCCGTTGCGCTGATCTTTAGGATATATTTCCCGCTCTCCCTTATCTCCCTGCCGTCATACTCCCGTCCCGAAAGGGTCATCCTGCCGTTTACATAGGTATAATCCTCTATTGAATTTAAGGGATCGGAATCAACGGAAAAATATTTAAAGGTCTTCCTGTCTATATCCTTAAGGCTCTCTATCTCCGGAGAGGAGCGGTCGATCGTGAAGTAGCCGTATTCCTCATAGATATTTCCCCTGTACTCGATCTCATAGTGCACCACATAATTTCCTTCGTCCGAGATCTCTATTTCACCGGGCTCCGACTCATACACATCTGAAAGCTCTCCGTTTTTACCGTGTCTTTCGATAAAGACCCTGCCCTCATCCGGAAAGCTGTGTTTAACTCCCGCTTCTATCCGGACCCTTCCTTCCGTTTTCTGGAAATTTTCAAAGCCCCTTAAGAACATTTCCGGACTCTCATCATATTCCCCGTCCCGAGCCTTTTCTCTTTCATCCTCCAGATCCATATTGAATTCATAGCTCTCCATATTCCAAAGTAGATCATAAGCCTCAAGCTTAAGCCGGTTTTTTCCCTTCTTAAGCTTCTCCGCCCCGATCCCGGCTTTGATACTTCCCTTTTTGTCTCCCTTAAACTCCGCTTCTCCTACAGAGTCTCCGTTAAGGAAGAGGGAAAGCTTTTTTAGGCCCGAGAGACTGTCCTCCAAGTCAAAGCTAAGCCTTATCCCGTCTTTTTTATTCTTTTCCGCCTTAAATACCCTGTTCTTAAGTACCGGGCTACTGTCATCTATCAGTATCTCCGGACAGAGTACCTCAGAGGAAATATTTCCGGCTCTGTCACGGGCTCTGACCGACACCACACCCTTAAAGCAGGAGGAGAGCTGCAGGCTGTCGCCGTATGCCTCATATTTGCTTCCGTTTATGGAATTTACCACAGAAAAAATACAATAATCGATGCCGGAAAGCCTGTCCTCTGCCGCGGGAGTTATCAAAACACTGCCGTTTGAAAGGAGCATATCACCGTCTTTTAGGCTCTTTTCCCCGGAGGACTTTACGGAAAGCTCCTTTATCTCAGGGCTGCTGTTATCGTATATGAAGCTCTCTATTTCCATCGGCACCTTTGTTTCGATGCCCCAGCCGTCTTTAGCTGTCAGGGACAGCTTATATTCTCCCTCTTCAAATACGAAATCCTGTGCCTCTCCCTCAACCTCCGTTCTCTGCTCCTGTCCGTCTCTTTCCACTAAGAGGTATGAACGGATCCAGGGAGGGGAGGTGACCCTTAATACCGGCGGCTTTCCGCTTAATATGAGCTTGTCTTCTCCGCTACTTTTTTCAAAGGAAAGCTCTGCTTCTGGCAGCCGCTCCTCATCGCCCCTGAAAAGCACCGTAAAGCTCTCCGGAAGGCTTTTATCCCCCTTAGTTTCCCCGCTTATCCTGTCAAGCCATAAAAAGGACAGCTCCTTATCCTCCCTGATATCAAGCCTGAAGCTTTCATGTACCGGTGTGAAGATCTCCCTCCCGTCGCAGTTCTCAGCTTCGCAGAAGATCCAGCTTCTGTTTTTGTTCCCAATATTTTCCGGCTCCTTAAGCTTATAAAACCTGAAGATCACATCAGATGTGGCAAGGTATCTTCCCTTTTCATCCGTCTTTACGGCGTTACCCGCGATATCCGTCACGCTGAAGCTATCCTCCGCAAAAGCACTCAGCACAAATATCGATCCCAGAATAAACATAATAAACACCGTGACTGTGAACATCATCCATCTTTTGATCATTGTTATCCTCCTTTACATATTCATCCCTTCAACAGGTCCATATTCTCCATATTTTTCGTAAGCTTCTGGAATTCCTTTGTTTCCTGTATGCCGTCCACACTTAAGGAGTCCTTATAGACCTTAAGGAGCTCAGCGTATCTTTTCTTTGATTCCAGATACTTCATGTGCTCTGTATAGGCGTTTGCGCCTTCGCCGGAGCTTTCCGCCTTTTGGTAAAATAAACAGGCATTTTTGTCATCGCCTATGCCCTGATAGAGCTTTGCCATAGCGGTATAGCGTCCGGGGTCACCCTCTCCCTTTTCCAGAAGATCCGCCATATCCATATAGGAAAGAGCCTCCTTAAAGTATTCCCGCCTTTTTTCCGGAAATTTTTCCCCGAGAAGCCTGCATATGGCAGACATCATATTTAATGACTGCTTCTCATATTCCCCACCTGTATTATTGTCCTCCAGTAATTTCATCAATTCCTTCCCCTGACAGTATCCCTCTGTCAGAACGGCAGAGACCTCTTTTAAGCCTCCTCCGCCTTTACTTCTTCCGCCCTCCTCGGAAAGGATAAGGCACATATCCGTGAATATAAGCTTAAGCTTGATCCTTCTCTCCTTATCCGCGATCCCGTCCGTGTAATCCCGGAAGTCTCTCATTTTTTTAAGGTATAATAACGGTTCAGTGTCGAACGACGACAGATAATCGGAAATGCTTAATAGATACTCTGTTTCCGGATATTCCTTCCTGTCTATTCCGGAAAAATAGGAGGCCGCTTTCTTAAAGTCCCGAAGATCCTCAAAGGCCGTAAGACCACATTCAAAAAGCAGTTCATCCATTTTGTCCGTATTTCCGTAACCGGAGCTCATAAAAACGTCCATCCTGTCAAGCCCGTCCAATGGTGCTTCTGCCCTTCTGTAGAGCTTAAGAAGCCTTATATATGCTTCCTCTTCATAACCGTTTATTTCAACTATTGCCCGGGTATAGCACTTTTCCGCAAGACTCAGATCACCGTTATACATAGCCTCATTCCCCTCTTCCACGGCTTTCCTGTATGCGTCCGCCACAAGTGCATTTTTCTGTTTCTGAAGATAACCATAGTAAAGAGCCGAGAAGACTGTTCCGAGACAGGCCGCTATGACAAAGGCGGTGAGTATTCTCCCCTTGAAGCCCTTTCGTCTCCTTAGATCCCTTTCCATAGCGTCTGCTGTCTGGTATCTTTTTCCGGGGTCCGCCTCAACGGCCTTTTTTATAACTGCTTTTATTACCCGGTCTCCGCTTTCACCGACCATCCTCTCCATTGTCCGCCCGAGTGAATAGATATCGGATCTTATGTCCGTTATACCCTTAAGCTGCTCCGGCGCCGCATAGCGCCTGGTTCCCAATGATACCGTATCCTCTCCGCCCTTCTCATACTTCTTTGATGTGCCGAAGTCGATAAGACATACCGTAAGATCCGGTCTCACGATTATGTTCTCAGGCTTCATATCCCTGTAGATCACAGGATTCCTTCTCTCATGCAGAGCCTTCAGTGCATGGAGAAGCTGCAGGGAAAAATCGTAAGCGTTTCTTTCCACGAGATGCGGATTTACCCGTATCAGATCGGAGAGATTTTTTCCCTCCACATAATCCATTACAAGGCAGGCCCTGTCCTCCCACTTAAAGATGTCTGTTATCCTTACGAGATTCGGATGCTTTATGCTTCGAAGGACATTTGCCTCCGATATCACCGAATCAGTGAGATAGGGCTCATCACAGCTTATGACCTTGATCGCCCATTTCATATGCAGTCTCAGATCCTCCGCAAGATATACGGTACTCATCCCGCCCTTCTTAATAGGACGGATCAGCCTGTACTTTTCTCCAATTACCAAAGCACATTCTCCTTATGGAATTTTTCCGTAACACCAAAACTAAATAAACAACGGGTTTTTACGGGCGAATGCCCATAGAAACATTAGATAAAATTAGATAAACGTTGTGAGAGAAATGATAAAACGCCCCAGAACTTTTGTCAAGAGCTTTTTTATCTCCCGAAGATCCGCGAGATGTCGTTATACATTACACACATCATAAGTATCAGAAGGCAGCACATTCCGAAAAAGTGAAAGCCTGCTTCTATCTTTTTATCCACACCCTTTCCGGTGATGGCTTCGATGATAAGAAATACGAGCCTTCCCCCGTCCAGAGCCGGGAAGGGAAGAAGGTTCATGACCCCGAGATCCGCGCTTAAGAGAATTGTAAGCTGCAGCATATTAAGCCATACCACAAAAACCCCCTCCGGCTTAGATTCCTCATATACATCACCCACGATCCCGGCAACACCCACGGGTCCTGCGAGATCGTCCATGTCTACACCCTTCTTAAAAAGCCCTGCGATACTCCCAATGGTCATCTCGATCCAGTATCTTACCTCTGCAAGACTGTAGCGAATGGTTGAAAGGGCATTCCCCTTCTGTCTCTCACCGCCGTAGATCCCGAGTAGATACCTTCCGGCCTCGCTGTCATAGCGTGGGATAAGGACGGTCTCATAATAAAGCCCGTCCCGTTTATAACGGACATTTATATTCTCTCCCTCATGGAAAAAAATATACTTGCTGATATCCCGGTAAATGACCATATTTTTACCGTTAAGGGCAATAATCTGATCTCCCTCCTTAAGACCTGCGTCCTCAGCCGGAAAGCCCTCCATTACCGCGGATATCACCGGCGGATCGTATCCGATACTGCCGATAACAAAGAGTGATAGAAAAAAGGCCAGCACAAAATTCATGCATGGTCCGGCTGCCACAGTTGAAAGTCTCGCCCATACCGGGGAATTGATAAATGAGGTCGGGCTGTCGGATTCCTCTCCGTCAAAGCCCTCAAAAACACAGTTTCCTCCCAGGGGTAAAAGTCTCAGGCTGTATTTCGTCCCATTATGCACACGGCTTAATAAGACCGGTCCGAAGCCAATATTGAATTCCTCTACCCCGATCCCGCTCTTTTTTCCGATTATAAAGTGGCCGCCCTCATGGACAAAGATCAGCACTGCAATTATTATTAAAAAAAGGATAAAGCGCAATTCTCTATAAAAACCTTTCTCTTGTTTCCTTCTCGGTCTCAAAAACCTGATCGAGATCCGGATCTGAAATTAAGGTATGCCAATCCATAGCCTCTTCGATCTTTTCAGTGATCTCAGGATATTTTATCTTCCCATTAAGGAAAAGCTTCACAGCCTCCTCGTTGGCGGCGTTAAAGACCGTCGTGAGGCTCCCGCCGGTCCTTGCGGCGGTAAAGGCAAGCTCAAGTCCCCTGAAGGTCTTCATATCGGGTCTTTCAAAGGTAAGGCTCCCGAGCTTAAAGAGGTCAAGTCTCTCCATACTTAAGCTCATTCTCTCAGGATAAAAAAGAGCATACTGTATCGGCAGATGCATATCCGGAACCCCAAGCTCCGCTATGACCGCCCCGTCCTTAAACTGGACCCCGGAGTGGACTATGCTCTGAGGATGGATAAGGACCTCGATATTATCGTAAGGAACATCAAAGAGCCAGTGAGCCTCCATAACCTCAAGCCCTTTATTTACAAGGGTTGAGGAATCTATGGTGACCTTCGGTCCCATGTCCCAGTTAGGATGCCTTAAAGCCTTTTCGGCAGTCATATCTTTAAGTTGATCTATGCTCTTTCCCCTGAAGGGCCCGCCGCTTGCGGTTAAGAGTATCTTTTCAACGGCGGAATGCTTTTCCCCGTTCAATGACTGGAATATGGCGGAATGCTCAGAGTCCACGGGAAGGAGCTTCACTCCGTTTTCCTCTGCTTCCCTTGTGATTATGTGGCCCGCAGTTACAAGGGTCTCCTTATTTGCAAGGGCTATATCGTGTCCTGCCCTTATGGCTGCAAGGGTCGGCCGTATCCCTATCATCCCAACCATTGCCCCTACCGTGATATCGGAGTCAATCGACGCTGCCTCCATAATGCCTTCCATCCCGGAAAGCACCTTAACAGCGGTGTCTCTTGTCTTTATCCTAAGCTCCTCCGCTGCCTTTTCGTCATAGAGTGCCGCAATATATGGCTTATACCTTCTTATCTGTTCCTCCATCAGGGAAACATTCCTTCCCGCAGCAAGTGAGACCACGGAGAGGTCTGATGGATGTTCATCCACTATATCAAGGGTCTGGGTTCCGATCGATCCCGTTGACCCGAGTATGCTCAGTCTTTTCAAAATATGCCTCCTTTTTCCTTTCACCGATTACAGTAAACGGCGGATTTTTCTTAAGTTTACCGTAAAACCATCCTGAGGAGCGTAGCGGTAAAGGATCCTTCATCACGCCATAGTACAGCAGAGTATATATATGACCGGTGCCGTTATTATCATTGAGTCGAAGCGGTCAAGGATCCCGCCGTGGCCCGGTATCACATTTCCGTAATCCTTTATTCCCTGGTCCCTCTTTATTCCGGAGGCAAAGAGATCCCCGAACTGTGAGACCACGGCTCCCGAAGCTGCAACCAACGCATAAACCCCGATATTTCCGTGGGTAAGAAGGGCAAGGAGTGCTCCGAACAGGGCAGAAAACAAGGTGCCGCCGACAGCCCCCTCCACTGACTTCTTCGGGGAAAGAACCGGCGCAAGCTTATGCCTTCCGAAGGCTCTGCCTGTGAAATATGCAAAGGTATCGCAGATCCAGGAGGATATCACCACCAGAAGGACCTCGGTAAAGCCGTTCTCCCGAAGCCTGATAAGATAGAGAAAGGATATCATAACCGGTATATACAGAAAGCCGAAGAAATCCTTTAGGATCCTGCCATTGTCATATTCGGGATAACGGGCAACAAAGCATATCATAAAGACCACAACCGCGATAACTATGGTAAATATCATATACTCGTATTTTCTGCTTAAAAGGATCACAACATAATAGGCAACACTTAAGAGATACCCTGCTATTTCAGGAAGGGCCGTCTCATACCGGGGATCCTCATCGGAGGAGCTGCCGTCATTACTCTTCCCTTCAACGGGAATACGCCTCACTGCCCTGCAGAATTCGTTATATCCGATAATTGAAATAAAAAGAAGAAGGACCCACCACAGGAGTCCCCCGTAATAAAGTCCTGCGCCCAGTACAGCTACCAGAACTATGGCGCTAAAAACCCTTGTTCTCAGCATTTGCTCATTCCACCTGTTCTCCGGTCTTTCCGAAACGTCTCTGTCTCGTAGAATAATATTCCAGAGCTTTATCCAGCTCCTCCTCCGTAAAGGCGGGCCAGTGTACATCAGTAAAATAAAACTCGGTATAGGCACACTGCCAGAGAAGATAATTGGAGAGCCTCATTTCTCCGCTGGTCCTGATAAGAAGATCCGGGTCGGGAATCCCCGCAGTATCAAGGTGGGAAGCGATAAGCTCCTCCGTAACAGCCGTACCGGCGGGAAGGATCCCATTCTCCCTTTCTTCCAGAATATTATTTACCGCTCTTACAATCTCATCCCGGCCACCGTAATTCAGAGCGATCTGGAAATTCAGCCCGTCAAAATCCCTGCTGAAATCCTCCAGCTCCCGAATGCTTTTCCGGATATCCTCCGCAAGTCCGGTCTTGTCACCGATTATCCTGACCCGCATATGGTTTTTTTCAGCGGTATTCTTACAGGTCTTAAGGTATGAACGAAGAAGATCCATAATCGCCTTTACCTCATCCCCGGGTCTCGCCCAGTTCTCCGTTGAAAAGGCATATACCGTGAGATACTTTATCCCCTTATTCCAGGCGATACGGCAGATATTCTCCACATTTTTTGCCCCCTGGGTATGACCGTAGGTTCTCGGCATTCCCTTGGACTTCGCCCACCTTCCGTTACCGTCAAGGATTATGGCTACATGCTCCGGTAGGTTCAAACCGTCATGATCTCCTTTTCTTTTTCTGCACCGGCCTCATCAATCTTCTTAATGAATTTATCGGTGACCTTCTGCAGCTCGTCCTGAAGATCCTTTATAACATCCTCGGAAATATCCTCCGATTTTCCAAGCTTCTTCAGATGATCGACACCGTCACGCCTTATATTCCTTACGGCCACCTTACATTCCTCGCCCTTTTTCTTCACATCCTTACAGAGCTCTGTTCTCCTGTCCTCTGTAAGCTCGGGAAAGACAAGGCGGATGGCGGTTCCGTCATTATTGGGGTTGATCCCTATATCAGATGCCTGAAGCGCCTTTTCAATGTCCTTTAGGAGACTCTTATCATAGGGCTTTATCATAATGACCCTGGCTTCCGGAACGGAAACATTGCCTACCTGCTGCAGAGCAGTGGGTGTTCCGTAATAATCCACCTTGATCTTGTCAAGGATATGCGGATTTGCCCTTCCTGCCCTTATGGAAGCAAGCTCTCCCTGAAGATTCTCAAGGGATTTCTGCATCTTTTCCTCGTATTTCGCTATCCTTTCGTCTGACATAGGCTTTTGCTCACGCTCCTTTCACTAAACGGTAACCTCTGTACCGTCGAAATCTCCCGAAACAGCCTTTATGATGCTGTGTTCTCCGTTTAGCAGAAATACCCTCATAGGCATCCTGTTTTCCATGGCCATTATGGAGGCGGTAAGATCCACCACCTTAAGCTTCTTTTCTATAACCTCTTCTATGGTCAGGCTCTTATATTTCCTGGCATCCGGATTGCTCTTTGGGTCACTGTCGTAGACCCCGTCAACAGCCTTGGCGAGAAGTATCATATCCGCATCCACTTCTACAGCCCGAAGAACAACTCCGGTATCTGTTGAAAAGTAAGGATGTCCGGTTCCCCCTGCGAAGAAAACAACCTGTCCCTTCGAGAAGTACTTATTCGCCCTGTCCTTTGAAAACAGCTTCGTAAAGCCCTCTATCCCAAAGGGGGTAAGGATCGTTGTCATCATTCCCTCAGAACGGAAGATCTCGGACACATAGATGCAGTTCATAACGGTAGCCAGCATCCCAATCTGATCTGCCTTCGTCCTGTCGATGCTCTCGCTGGTCCTGCCTCTCCAGAAATTACCGCCGCCTATCACGATCCCGACTTCGATGCCCTGCTTCACAAGATCGGAAACATCCTTTGCAACGGTACGGACAGTATCCTCATCAAAACCGGTCTTCTTCTCTCCCGAGAGAGCTTCTCCGGAGAGCTTCAGCATCACTCTTTTCATGCTACCCCCGTACACCGTCAGCCTTTGACGGAATTCTTAAGCTCATCAAAAAATGATGTGGGACTGACCTCTGCATAGCACTGCGAGCAGTGTCCTTCAACAACGGCCCCGTTATTGATCTGAACAGACTTTGACTTGATATCACCCATAACAATGGCCGAGGTATCAAGGATAACAGGTCCCCTTACGTCGATGTCGCCCTTGACCGCGCCTGCGATGACCGCGCTGGTCGCAGTGATATTTCCGATGATGACCGATTCCTGACCCACCTTAACGGCGCCCTTGCTTATTACCTCTCCGGTGATCTTTGCGGAATCCGCGAATACCTCGGAGGCCTTTGAATTTCCGTTGATGGAACCGGAAACATTGAGCTTTCCCCTGACGTTGATATTACCTCTTACAACACCTATCACTTCAAGAGATCCCTCGGATGTGATATCACCGCTTATTGTCATTCCTGCTGTCACACAGCCGCTTTCATCTGCCTCGGGTCCGTCCTCCAGATCGGGGAGAGCTACTTCTTCAATGTTCTCTGCACTCATTTTTTCTGTCTCCTTATTCTCATCAGATTCTGTATCAATGGTAATATCAACTTCTTCGGGAAGCCTTTCTTCGGCTGCCTCAGGCTCCTCCGTAATTGCAGGTTCCTCAGCCATTGCAGGCTCCAAAGCCGGTTCTTCCACGGCTGCCGCCTCGTAGGTCTCCCCGCTTTCTCCCGACAGAAGTCCCTCTACTGCGGCTATGACGCTTTCTTCTACGGGAGCAGGCTCAGGCTCCGACATAGACTCTTCCGGTATCGGTTCGGGCTCAGGCTCTGATATAGGCTCGGGTTCGGGCTCTGCTATTGGCTCGGGCTCTGGCTCCGCTGTAGGTTCCGGCATAAGCTCCGGTTCAGGCTCCGCTATAGGCTCCTCCGGTATCGGTTCTGGTTCGGGCTCTGCTATCGGCTCCGGTTCGGGTTCGGCTATTGCCTCCGGCTCGGGCTCGGGCTCTGCTATTGGCTCCGGTTCGGACTCTGCTGTAAGCTCTGCCATAAGCTCCGGCATAGCCTCGGGTTCCGGTTCGGGCTCGGACTCTGCCGCAGGTTCCGGCATAGCCTCGGGCTCCGGTTCGGGCTCTGCTGAATCCTCTACGGAAAAGCTGAGATCCGGAGTCAGTCCGGGATCCGTTACCGGTTCCTCTGCCGCGGGCTCAGGCAAAGGCTCTTCCAGCAAAGGCTCAGGCTCCGGCGAAAGCTCCTCCATAGCAGGCGCTGGCTCCGCCATTGCTTCCGGTCCGGCCCCAAAATCAAAAACAGGCTCCGGTATCTTATCTATCATTTCAGAAAGATTCAGGCTCTCCTGGACCCCTTCTTCCGCAGTTTCCTGTATAAGAGTATCAGCGGGAGCCTCCTCCTCATTTGTTCCGGCTGCATTTAATTCTCCTACAGCCTGGGACAGGTCTTCCTTAAATTCATCAAAAAAACCCATCTAAAATTCCTCCTTCAGTTTTTATCCAGATACTGATGCAGCGGCGGCGTATCATCATCTATGGCTCTGATATCGGCATCTCTTGCTTTCAGACCCTCAAGGATCCCGGGCAGCGCTTCCACCGTGTTTTTCCTGCTTCCCGTATCGTGAAGCAGAATAACCGCGGTTTTCCGCCTGTCTACACCGTCAAGAGTGTTTTTTATAATATTATCAGACGAGAGCCTGTTTCCCGAAGAATCCCCGCCGTAGACATTCCAGTCATAGTATTCCATTCCCTGACTGTAAAGCACAGATATGTACTGCTCCATGGGAAGAGAAGCAATGGTATTACCGCTGCCTCCGGGAAAACGATAGTATTTCGGCACTACACCCGTCTCATTATAGATTAGATTCCGTATTTTATCAAGGTCGTACTGGAACATATCGAGATCCCCGTAGACCCTAGAATACACGTGTGAATAGGAGTGCATACCGATGGTATGTCCTTCGTCCACTATCCTTTTGTAAACGGGTCTCAGGCTTTCATCCTTATCCCCCGTTCCGCAAACAAAAAATGTAGCCTTTACGTCATATTTCTTAAGGATATCGAGGATATCGTTGGTAAATACCGAAGGGCCGTCATCAAAGGTAATATATACCTTCTCCTCCTCACCCCCTGTGACCGGATCACTTTTTACAAGGGAATTCTCATCCTGAAGAGAGTCGTCATCTATCTTTTCAGGCATATCCGGAGCGGAATCCGAACTCGGGGACGTATCTGTTTTTTGGGGATCCGCATTATCCGGCGTCCCATTATTTTCATTGTCCGTCTTCTCCTTTTCCGGCCTTATCAGAGGCTTTTCTGCCCCTGAGGTCTCCGGCGCCGCGGCCAAAGCCCTGTCCGCTTCGGGAGCTCTACTCCCCTTTCCGGCTCTATTTATCAGGAAAAAGACGGAAACCGTAAGCAGCACAAGAACCGCGACACATGAAACACATGCCGCGGCCAGTATGTACAGCTTTCTTCTTCTTTCTCTTTTTATTCGAACCATTTATCAAGGTATCTGTTCAGAATAGTTACTTATCAAGATCCTTCGCCGGGGCTCAGGATACAGGGTCTCAGAAGAAAATATCCTTTCCTGTTTCGAAATAATAATTATTCGATGGTATTATCTCCGAGCCCTTTATTTCAAAAACCTCCCATACCACTCCGGAATGTCCGACAGGAACCTGGAAGGATCCCACAAGACCGTTTTTATTATAAAGCTTAACCTGGGCTTCGGAAAGAGACATATCATTGGTCAGATCGTTTCCGGACTTTCCGTTAACCTGATCCGTTACAAAATACTTGTAATCCGTCCCGCTGTCAACCGTTATGACCTGTGAATTTTCATTATCGTACTTTCCCGAATTCAGATCCAGGGTAAAGGGCTTCAGCTCACTCATCTTCTCACTATTGTATGAGAGAACGGCCTCGTACTGGTTTTCCTTTAATTTATGCGGTGACTGCTTCGTAACATCCAGAAGATAGATGTCGGTATCATGCTTATTACTGCCCTTCGGCGCCATATAGGTGACCCCTGTCGGATACTCTATCGTCCGGGGTCTTATATAGATATCATTAAGCCTTGAAGGCGCGAAATCTCCGTACTCGAAAAGAAGATTATACCAGTCTGCGGTATTTACGGGAACAGTAAACTCGTAATACCCGTCACCGTCGGTAATGACCGTGTTCTCATAGCCATTGGCTTCACTTGAAACTGTCACCGAAACATTTGCAAGTGTCCCACCCTGTTCATCCGCCACATAGCCGTAAATCTTCGCCATGGAGGGAATATCCTTAAGCACATTATAATTGACGTAGGCCCTGTTTATCAGCTCTGCCTCCATCTCGTCATATTCCTTACGGATATCCGGATTCAGGTCCTTATAGCCTGCTGCGTTGACCGACTCGTTTTTATCTCCGTACGTCGCATAGCATTCCGACAGAAAATCATTGATGAAGTAACACCTCTGTCCTCCGCTCTTTCTTGCATCATCGGCATTTATCCCGTACAGATCATCGAGGTATCTAAAGGTATACAGAAGCACTCCGTTCTTATAGTAAAAGCCTGTAACCTCCCGTCCCTCACTGCCGTACTCCGTGGAAACGATCTTGTCGATAAGACCGCTCTCCGGATCAGTATAGACGGTAAAATCAAGGGTTGCCCCGTTATCGCTTCTAAGGAGGCGTACAGTCTTTACCTCATCATCCTTAAGGCCCTCCTCAATCTCCTTCGGAGCCTTTTTATTTACCTGCAGATCCCCGTCCCGCTCTGCGGGCTTGTATTTCACGGTTTCATAATCAATTTCGGGAAGAACGCCACCGGTTTTTTTAATAAAAGCCACAGCCTCATCAAAGCTGTCCGAAACCGCGCGGTCTTCATCGCTTAGCGAGCTGTCCTTCTCTTCCTCCGCTTCTTCCTCCTCAACCTCAACGGAAGGAAGGGATATCTCCCATTCTTCCTCCGTTGAAGGAGACACGGCTTCATCCTTATTAGTGATTATCTCTTCGGCCTTCTTTCCGCAGCCCGTAAGGCTTAAACCCGTAAGGCATACGGATAATACAATTGGCAGGATCGCTGATCTTTTCCTAAAATGATACATGTCTTTATCTCCGGTTAATTTCCTGATTTCCTTGACAGATGATACCACATAAATCAGGATAAGAACCGGGATTAAGATAATCATAAGGAATTATTCATCAACCTGCCCAAAACAGCTCTTCAAAGCAGTCCTCTATATTGACCCCGTCGATCATCCGGTTGTAATCCTTATCGGTTTCCTGTATCAGGCGGTACACATTGTTTTTTCCATCCTCCTCGACAACACAGTCCACATAGGATTCATTATCGGTCCGCCATAGCCTGAATCCGGTTTTTGCAGGAAGCTCCGTAACATGCTCATCCTCGCCCCCGACCTCCGGCGCATCAACGCTTAAATCCTGGGTTTCACCCATATATCTCGCCCTTAAGGGTCTTACAGACTTTATTACGGTTTCAGAGATAATGGTAACGTAGTTTGTATAGGGCTCCGGATTACCGTCCTTTCCGGTGCGGTAATAGCAGGTGGATGAAACTGTGCTCAGCATATCCGCCCTGTGCAGAAGCTCAAACTTTTCCTGATTGAAAACCGCCGGACGCCAAAAAACTTCATCATCAGGTACAGAGGATACATAGAAGCTTCCGTTTGTTTCCTTAAGTTTTTTCACGCCATCAGCCGAAAGCTCGTAGGCGATAACGGAATGCCAGTCATTATCCTGATAACAGTCAATATAAACGTAGTTTCTTCCATCCCCGGTGTGGACAAGATACATATCGTGCTGATACGCATAGGCCACGGGGCTGTCTTCGTCCTTAAGCTCATGCCCGTCATAATAAAGGGTCAGAGCCTTTACCGGATAATCTCCTGGAGATCCGTAGCTGTCATAGTCAAAGTCCGCGTCAATATTAAGAATCTTCTCACTGCCATCCCCGTCAAAAACACTCACTTCATCATAAAGATCAAAGGCGCTGACATATTGACCGTCATTCCCCTTTATCTTCTCGGTGAAAAGCCCGGGAACCTCATCATAGGGAATGGTCACTGTCTGTCTTCCGTATGCGTATGCTGCAATTTCATAGGGATTAAAGAAGAATGTGATCCCCTGATTCTCCAGAACCCAGTTATATGTGTAATCGCTGCCTTCCTTACCGTATTTCGAAAAGGTTTCCTTAAGATCCTCAAACCATTCAATGTCAGGATATTTGAGCTTAAGCTTGTCGGAAAGTATGTCATTTAAGAGATCAGTATCCTTTATAATATCACTTAAGGGTATCTCCTCTCCCGTTTCCGGATAATAGTTATATCCTGCTATTCCGTTCATTCCATGGGCTCCTCCGAGAAAATCCTCATACTTAACAACAAAGCTGAAGATCCCCTTATCCGCTCTTTTCACAAACGTACGGCTTACGGTATAAAACGAAGATTCCTCATTCATTTCCTTCTGCCATTCTTTTGCCTCGCTTCCGCGCTCATCGGCGTCAGCTTCTTTTTCTTTCTTTATCTCGTCATTCCTTGAGGATAATGCTTTTTCAAGCTCAGGATAATCATTGCTATAATTTCCAAGGCTTAAAAGATCATATTTTGAATAGTAAAGCCTGTTAGCACCCTCATAACGGTCTATGTACTGATGGCTGACAAAGGGGATTATGAGGTCACCGGCTTCTGCTTCTGCGGCTTCTGATGCAGCAGCCTTGTCTTCGGTTTCACTACCCTCCCCGGTAGCTGCTTCAGTGGATTCTTCTGCCGTAGCAGCCTTGTCTCCGGCTTCACTGCCGCTTCCTGCCACGCCGTCTCCACAGCCGCAGAGAACAAGCGACAGCAGTATTATCAAAGCCAGTCCCTTTTTAATCGCTCTCTTCATCCTTTTCCTCCTCTAACTGGCCTGTTATTAATGAAAAAAACCCGGTTTACGCATCGTTTCTCTCACCAGAACAGGATCATCAAATGTACGGTAAGGCATATCACTGTAGATATTTTAAGCAGGGTTGACTTTCCGGTCTGCCTTTCTTCGGCAACAAGAATAGCCTTAAAGCTCTTATCTCCCCTTTTTATGACCTCTTCAATATGCCTGTCTTTATATTTCATTGTACCAAATCGCTTACGCGATGGCTATCGTTAGGTTTTGAGTTTCGCTATCAATCTATGCATCTAAATAAGGTAGCATTGTTTGTCTGAATAAGATATCTTATAGTTCTCGAC
>JAFTEC010000075.1 GCA_017453865.1 Lachnospiraceae bacterium
CTGTGTTTAAGGCTTACTATACTTTGATCACTTGTTACCATGTGGTCCTCCTGATAATCATAGTAAACGGTCATGCCAGTTTACTATAAAAAACTCCGGGTAATCATACCATAATAAACCGAAATTTACGAGGGCTTTTTCATTTTTGAGCGGGGATTTATCCAATTGAAGCAGAGATAATACCTGAGCCATGCGGTGACAGCGCTTACAAGCCATACAACGCCTGCTGAGACCCATATACCGGTTTCACCCATGCCCATATACTGAGTCATGATGAGAGGAATGGTGAATCTTCCTATTACCTCTACGATTCCGTTAAAGAGGGCAAAGAAGGCATCCCCCATTCCGGTGAGGACACCGCGGACCACATAGATCACACCGAGAGGGAGATAGAAGAGGCTGGTGATCCTTAAGCCGAATGCACCTATACGGATGACTTCCTCGTCGGTAACGAAAAGACCGGTGATCCATCCTCCGAAGAACTGCATGGTGAGGATCATCACGATGCCGATAACCGACATTATAAGGAACCCTTTTCTGTAGCCCGAATACACCCTGTCATATTTTTCGGCGCCGTAATTCTGGCCGCAGTAGGTTGAAATAGCGGCACCAAGAGTGGTAAAGGGCTGGTGTATCAGCTGTTCTATCCTGTTTGTGGCGGTAAACGCGGCTACGAAGGTGGTTCCGTAGGAATTCACGATCCTCTGGACCGCCATGGAGGAAACTGCTATGAGTCCGAACTGAAGCGACATGGGGATACCGAGAAAAAGTACCTTTTTAGATATCTCAGCCGAAAGACGCAGATCATTTTTCTTCATCCTGAAATAGGGATTGATCTTATAAGCATGCACGCCGCAGGCAACAGCGGCGAGAAACTGAGAGATTACCGTGGCGAGTGCCGCACCCTTTATCCCGGCCCTTAAGGAATACACAAAGATGAGGTCAAGGATTATATTGATGGCGGCAGACAGGATAAGGAAGTAAAGCGGGGTCTTTGAGTCACCGAGAGCACGGAGCATCGATGCTAAATAATTGTAAATGGAAACGAACAGAAGACCCGCGCAGAGATGCCGAATGTAGATAACGGCATCGGCAAGTATATCTGAGGGTGTATTAAGGAGCCTTAGAAACGAGGGCGCGGAGATGAAGCCTGTTATTCCGAAGAACACAGGGACAACCAGCATGATAAAGCCGGTGTTTACTATTGCCGACCTTACCAGATCGTCTTTTTTGGCACCGTAATACTGGGAAACGATTATGCCGCCTCCGTTTCCGATACCGTTACAGAGTGCGAAAAACAGAAAGGCGATAGTGGAAGTGGAGCCTACTGCGGCGAGGGCTGACGCTCCCACAAACCGTCCCACTATTATGGAGTCCGCAATAGTATATATCTGTTGAAAAATATTTCCGATAAGGGACGGGAGAGCAAAGAACACAATGTGTCTTACGGTATCTCCCGTCGTCATATCGGTTGTGTGATTTTTCATGCTCACATCCTGCTGCAGGCGGCCAGAGCCGCGATAGCTCCGTCTGCAGCTGCTGTTGTAAGCTGCCTTACCTCCTTAACCCTGCAGTCACCGGCGGTATAGATGCCGTCAGTCTTTGTGATGCAGCTTTCGGGGGCATCAATATACCCTTTTCCGTCAAGGGTCACCACGTTTTCAAAGGCAGCGTTATCGGGTTCCTGGCCTATAGCAACGAAAAGACCGTTTACTTCTATATCTGAAAGCTCTCCGGATATTTTATCCTTCACGGTAATAGAGGAGAGCACGGGTTCTCCGTTCAGTCGTTCGACGGTTGAATTAAGGACAAACTTCACGTTTTCACGTTCCTTAACCTTCTGGACATCGGCGTCACTTCCCCTGAATTCATCTCTTCTGTGGATCAGGTAGACAGTCCTGCAGTAATTCGATAAGAAGAGGGCATCGGAAAGCGCTGTGTTCCCGCCACCGTATACAGCCACATCCTTTCCTCTGAAGAAGGCTCCGTCACAGGTAGCGCAGTATGAGATACCTTTACCGATGAGCTCCTCCTCACGGTCCACACCCATGTGGCGGTTCTTCGCACCGGTTGCGATGATGACGGCTTTTGCCTCGTACTTATTGCCGCTTTCCGTGAGAACTGTCTTCACATCACCGTTGTTCTCAATACCGGTCACGGTCTCATATTCAATCTCTGCGCCGAATCCGGAAGCCTGCTCATAAAGAGTGGTGGCATATTCAAATCCGGAAACGTGCTTCAGCCCGGGGTAATTCTCAATATCCGGAGTGTTGACGATCTGTCCTCCGTAATTCTTCGCTTCTAAAAGAAGAACGCTCTTTCCTGCTCTTAAAGCGTATATTGCTGCGGTAAGTCCCGCAGGGCCTGCTCCTACAATGATTATATCCTTCATATTCTGTCCTCCTTTGAGATCCTTCGCTTCGCTCAGGATGACACAGGGATGATGTCATTCTGAGGATGCCCTTTTGTCATTCTGAGGATGCCCTTTTGTCATTCTGAGGGCGCATGCCCGAAGAATCTCTAAGAGATCCTTCGCTTCGCTCAGGAAGGAAAAACGTCCAGTGGACGTTTTTCGGGCATGATTACGAGCGCCGAGCGCGAGTATGCCCCGCACAATGGGTAAAATGTCAACCCGAAAAAATGAGCACAATTAGATTGTATAAAATCTACAATGAGTTGTCAACATCATTTTGCGATAAAAAGGACATTCTGCATACTTTCAGGCTGGACATCGGGACTGCATCTGAAATAGTACACGCCATCAAACTGGTATTTCAGGTTCTTTTCCGTGAGGAATAAAGGCATGGAACCCTCGCCCTTTATGCTTGTTATAAGATTGAAGCCGTAGAGCCCTCCGGGATTCAGGTGTTCCTTTATGAGCGATATCCCTTTTGGAGAAGTAAGACCCTTATCGGGAATGTCGGAGTGATATGCGTCATTAATTATGCAGTCATACTTTTCCGTGGAGGATTCCAGATAGTCCATACCGTCGCCTATAAAGATCCTGAGCCTCCCTGAAGATTCCGCCCGGAAATCTTTTTCCAGTTCATCAAGGTAGAAGTATTTCCTCGCGATCTCAACGGCGAGAGGGTTTATCTCCACCACATCCATTTTTTTATACGGATAGTGGGCAATAAGGTACTTCGGAAACTGGAAGCCGGCACCGCCGAACATCAGGAACTTTTCAGCTGCCGGTGCCATATCGATAAGTCTGCACAATGCCCTCATGTAGTCAAATACGAGTTCATTCTTATCCTCATCGAAAAAAGTGGCTGATTCCCTTGTGCCGTTTACTTCGTAAAGGCGTGCGGGAATACCGCGGTAGAGCCCGTTCCTTACAACGAATTCACCGTATTCGGTATTAAAGGTGCACAGCACCTTGCCCTGTTTTTTATTCATGCCTTTATTAAACAGATTCATTGCCGTATATTGTATCACAATAATTGCCCTGAAAGTGAATTCTATTGTATAATAATAGTGCTGCGGTTCAAGGCGCGGAACAGTCCGTTTTTTATATTATTCTTACAGGCGGTAGATATGAGTGACAGTACACTTTTCAGACAAAAGAGCATTGATAAGATATCCTCTCCCGAGGAACTGAATGATTATATAAGGGTGTCAAATCCCGGAATGTGGATGCTGCTTCTCGCTGTGATCCTGGTACTTTTGGGAATGGTGACCTGGGGGACCTTCGGAAAGCTGGAGACCAGGATATCGGTTCCCGCAAAAGTGGAAGACGGCAGGGTAGTGCTGTACGTGGAGGCCGACGACCTTTTAAGGGTTAAAAACGATCAGCCTGTTTATATCACGGATTTCAAGGGAAAAGTCACGGGACGCGGTACTCAGGGTACCAGAGCCGGAGAAGTGCTGGGAGATATCAGTCTTCAGGAGGCACGGATCGATAAAGAAGAGATCGTCTACGAGATAGACGGAGAGATAGAATGTCCGGACGGGATCTATATTGGGGAGATAGTCATTGACCAGGTCAGTCCCATGTCCTTCCTCACAGGAGATGCGAAGTAAATACAAGATGGCTGATAAAAGGACGGAGATAAAAAAACCGGTTTCAAAAAAGATCGCGAAGGTGCCGGTAATAATGCAGATGGAAGCGCTTGAGTGCGGGGCTGCATGCCTCTGCATGGTGCTCGCATATTTTGAAAAATGGATCCCCTTGGAGCAGGTGCGCGTAGACTGCGGAGTGTCGAGAGACGGTTCCAATGCGAAGAATATACTCAAGGCGGCCAGGAATTACGGGCTTGATGCCGGAGGCTACAAATTCGACGATACGGACTCCATCAGGGAAGAGGGACTTTTTCCTGCCATAATCCACTGGAATTTTAATCACTTTGTGGTACTAAAGGGATTTAAGGGGGACAGGGTATATCTTAATGATCCAGGAAGGGGAGCGGTAACGGTCTCCATTGAAGAGTTCGACACTTCATTTACCGGTGTTGCCCTTATGTTTGAACCCACCGAAGAATTCGAAAAGGGCGGGAAGAAAAAGAGTGTGCTCGACTTTGCGGTAAAGCGTCTTAAAGGTACTGGAGTCGCCGCTGCCTTTGTGATCGTTACCGCTGTGATCACTTCTCTTTTCGGTGTTATAGATCCGGTATTTTCAAAGGTTTTCATAGACAGGCTGCTTCCAAAGGTTAATCCCGAGTGGAATATGCCTTTCCTGATCCTGCTGGCGGTTTTCTCTGTACTGCAGATCCTGGTCGCATGGATAAACACCATCTTTTCACTCAGGATAAACGGAAAGATGGCTATTGTGGGAAATGCCACGTATATGTGGAAGGTCATGCATCTTCCCATGGAATTCTTCTCCCAGAGGATGGCGGGAGATATCCAGCAGAGAAAGGATGAGAACGCATCCATTTCGTCAAATCTTGTAAATACCTTTGCTCCCCTTATCCTGAATACGGCCATGATGTTCTTCTATCTTTTCATCATGCTGAAAAACAGTGTTGTCCTGACCATCATGGGCCTTTCCAGTATCGTTGTGGATATAATCATGGCGAAGATAATCTCCGCTAAAAGGGTCAATCTGACAAGGGTTCAGATGAGAGATTCCGGAAAGCTTCACGGTACCACCGTTTCCGGAATAGAGATGATCGAGTCCATTAAGGCCGGTGGCGCGGAGAACGGGTTTTTCGGGCGCTGGGCCGGTCTGCAGGCCAGTGTTAATACCCAGATGAATAATTTTACTTTACTGAATTCCTACCTGGGACTGATACCCAGCACGGTTTCACAGCTGGTGCATACGCTTATCATGATAACCGGTATCTACCTTACCATGAACGGGAAGTTTACGCTCGGTGCGGTAATGGCTTTTGACGGATTCCTCGCATCATTTACGGGACCTGCCCAGGAACTCATATCCGCAGGACAGACACTGCAGGAAATGCGTACAGACATGGAACGGATAGAGGATGTCATGAGCTATCCGGATGATGTAAATACAAATGAAAGGCCCTGGAAGGATGAAGAGCTTTCAAAGCTTAACGGAAAGATAGAGCTAAAGCATATCACCTTTGGGTATTCACCCCTTTCGGATCCTCTTATAAAAGACTTTAATATGACGATAGAGCCCGGGAGCAGAGTGGCTTTTGTGGGAAGCTCCGGCTGCGGTAAGTCAACGCTTTCAAAGCTGATAACGGGACTTTACTCCCCGTGGGACGGAGAGATCCTCTATGACGGGAAGAAGATAAGCGAGATAGACAGAAATGTATTTACGGGTTCTGTAGCCATAGTCGACCAGGATATCATCCTTTTCGAGGATTCCATCAGAAATAACATAAAGATGTGGGATGACTCCATAGAAGACTTTGAGATGATAATGGCCGCCAGAGATGCCCAGATACATGAAGATATCATCCAGCGAAACGAAGGATATGACCATAAGCTGATCGAGGGAGGAAAGAATTTCTCCGGAGGACAGAGGCAGAGACTTGAGATCGCCAGAGTCCTTGCCCAGGATCCCACGGTCATCATTCTGGATGAAGCGACAAGTGCCCTGGATGCAAAGACTGAATACGAAGTGGTAAACGCCATTAAAGAAAGAGGGATCACCTGCATAGTGATAGCCCACAGGCTTTCCACCATCCGTGACAGTGATGAGATAGTGGTTTTAGACCACGGCGAAGTAGTGGAGCGCGGTACACACGAGGAACTGTTTAATAAGGGCGGATACTATACAGAACTGGTGACGAGTGAATGACCGAAAGCTTCGAGACGATTGACGAGCCGAAGGCGAAGTCAGAGTCCGAAGCGAGGTCGTTCTGTGAGATTAGCGAAATCGAGCGCAAGCGATGATTGAGCTTAACGAACAGAACTTCATTATTCGAGACGATTGATGAGTTCACGAACCGTGAACAGGAGCGGAGTTTGTTATGACGTGGTTTTCAGAACAGATTCAGACCAGAAAAATAGAAGATAACGAAGTCATGGCCAGGGCATATGTGGACATGGCCGGTATCGTCATGGGCAAAAAGGTCCAGGCCGTTTTAAATGACGAACTGGAGCAGGCCCGGAGCGCCATGGACATGATACTGAAGTACTATGGCATAAGGATCAAGGAATTTCCGGTAGAGCTGAAGGACTTTGACAGAGAGCTGGACAGGCTTCTCCATCCCTATGGCATCATGAAGAGGACGGTAAACCTTACCAAAGGCTGGTATAAGGATGCTGTAGGTCCGATGCTCGGCTATATAAAGGAGACGGAGACGCCTGTAGCACTGATGCCGGATGTCAAGAGAGGCTATTACTTCTTCGACGCTCTAAAGGGCAGAAATGTCAGTGTTAATAAGGATACGGAAAAGCTCCTAGGACCAGATGCACTTTGCTTCTATAAGCCCTTCCCGCTTAAGAAGCTGAATACGGCAGATCTTTTAAAGTATCTGATCGAGACTCTTTCGGTGAACGATGTTATACAGATGGCTGTGATAACCGGAATAGCTACCTTTATCGGAATGGCGATGCCAAGACTCACATACTGGCTTTATTCCGACGAACTCTTAAATTCGGGGAGCGCCAGCAGTCTGTTTGCCATAGGTGTGTTCATGGCTTCGGTTTCTGTAAGTACCATCATCATGGGTTCCTTAAAGAGCCTGCTCTTAACGAAGATACAGAGGAAGAACAGTCTGTTCACGGAAGCGGCGGCAATGATGAGGGTATTATCACTGCCATCGGATTTCTTTAAGAAATACAGTGCGGGCGAGATATCACAGAGAATGGCTTATATCACGAGTCTATGTAACTCCCTTAACTCAATGGTAGTGTCCACGGGGCTCACTTCTGTATTTTCGGTTGCCTATATCACCCAGATCTTCCGGTTTGCACCCGGAATGGTGATACCTTCGCTTATCATAATACTCATAAACATAGTATTCTCATGTGCTTCATCTCTTATACAGATGGGGATCAGTAAGGACCAGATGGAGAATACGGCCAAGGAAAGCGGAATGAGCTATGCCATGATCAGCGGCATACAGAAGATAAAGCTGTCCGGGGCAGAGAAAAGGGCTTTCGGAAAGTGGTCGAGGACCTATTCCGATATGGCAAGGCTTCTGTATGATCCCCCAATGTTTATAAAGATAAACACCGTGATCGGTACGGCTATAGGACTGGTCGGGACGCTTGTCATGTACTTCATGGCTCTTGAAACCGGTCTTTCAGTAGCGGAGTATACGGCATTTAATTCAGCATATGGAATGTTTTACGGGGCGCTGTCATCGCTGTTCGGGATCGCACTTGAAGTGGCGGGGATACGGCCTTACCTGAAGATGGTGGAACCCATTTTTGATACCGTGCCCGAAATAAGCGGGAATAAGGATATCGTTGAGAGACTGGGAGGCGGTATCGAGGTCAGCCATCTGTCATTTAAGTACGGAGAAGATCTCCCGCTGATACTTGATGATCTGTCAATCAGGATCTCACCGAAGCAGTATGTGGCGATAGTGGGAAAGACCGGATGTGGAAAATCCACACTGCTCCGTCTCCTTATAGGATTTGAGACGCCGGTGAGAGGTGCCATATTCTATGACGGCAAGGATATGAAAACTCTGGATCTCCAGTCCCTGAGGAGTAATATCGGAACGGTGCTTCAGAGCGGAAGCCTTTTAAACGGAAGCATATATGAGAATATAGCCATTTCAAAGCCGGATCTCACACTGGATGAGGCCTGGGAAGCTGCTGAGATGGCGGGTATCGCTGATGATATCAGGGAGATGCCCATGGGAATGCATACCGTCATCAGTGAAGGAGGCGGAGGTATTTCCGGAGGACAGAAGCAGAGGCTCATGATCGCAAGAGCGGTTGCGGGAAAGCCGAGGGTCCTCATGTTTGACGAAGCAACAAGCGCTCTTGACAATAAGACA
>JAFTEC010000076.1 GCA_017453865.1 Lachnospiraceae bacterium
AGCTATTGATATCCGCATATAACCGTCATGGGTGGTTTTTTCCGGAAGGGTGGCATTTGTCCGGGCGGGGTTTATGGTATATGCGCCTTTGTCTTTCCAGAATGCCTCCGCCCATTCAAATTTCCTCATGTATCCTGTTGTGCCGGTGATGGGTCCGCTGATATATATCCTCATTCGGGTGCTCCGTTCTCATTGGCTTCATCGATCTCTGTATATTTCTTTATACACTTCAGTTTCCCGTCCTTTGTGGTTACTATGAAGGTGAATCCGCTTATCTTGAACGTGGCATTATCGATCTGCTCCCTGGCTACGGGTTCAAGGGCAGCTTTTATGGCCGCAAGGGCTTCCGGCACGTCTGAAAGGATGTCGAACTTCTTATCTATCGCTTTTGAGACCGCTGAAACAGATACACTGATATCGTGTTCTTTCCTGGCTTCATAGCAGCCGCATTCATTTGTGGCCACCTGGTCAGCATCTTCGCCGGGGAATATCCTCACGGCTTTGGCTTGTCCGCAGAATTTACACGTGCCGATCGCTTCCGTCATTTTCCCTTTGCCCTTAATGTCCTCCGGTGCGTCGTCGTAATTTACCTTACTTATGTCTTTTGCCATTTATTTTCCCTCTCTTTCTGCTGCTGCCTTCCAGTCCTGAAGATTACAAAGGAGCGCTGCCGATAGCTCCTGTACTCTTGTTATCATGTTGTTTACTGCTTTCGACATGGTATCCTCGTTTAAGACCATAATGTCCTCAATGGCGGCTTCCAAGTCTTCAGCGCTGTCCCTTGTATCCTTTAATGCCAGACATAAATTTTTTGTGATCTTAATTCCCCGGGTCTCCGTCTGTTTATCAGGGTTTGCGGGTTCGGGGGTTTCCGTGGCCCCTTGATTTTCCTCACTTTCTTCTTTTGCGACAGCCTCCGTCTCCGTAACTTTATCAGGGTTTGCGGGTTTTTCGGTTTCTACGGATGCAGTATTTTCCTCACTTTCTTCTTTTGCGACAGCCTTCCTCTCCGTCTGTTTATCAGGGTTTGCGGGTTTTTCGGTTTTTGAGGGTTCGGGCTCTTTCGTTTGCGCCGGCGCAATTTTGACTTTTTTCTTTTCGGGGCTCTTTTTGGTTTCCGGGGCTTTGGCCGGTTCTTTCGGCATATCTTCGCCGTAAAGCTCTTTATACGCTTCCTCTGCGGATCCCGCTGCAAGCGTGTAGAATATGCCTCTGACTGCAGCTTCCACCTGATCGTCTGAATACTCCTCTGTGGTATTCGTCCTCACATTTACGAGCTTCACGGGCTGGCCGTCCTCCAGTGTGAGCATCATCCTTCCTATTCCGGGGACACGAGCCATCAACACGGCGCTCCCGGATGGCGCAAGGATATCTGTAGCTTTAACTTCTCCGTTTTCTGCGAGTTCCTTGAATTCCTTCGGGTATTCCTTCAGATAACCCTTTACGACCTCGACCAGAGGATTATTATCATCAATTTCCGGATGATCCGCCTTTTCAATGCATACCTCCACGTCTGTGATCTTCTCTTCTTCTCTGATCTCCTGCTTTATTTCTCTGATTTCTTCCTTTGTCAGCTCCGGGGTTATTGCTTCAGCCACGCTTTCCGGGAGGGTAAGCATCTCGGCCAGCTTGGAGTATCCGTATTCGGCATATTCCGGCAGGAGACGGTCATCTCCTGCCCCGTAACGGTCGCATATTGCGATAAAGCGGCTGGTCGTGGAGTTATCAAGCCCGTATTCGGCTTTAGCAAATTCTCCCATGCCTGAATATCCTGACTCTTTCAATATGTCTGTATCCCGGGCCTGCTTAAGAAGGTACCCGATCTTTACGAAGTTGTTGGCTGTCGCCTGCATGCAGTTGTCGAACTGCTGCTTAAAATCTTCGTAGTAGTTATATGTCACTATTGCCATTGTTTTATACCGCCTTTCCTGCTTCCTCTGTTACCGGCATAAAGTCCGCTTCCAGGACATCCGCCAAAAGCTGCCCCTGCAGTACTCCGTGCCATACTCTGTTCCCGTTCTTTCTCAGCTCGGCCAGCTCCTTGATCCGAAGGGCGTTGCTCTTCTTTCCGAGGGCTTTTTCTTCTTTTGTGAGCCTCTTCTGTATAGCCCGCTGCCATTTTGCGAGGAATTTACGTGCTTCTTCAAAATCCTGATTCTGTCTGTCGCCGGTTGTCCTCTTCTGTCTTATATTCCCGGAGGGTTCTACTTCGAGGGTGTAATACGGGCTGCTCGGCTCCGATGCCTTGCGGAGGAAAAGGATATATGTTTCGTCTGATGACATCCGCTGGAAGTAAAAATCGCAGGTGTGCACGCAGTGCTTTAAGATCATCCCTTCCCGTACTATGTCTTTTGTGTTCTTCGGCGCCATGATCTGGTAATCCTTGTCTGAATACTCGTATTTTTCGAGCTTCGGATATACTTTCTTCAGCTTCTTCCATTTCCGGTCGAGCTTCTTTGCCTCTTCCTCTATGTCCTTGCCTTGAAGGATGTCCCGAGCTTCGTTATGTGCGAGCCTTACATCTTTGGGCTTATAGTTTCTCTCTACATCGAGTGGGATATACAGCTTTTTGGCCATATCGAGGTAATCCCTCCAGCAGGCTATCGTATAATCCCAGGTATAGCCATGCAGGATATATTGTTTCTTCAGATACTCCCATACCTGCGGATACGTCATCTGCTTCGGGCAGAATTTGAATGTATATGTATCGACCCCGCCGTCTGAAAAAGCCCTTATCATATCATCCGGCCACACTGTATTTGCTTCTTTCTCTGCCTGGAACCATCTGAGCTCCCTATTTCCTCCGTCCATGGCTTTTAGGCGCTTAAGCCGCATCTTGTCCAGTTTGAGGTTTTTGTGCAGTGCCGTTTCTTCACTCTTTATTTCTTCATAGAAATAATATGAATCGCTGAACATTTCACTGAATAGCCTCATGAATCCGGCATTTATCAGCCTTTCGTATATGGTGCCCTTCCTTACCTTTATCGCCCACTTTGACAGGGAAATGTTCTGCTGCTTTTCGAATATCCGCCTGAAAGTGTCGTAATCCGGCAGGAGTTTCAGGTTCCTCGGGTATACCTTGCCCTCTGAATTGTAATAATCACGGACATTTGCCTTTATCCAGCGCATATATTTGTTTTTATACATTTCCCAGACGTAGAATTTATTGGTTTCCCCATTCAGGTACCTGTGATATTCATAGGTGTGCACTATGGGATTTCTATAGTCTGAATTTTTGTAGTACATATGTACCTTGAAACACCTTACGATATACCCGCCCGGGTAAGGCTGGACGAGCTGGGCGAAATAGTTGTCCGTGCGCAGGGTTTTTATCTTGCCCTCGCTCTTATATGTGATCCGCGCTCCGCAGGAAGGACAGAAATCTTTTACTCCGTTCTTTACGCTCTTTCCTTTCAGATCCACCCATCTGTCGCAATGGCTGCAATATCCTTTTTTTATGTTTCCGCTGTAGTGATAAAAGATGTAATGGTCTGCTATGACCTCCTTTTTCAGCCATTTCCTGAATGCGTCAGTGATTTCTTTGACCGGTTTCATATCCTTGTCATATTCAGCGCATTCTCTGGCCTCCTTCTTCTTGATACGCTCCGCCAGTATGTTGCTCTGATAGCTGTTTACTATCCTGTAGCAGCCCCCTTCGAGGGATTTCCCGAGGATCTTCCGCACTCTGCTGTCTGTGTCGAAAGAAGACCACTCTGATGCTTCGTATTCTGACCAGGTGCATTCCAGAAGGTTGCTTATCATACTCTTGCGCCAGCGCAATTCGCCGCCTTTTTTATCGTGCTCGACGGAAATGTATTCAGCCTGATCGGCGTCAATGAAGATGTCAAAGACCGGTTCTCTGATCCCCTCCCTGATCCACTCCGTATCGAACACGGATATTTTGAGGATTCTGTTGGCTCTGATCGCCCTTATGAAATACCGGCATACGCCTTTGTATGGTCTTCCGTAATAGTTCTTATGCTTTGACTTTGACAGAGCGAGGCTTTTTATCTTTGTTGTGAGGCTCAACTTTGGCAGTTTTCTTAAGTCCGCCTTTCTTAGCATCCTTAACCTCCTTTCCATCGATGTCGTAATATCTTCCCGGCTTGATATCCTTGCCGTCTACTTTGTATATGGCGATTGACCGCACTTTTCCCCGGGAGCTCTCCTGCAGCATTCCGAGTATGGTTCCTTTTGCTCCCGCTGCTATCGGGGACTCTCCGCGGACTATGCAGAAAGCTCCGTTGCTTCTCCCTTTATCTTTCTTGATCTGCGGATCCCGAAACTTCGGGTGCTTTATCTGGTATCTGATTGCTTCCAGCACGACCTCTTCCCACGTCAGTTTCCGGCCAACCTTTAATATCGTGCATGATATCTTCGTGTCGCTACCGTCCTCGTCTATATCTCCCAGGGCCTCTACCGGGCAGATCACCATATCCCTGCTTTCGGGGTAATATCTTAAGCAATCAAGGATATACTCGGCGCAATGGAATCCGGTTTCATGAGCCTGGGCCTTTGATTCTGTAAAGGTCATGTTTTCTGCATACTGATATTTACCCTTTCCGAGGGTGCAGGTCATATCGGCATTAAATGCTTTGAAGGCTCTCATTTTGCGTAGTACTCCTTTATGATGTTGATCTGCTCTATCTTGGTGAGCGTGGACATGGGTATATTCTCCGGGAGCCCCGCTGCCTTACAGATTCTCTTGTCGATAGTTTTCCGGTTCTTTGACTCCTGCTTCAGGACTGCAGCGAAACAATCCACGAGGTTTTTCCCTTTTTTCCGGACGTTTATTGCAAACTGCTCGTCCTTCTGGGCGAGATCGAGGATCACCCCCTTCCAGTCGGTGAAGATCCCGAAGATCTCTATCTCTTTGGATTCAACCTCGATCTTTCCTATTGCGGCCAGCAAAGGAGTGGTGAGCTCTTCTATTGTACCCAGCCAAAAATCCTCAGCATCTTCCGGATCAATACCGTTATTCTTTGCGATCTCCATGATCCTGTCCTTGTCTTCTCTTGCCAGCGCATCCGCTGCAGCGTTGTTGATCTCTTCGTAGCTGTCAAATTCTTCCAGTTTTGCCATAAATAACCTCCTTCACTGGTTCTTATTCAGGCTCTTTTATCATTCTGTCGAGCCTTGCTTTTATCTCATAAGGGATTCCGGTAAAGGCTGATATCCTGCATCTCAGCTTTTCCCTTATATCCCTTGTGATCGGTTCCCATAGATCCGCATACATGACGGGGGTGCCGTCCGCTTTCCGGAAGCCGTTCTTTTCCCAGGTGTATATATTCCCGTTCACAATGCTGGTATGCATCATGGGGGCTTCTGAATACACATTCATGCGGATGTCCTTGTCTTCAAGCACGTGGTTTTCCAGTGCGTCACACAGACCCTCCAGCATTGCGCCGTTACGGTTCCGGTCTGTAAGATATGTCCGGTAATCACGGTGCACCTTTGAGCCGTTCTTCTGTATCATCTCCAGCTCGTATGCCACGCGCCCGGCTTCGGGCGTGTTTCCTTTTGCTTCTGTCAGAATGTATAGGTTGATTTCCTGCATATTCCTTGTCCTTTAGTAGTGTGTATGCCAGGTAGGGCATTCCCGTGAGGTCTGATATCCCGGATCGTGTAAGGTCTTTCACTATCTGGTAGCCTTTCCGCGTCCGGGGTTCTTTCCGGAACTCCTTAGCCAGGATCCTTTCTTTTATGACCTTAGGCTTTATGAGGTTGTGGGAACTGTTGTACCGTCTTCCCGGTTTCAGCCCCTGCTCTGTCTCCAGGGCTTTGGTGGTCTCCGCATTCTGGATGTAGTATGCTGCAAGGTCGCTGAACTCTTCCGTATGGAGCGGTTTTCTGTCTATGTATCCTTTCTTCCAGCATTCATCCTGTTCGTCCTGGGATACTCCGCTCACTACGGCATGGATATGGATTCGCCCCCTTGTGCCAGCTCCGATGCAGTAGATGAACTTCAGGATCTCTCCGTTCTTTCTGGCTATCCCCTGGAGCTTTCTAAAGTACCTTGCGGCATCTCTCCGTGCATCCGGGATGCTTTCGGGGATATGCTCACTGTCATAGGTGAATGTCAGGCTGTATCCCTTAAATGCCTCAAAGTTTGCGTTCATGAGTCTCCGAAGATCCGTTTCCGCTTTTCTTCTGTTGGCTTTTTGTATCCTTTCAGGGGTTGACTTTCCGGATGGTTCCCTTCTCTCCCCGGGAGGTGGCACATGGAAGTTGTAATACTTTCTCACCTCTATCGTCCTGCCTGCCACACATGTTTCTTTCATGTATGGCATTTATGTCTCCTTATGAAATTTGTCGAATTATTAAACGGTTAATCGAGCCAGAAAAAGCATATTTTATGCCTATTTTTGGCGGTTTTTCTTGACTTTACCGTCTGAAACCCTTATAATTTAAGAGTCTTCTAAAAATGAATTTTGTTGAATTGCTTGGCGCTGCCGGTTCTCTTCCGGCGGCGCTTTGCTTTTCATTTTTGCGCCGGCGCAAATATTTCATTCTTCCTCCTTTCTTCCGTTGGATACTGTTTTGAATCTTTCTGCATATCATCGAGGTGTCTTTTATCCTGATAAAATGTCCGCCCTTCCCGGGTTATGATCTTAAGCCAAGGAGACTCACAGAATACCGGGTTTTCTGTTATAACCTCCATTCTTTCTATTTCGTGGGCTTTATATAAGGTCATAGACTTTACTGTTTCGTAGTAGATCATGTCATCCGTTTCCGCTTACCAACTGAATGAATACGTGCCCCTGTGTCAGGCGCATCCATTCCCTGGCTTCACTTAATGAAGAAAACCACTTATCTATGCTCTTTCCTGTTTCTATAGTTCCTCTGGAGCTCTTATCATCACGGATCCGGCTGTGTATTCCGTCTCCGGTGCTGGAGCCGTAACCCGTGTCGAGGATCTGCGCTGTTTCGATATAGTCCCCCAGGGTATAAGTGCCATCCCCTGCGGG
>JAFTEC010000077.1 GCA_017453865.1 Lachnospiraceae bacterium
CAGAGATATAGTCTACCGTGGTAGTATCCGCCCAAACCTTCACCCCCGGCAAGAACCCCATCATAATCACAGCCAAAACAAATATAATTTTCTTCATAATATCGCAGCTCCTTAATAGTTTTCTGTTATCGTTCTTCATAAGTTGTTTTTCTCCTTCTTCTTATTCACGACCGTTATGGCAGTCGCTGACCATATTTAACAATAAAAAAACCGCTGAATATGACAGGGCATATTAACCCCATCAGAATCCAACGGTTATCCATCATGT
The DNA here is from genome assembly GCA_017453865.1 of Lachnospiraceae bacterium. Classification (GTDB taxonomy): domain Bacteria; phylum Bacillota; class Clostridia; order Lachnospirales; family Lachnospiraceae; genus NK4A144. The sequence goes on from JAFTEC010000077.1 coordinate 269, forward strand.
TTTATATGCGTTTTCAGACAAATATGCGCAATTATCCCGATCCGATCCTTGAAAATTGTGTTCGTTCTATCCATACCTGTCAATTCCTTCATGATTTCCAGAATTCTCATTGTTTACCGCTTACCTTTTCTTCCTATTATATATTGAAGCTTTTCCCTCTGAACCCCATTCTACCATTTCGGCGGCTCCTGATTCATTCGGCGGTATCTCCTCAAAGACCGGGGCAGGCACATATACATCGTCCTCATACCAGTCATATACGGCTATATCCGTATCGCCCGGTTCGGAGGCGACATCCGATTCCTTATCCGCTTCTGCAGGCACCTCCTCGTTCGCGTCATTGTCGGGATCAACGGGAGCCGTATCGTCTGCTTCCCTGGAATAAAGCTCATGACTTCCGGTGAGGAGAGCCGTATATTCGCCGTTTTCCTCTGTAAAGGTAAAACCATAGAGGGCAAGACAGTCAAAGAAGCCGATTATTTTCTTTGCCGCGGCTTCCGCATAATAGCCTTTGTAATCGCATAGCTCCGCCTTCCCCACAGCCATATATGCCACAGCGAGCATCTGCTGGTGGACGGGCATCCGGAAGGCGGTATCCCTGGCCTTTTCAAGCTCTTCTGTGGGGGTGCCGTATACCTCACTGCCGAGAAGGAACGAAAGGATGCTGTTCATCGATACATAGCCGGAACCGGCAACGATTGTATCCCAGAGCCCGGAGATCAGATCCTTAGTATCCTTGAGCTCATCGGTCTTTCCGTAGATAATGCTGAGGATGAAATCCCTGAACTGGGTGAGGATTTCGTTGAACATGGCCTTCATCTGGCGCTTCTTCTTATTGACCTCACGCTCCTTGATCTGATATTTGGTCAGGATTTTCTTTTCCTTCGGCGCCTTGCGTATGAGCTTAAAGCTGCGGTACTGGATAATATAGAGGATGCTGTCCTTATCATCACCGTTGTACAATAATTCCGGAGCGTCCTAGGTGAGAGAGTATTCCTTTACGGTATTCCATTTGCCGCTGTACATCTCCCTGTCGGTACCCTCCGGGGCGGGAGCGATCCCTTCCTTCTTAGCCATCGCAACAAGCTTCTTCGTAACCTTGGCCCTCTTTTCTTCCTCGGCGGCGCTCTGGGCCTTCCATGCAAGCTCCTTGGAATCCCTTGCTTCCTTCAGGATCTTGTTTCGGGTAGCGATATTGCTGACCTTTTCAAGCCTTGTAAGGTCAGTCAGATTCAGCTGAAAGCCTTCATCGGCTTCCTTGCTCCTTAAAACCTGCTGGTTCAGCTTCGCGATATTCGCCCTGTGCCGCACGGTGGTCTGCGAAAGGCCAGTCTTCTGGGCGATATCCTCGATCGTGAAGCCAAAATCGGAGAGGCACATCTGGATGCCGGCGGCTTCCTCGGAAACAGTCAGGTTAGACCTCTGCATATTCTCCGTGAGCATAGCCATGACCTGCTCGGATTCCGGCATATCCTCCACGATACGGCAGGGGGCAGTCTTAAGCCCTGCATTCCTTGCGGCAGTCAGCCTGCGGTTGCCGATGACCACAAGATACCCATCGGAAACCTCGGGATCGGGGACAACGGTGAGATTTTGCAGAATGCCCTTCTCCCTGATCGAGGCCGTCAGCTCATCGATGTCGTTGTACTCCTTCCTGATATTCTTAGGGTGGATCCTCAGATTCTCAAGACTGATCTCCCGGATGCCTGTTTCTTCTCTGTTGTTCTTATGCATAGTGTTTTCCTCCTTATAAGTGAAATAATGAAAAAGAGCAGGAGCTATCTGTCGTCCCCTGCTCTGTGACAACGTGTAATGGGCGTAAAGCCTATAGATCAAACTCAAACACCTGATCTGCAAGCTGCTCCTCCGCGCTCACCTCAAGGCGGTTCACGCCCTGAACCATCGCGTTAAGGGGCATGAGTGATTCAACCGATTCCTCCCTGGGGATGAGTATTACCTCGTGGAGAGAGCTGGGAATCATGATAAATCTGCGGAAACCGATGCTCTCAGCCCATTTTTCCAGAGCCGGCCTGTTGAAGACCTGAACAGCTCCCCTCAGCTTGCGGGGATTTGACAGCACGTACATGGCAGGCATGTATTCAGTACAGGCTCCCAGATCGACTCCTGCCATTTCGCCAAGGATCTCCTGCATGGATCGGATGCAGAATTCCTTCTCAGAGTAGGTATTACCTTCAGCGGCCGTCCAAAGCTCCTCCGTGGAGATGCCGGCAGCAAGCAAATGGAAGGGCTTAAGCTTGAAACTCCAGATCTTTTCATTTAAGGCATTCTGGACGTAACAGTATTCCTCGATCCCTTCAAAGGCCGTATCCCGCCTGACAAGCTCCTCGTCTGAAGTCCTTTGAGCCGCTATATAGACGTTCTCAAGGATATACTCCCTGGAGCTGATCTGGTTAAGGTCCAGATTAAGGGGGGAAGGGTTGTTTCGCAGCATATTCTCGATAGAATCAGCCGCAACTGCCGGGTCGCTTAGATTCCTGCACATATCGTCAATATAAACGCAAGGCGATATGTGAGAACTGGAAGACCTGACGGTGAGGGCGGTGAAGTGGACACCGTTCTTTACGACATCATTAAGGGCAACATCGGAATAGCCTCTCTGGCAGAGCTCTTCGGTAATTTCTCCTGGTGTAATCATAGTAACCTCCTTTAAAAGCGCACCTGATCCAATACGAACCAGGGCAGAATCCAAACGTTTTCCTGTGCCTTCTGATCTGAATGCTCTATAAACGGGCAGTCAGGGTCTTCGGATGCATCAAGCCATCCTTCTTCTTCATAATTCATATGCAGTTCTCCTTTCTTTCTTGGATATGAATGGTGATCTTCCTTTAAAAGCAGGGTCGGACACCCGCAAGGGTGCTCAATCCATATGGCTTCACCCCGCTTTCCCTGTGATAGCAGCTTCCTTATATACATTGACAAAGGCACTGCCTATGAGCTCGATATATAAGGGATCGTAATAGTTTCCGGCTTCATAGCCATGGATGTTTTCCGGATAATCGACGGATACCCAGGGATTGTTATGGGCCCTGATAAAATCCTTGAGGTAATACCTACGGTTCCAAAACCAGAAGGATGGCTCGTAGTCCAGAGACTCCTCATGCTCATCCGGCACTGTTTCGACCGGAATCGGTTCCTCATTCAGAAGATTGTATACATAGCGCATCGTATATCCTCCCTTCTTGAGATAAATGAAAGAAAATAGTGTTTTCGATATCGAGAGGGCGGAAGAAGAGCCGCAAGGCTCTTTAGGATACCCGGTATTCATAAAAAGTATAGGTGGGGGAATTGTATGAGTATCTGATCCGGAAAGAATTGTTCTATATCAAGTACAAGGTAATCGTGGACTGCGAGACTGTGGAGGTATTTTTCTCCGTTATTAATGAATAGATAATTCAGCTATTTACTCAATATTTACTCAATATTTACTCAATAGTTGCTCGACTTGTGAATCATTTGAACAATAAGGAAAGGGGTGCATGCTTATGTCAACGCCTAAAGACATGCCTTTCGTTGAGGTTAAGGATCGATTCCTGCTTACATTTCACGAAGCCAGTGCCTATTTTGGCATAGGCTTGAACAGGCTACGTGAGATATGTAAGGAGCCGGGATGTGACTTCACGATTCAGACGGGCGAAAGAAAGACCATGATAATCCGTTCCAAGATGGAGCAGTATATCATTGAACATTCTTACATTTGAAGGCCGGGAAGGGCAACTGTTAAAATATATCAGCGTTATTTATCCCTTTAAGATGCAGTTGCTTTCAAGTAAAAATTGAATTGCGACCCCATGTATCTCATGTTAGAATATAAATGCATATATGGGGTGTCGCAGGAAAGGGGACGCCCATATGGGGAAAGATATAAAAGGAAAGGAATTAGGCCGTGGTATCTCGCAAAGAAAAAAAGATGGTAATTATGCTGTCTCTGTAGTGAGATCAGATGGTACAAGGGTTTTTAGATACTTTTCTACATTAAAAGAGGCGAAGCAATGGCAGACTGATACAAAATATGAAGATTCTCACCAGATAGGTGTTGTGTCAGATACGATGACTGTCAACGCCTGGTATGCCTCATGGTCAAAGCAGAAGGAGAGTCTTGTAAGGCCGAATACGATACGGAATTACTGTGACCGCTATGAACGGAATATCAAGCCGGTGATCGGACGAATGCGGATTAATGATGTAAAACCGATCCACTGCCAGGAAGTTCTGAACAGAATGGCAGAAGAGGGGTATGCAGGCAGTACGATCAACCAAACGCTCCTGACAATGGTGACGATGTTCTGGTCGGCGTTTGAAAATCGGGTGATCCGGTATACTCCCGTAACGAAATCGGGTGTAAAGCTTCCGAAAGCCTATAAGAAGGAGATAGACTTTCTCTCGGTAGAAGAAGAGAAGAAACTTATCGAATTCTCGAAGGATTTGTGCTATTATGCCCAGTTCAGGCTTATTCTGGACACCGGAATGAGGACAGGCGAGGTAATCGGGCTTTCCTGGGACTGCGTGGACTTCGAGAAAAGGGAGATCCGCATCGAGAGAAGCCTGGAGTACAGATATTCCGTGGGGGAGTGGAGGTCCGGACCTCCGAAGACCAAGCATGGGTATCGGACGATCAAGATGACGGATACGGTTTTCGACATCCTGAAGGAGATCCGTGACGGAGAGAGCAATGTCAAAGAATGGACGCCTGAAGAATTCCGGAATCTGGTTTTCATCAACAGGACAGGATATCCTACGAAGAATTCGACCTATGACACTGCTCTCGGGAAAAGATGCGAAAAGGCCGGGATAAAGAAGGTCTCGATGCATGACCTGCGTCATACCTTTGCCACCCGCTTCGTAGAAGCAAGCAATAACTACAAGTACCTTAGCGTCATGCTGGGGCACAGCAGCATTAAGATCACGATGGATCTTTATGTGCACCAGACCGAGGAGAGCCAGGCGCTGGAAACGGAAAAGTATATGAGTTATACAAAGTCCGTAGGTATTGCGTGAAAAGTATCAAAGGGAATTAAAAAGAAATTCAAAAGTGTATTCTAAATGTGTTTTGCAAGAGAATCAATCTTGAGAAACCGCATAAACACTGGACTTTAGGAGATTATTATGAAACTAGGAATCGTCGGCCTGC
>JAFTEC010000078.1 GCA_017453865.1 Lachnospiraceae bacterium
CGCAGTACCCACCGGAGATACCGTTGTGATCGGTGATATACCGAGGATCGCGGAACGCATAAACTATCTGGATCATCTGGAGGCAGATCTTCCGAATATACAGATAGACAGACCCCGCGCCGGATATACGGACGGCATAGAGATAAAGGGAAGGGTGAGGATATCCTTCCATACCATGAGCTACCCCGGAGCAAATCTCATCTGGCACTGCCCTTATATCATCCTTTTCAATTCAAGTGATGGCAAGGTGAACGGGGAGAACTACGAAGAGTACCAGATGCTGAAGATCAACGGGGAAGACGATACCGATGAGAGACCCTATGACAATAAGTTCTCCATGAAGAAAGGTTCCAGCTTCCCGGGTTGGGAAAGCTGGAAGGAGAGGAATAAACAGGGCCTTGAATGCGTGGTGGAAGCTGAGAGAAAGGGTAACACCGTTACGGTCAGATCGGAGAATCTCGGTATAAGTATTGAAAATATCCTGACTGTTACCGATGATATGCCGGGTAAGGTATATGTGGCACTTTCGGGAGACCAGGTGGCCCTTACGGATATAAGGATAGGGTAAGAGAGCAGAAAAGATGGGAACGGTAAGCATTGTCTCATTTACCGAAAAAGGTGACCGGCTGAATATCAGCCTTACGCATTTGACCGGAGAGACCGGCTGGGGTTATACGGTCAGGAACCGCTTCAGTATCGATAAGGAGGGGTCACTGTCAGACTGGACAAAGGATGCTTTCACAGGGGACCTGATAATATTTATCGGCGCAGCGGGAATAGCGGTAAGAGCCATAGCACCATATATAACCTCAAAGGATAAGGATCCTGCCGTCATCGTGACAGATGAAGCCGGCAGATACGTGATACCCATTCTTTCCGGTCATATCGGAGGAGGAAACAGGTACGCAGGAGACATAGCAGAGCTGATCGGAGGTGAAGCGGTGATCACTACGGCTACAGATATTAACGGGGTCTGGGCTGCAGATACATGGGCTTCAGAAAAGGGATATACTGTAGCTGACACCGGGAAGATAAAGCTGATCTCCGGAGCACTCTTAAAGGGTGAGAGGATAGGCTTTATCTCCGACATTCATGAGAAGAGTGAAGATGCGTTTTTCGGGGATATACCGGAAAATGTGGATCCGGACAACCGTGAAAGGGATAAGGGGATCCTTTTATCCCCCTTTATCAGGGAGGATTTCCGCGTCACATTGAATCTTATCCCAAGGTGCCTGTGCCTCGGGATAGGCTGCAGGAAGGGAACGGATCTGAGAGTCCTAAAAAAAACCGTTGAGGATTTCTTCAGGGATAATGCCATTTCTTTTTCATCGGTATCCGATATAGCCACAATAGATATAAAGAGAGGGGAGGAAGCTATAGAGCGGTTTGCGCTTGATAATGGTCTCCCCCTTTCATTTTACAGCGCGGAGGAACTCATGGACCTTCCGGCAGGATTCACGTTTGAGAGGTCTGACTTTGTATATGAGCATACGGGGTGCGATAATGTGTGTGAAAGGAGCGCCGTAAAAAGGGCACTGGAGGTATCCACCGGAGGATCGGTAAAGATCCTTGTAAAAAAGACAAAGGGTGAAGGGATCACAATTGCCGTTTCGATTTATAAAGAGAGGAAACAAAATGGAACTTATCTTAAACCCCATGGAGATAGAAAAAAAGAGCTTTGAGATAATCTCAGAGCGCCTTAAGGGAAGGGAACCGGATAAAGATAAGGAAGATATCATAAAGAGAGCGATACATACTTCGGCGGATTTTGACTACGCCGATAATCTCTATTTCTCCGAAGGCGCGGTGGAAAAGGGTCTTTCTGCGCTGGACAATAATGCCACCATCATTACCGATACGGCTATGGCGCTATCCGGGATCAGTAAGCCTGCCTTAAAAGCCCTGGGATGCAGAGCAGTATGCTTTATGTCAGACCCTGATGTGGCAGCGGAAGCAAAGGAGAGAGGCATTACCAGAGCCATGGTCAGCATGGAAAGAGCCTGTGAGATAAAGGGAGAGGTGATATTTGCCATAGGAAATGCGCCAACAGCCCTTCTGAATATCAATGATCTCTGCAAAGAGGGCAGGCTGTCCCCGTCCCTTATAATAGGCGTACCTGTAGGATTCGTGAACGTGGTGGAAGCTAAGGAGATCATCATAGAGAGCGGCTTACCCTGTATAGTGGCAAGAGGAAATAAGGGCGGGAGCAATATCGCCGCAGCTATCTGCAATGCGCTCCTATACAGAAAGTATAGGCGGGAGTGATACGGATGGAGCTTAGAAACGGCTATACAACCGGAACATGCGCAGCCATTGCCACCAGGGCCGCATTAAGGATGGTCTTTGAGGGAAAGGCAGTGGACAGAGAGAGCGTTATCACACCCTCCGGGGAAAAGGTGGAAACAGAGATACTAAAGCCATCTTTTTCAGAGGGGCAGGCATCCTGCGCAGTAAAAAAGGATTCAGGGGATGACCCGGATGTGACTAACGGTATACTCATTTTTTCTCATGTTACCCTTACCGGAGGACAGGAGATAGTGATAGACGGCGGTGAAGGAATAGGCCGTGTCACTAAGCCCGGGCTCTATCAGAAGGTGGGGGAAGCAGCCATTAATAAGGTGCCGCTTCAGATGATAAGGAGTGCCGCTGAGTATGTTAAGGATATCCATGAATATGAAGGCGGGATAAGCATCGTTATCAGCGCTCCGGGGGGAGAAGAGATCGCGAAGAAGACCTTTAATCCGAGGCTCGGGATAGAGGGAGGCATATCCATTCTCGGCAGCAGCGGCATAGTGAAGCCCATGAGTGAAAAAGCCATTATAGATACGATAAAGCTGGAGATAGATGTGAGGAAGGCCGCTAAAGCGGAGAAACTCATACTGACCCCGGGGAATTACGGCCTTGACTATATCAAAAATAATTATGACGCTGATCCTGAGGAAGCGGTGCTCTGCTCAAATTTTGTGGGGGAGGCCCTGGACTACGCCTACAGCTCGGGATTTAAGCATATCATCCTGATAGGCCATCTCGGGAAATTCGTAAAGCTGGCAGGCGGCATAATGAATACCCACAGCCATAACGCAGACTGCAGGATGGAGATACTATCAGCCAATGCTGCAGAGGAAACGGATGACATCAATGTGATAAGAGATATTCTTAGATGCATAAACGTGGATGAAGCTGTAAGGATACTAAGAGATAAGGGAATACTGGAGGGGGTTATGAAAAGGATCAGGGAGAAAGCATGCTTTTACGTGAGAAAGAGGCTTTTAGATCCTGACGACCTGCAGACAGAAATACTTATGTTCTCAGATAAGACTGGGAAACTCTAAGAACAGCCCGAAGCACCTGCGGCTTAAGGCGTATGGTAAACTACGGCATATGAATTGGGAGACACTGTATGAAGATCACTCTTATAGGGACCGGTCCCGGAAACCGGAATCTTCTCACAATAGAAGCGGAGAACGCCATTAAAAGTGCGGATATACTGATCGGTGCCGAGAGGATGACGGAGCTCTGGGGAGAGGGTAAGAAGGTATATACTATCTACAAGGCAGAGGAGATAGTGTCAAAGCTAAAGGACACGGGGGTAGGCAGCTCCGTTGCGGTAATGCTGTCCGGAGACCCGGGGTTTTATAGCAGCGCAAAGAAGCTTTTTAATCTCCTTGACAGCGACGAAGCCTTTAAGGGAACTGATATCGATGTGATACCCGGTATCTCTTCCATGCAGTATTTCCTCGAGAACCTGCATATGTCCTGGGAAAACATGAAGTTTGTGAGTCTCCACGGGAGGCAGGCCAATATAATAGGCTATATAAAAAGATACCCGAGGGTTTTTGCCCTTACGGGAAACGGAAGCGAGATCAAAGAGATCGCAGAGAAACTTCACTACTACGGCATGGATAAGGTGAAGATAATAATAGGGGAAAGGCTTTCCTACCCGGATGAGAATATCCTCCTGACGGATCCCATAAAGCTTATAACGGAGGGGAGAGATACAGACAAGCTCTCCGTTGCCATATTCTTAAATGAGGACGCAAAAGACGTCTCACTTCATTCGCTTGATGATACGGAATTCATAAGAGGAGAAGTCCCCATGACAAAGGGGGAAGTCAGGACCATAAGTATCTCAAAGCTTAAGCTTTCTCCGGATTCCGTGCTCTATGATATCGGCGCCGGAACCGGAAGCATATCCATAGAGGCTTCGCTTAAGATAACGGACGGTGAGGTTTATGCGGTGGAAAAAAAGAGTGACGCAGTTGACCTCATCCAGAAGAATAAGAGAAAGTTCGCTGCGGATAATATCAGGATAATAAATGACATTGCTCCGGGAGGTCTTGATAAGCTTCCGCCGCCAACGCATGTGTTCATAGGCGGGAGCAGCGGGAATATGAAAGAGATAATCGATTTTTGTATTGATAAGAACCCGGAAGTACGGATAGTGATAAATCTTATCTCACTTGACAGTCTTTCCGAACTTATGAATCTCATGAATGAGAGGGGCTGGAGAAGCGATATCAGTCTCATAAATATCTCAAGGCTCAGGGAAGTGTCCGGGAATAAACTGATGGCTGCCAATAACCCGGTATATGTGATAGCTATCGGGCCGGAGGACAGAAATTGACAGATAGAGGAAAGCGGGTACTGATAAGTGCCGATAAGAGCGGCAGCGGGAAGACCACGATCACCTGTGCGATACTTAAGGCCCTTAGAAACAGGGGCCTTTTAACAGGTGCAGGAAAATGCGGACCCGACTATATAGATCCCATGTTCCACAGGGAGGTGCTTGATACCCCCTCATGGAATTATGACGGCTTTTTCCAGGGAGAAGATCTGATGAAGTCATTGTTTTACGGGAATTCAAAGGATCTTGACATCACCGTGATAGAGGGAGTCATGGGTTACTATGACGGGAGCTCCTTTGAGGGGACAGAAGGAAGCACATACGAAACCGCAAAGACTCTCGGCTGTCCGGTGATACTATGCTTAAACGCAAAGGGCATGTCCTACTCGCTTATAGCTGTATTAAAGGGATTACTGGATTTAAGGAGTGACAGTAATATAAGAGGCGTGATCCTCAATAACGTGAGGAAGGAGACCTATGAAAGACTCTCTCCCGTCATAAGACGTGAAACAGGGGTCATGCCACTCGGATTTTTCCCTCATGATGAAAGCCTAGGTATTGAGAGCAGGCATCTCGGACTTTTGACACCGGATGAACTTGAAGGTCTTAAGGAAAAGATCGAAAAGCTCGGTGACATGGCAGAAAAGTGCCTTGATATAGACGGCATATTAAAGATCGCAGGTGAAGCCGGAGAGACCGGGATCACGGCGGAAAATGATCCTGTCCGTATCAGTCCCGTATTCTCCGGAAAAAAGCGAAAAAAGGTGGCTGTAGCCAGGGACAGGGCTTTTTCATTTTATTATGAAGATAATATTGAGCTCATTAAGAAGCTTGGATGCGATATTGAGTACTTCAGCCCGCTCCGTGACCGTTTCCTGCCGGAAGATACAAAGGGCCTTATCATAGGAGGAGGCTATCCCGAACACTATGCGAAGGAATTAAGCGGGAATACGGATATGCGGGAGAGCATCAGAAAAGCCCTTACTGACGGCCTTCCCTGCCTCGCCGAGTGCGGAGGTTTCATGTATCTCCATGAAAAGATGGAGGATGAGAACGGAAAAGAATATGATATGGCAGGCTTTTTAAGCGGGATGAACTGTTATAGGACAGAGGGTCTCCGGCATTTCGGATATGTGACACTTAAGGCGGAAACGGATACACCCTACCTTGAAAAGGGTGAGACAGTGAAAGCACACGAATTCCATTACTGGGTCAGCAGCGATAACGGAAATGTGATGAGGGAAACAAAGCCTTCGGATAAGACCGGGGAAAAAAGCTTTTACGGGATGCATCTCGTTAAAAATACCCTGTGCGGCTTCCCGCATATCTATTATCATTCAAATCCCGTCATTTTAAGGAGGTTTGTAAGCCTCCTATGAAGATCTGTGTTTTTTCGGGTACCAGCGAGGGGCGTGAGCTCTCGGAGTTCCTGTCCGAAAACAGAATAGAGACGCTTGTGTCCGTTGCCACAGAGTATGGAAAAGAAGTGATGGATGAGATGCCTTTTGTCACTGTGAGGACCGGAAGGCTTGATGAAAAGGAGATGGAAAGAATCATCCGTGACTATGACATCTGTGTGGACGCTACCCACCCCTATGCGGTAAACGTGACAGGGAACATAAGAAGAGCTGCCGCAGCGGCGGGAGTAAAGTACCTCAGGCTTTTGAGAGAGGATACTTCCTCGGGGGAAGAAAAGTATTACAGGGTATTTGACAGTGTCAGGGAAGCAGCGGGATTCTTAAAAGACTGCGATGGAAATATCTTTATTTCCACCGGAAGCAAGGAACTAAGCGAATACAGTGTTATCCCCGGGTACAGGGAGAGACTCACGGTGAGGGTACTCCCCGTAAAAGAGTCCCGGGATAAATTAAGGGATCTCGGGATACGAAAATGCATCTTTAAGCGCGGACCCTTTTCGTATGAAGACAATGTAAGGGATCTTAAAAGCTGCAATGCCAGTTATCTCGTTACGAAAAGCAGCGGAAATGCCGGAGGGTTTAAAGAAAAGGCAGATGCCGCCGTATCCCTCGGCGTCAGGATAATCCTGATCAGAAGACCGGATGAGACAGATATTGATAAAACATACAGTATGGAGGAAGTAAAGGAAGAGATCCTTGAAATCATAAATGACAATAGATGAAAGAGTCCGTGCGCAGTTCAGGCTGGATACAAACTGCCCGGTCGAGATGGAAAGAGAATACCGGATAATGATAAATGAGAGGCGTGATCTGAAAGGCGCCAGGGTTATAGACGGAATATCATCTTTTTTCCGCGTCATTATATACAGGGGCGACTCCTATATAATGGCTGACAACGCTGTACTCGACTGGGCAAAGGAAAAGTATTCTTTCTATAAGCCCGAATGGTTCTGCAAATACCACAATCTAAGGGAACTGGACCGAAAGCTTAATGAATACGGCTACGAGATAAGCGATACCCATGTCTATATGCTTCCCGACAGCAAGGCTGAGACTATCGAATACGAAGGGGAGCTTCCCTATAAGGAGACCTGGCTGTACGATAAGGAAATAGCAGAGTGGTTTAAGAAGTACGGGAAAGATGATAACCCCTGTCCACATGCCATGGCGGGATCGGTGAACCAGCCGGACAGGATAGGACTTCTCTTAACCGAAGGAGACAGGATAGTGGCTATGTCGGGTGTATCCGAGGACTGCGCGGATCTATGGCAGATAGGGATAGATGTGCTTCCGGGCTATGAAGGGCACGGACTCGCCACATATCTCACGGACATGATGAAGAGAAAGGTGATGTCGCTTGGCCACATTCCTTTTTACGGCACCAGCGAGAGCCATTCAAATTCACTCTCCACCGGTATAAGGGCCGGATTCATTCCGTCCTGGTGCGAAGTGTTCGTAAAGCAAAAATAATTCCTTGACAACGGGTATATAATTAAATTGCGAGCAACTTATGGTGCCCGTAGTAATGATGTATCTCTTTGCGGGAGGGGATAAA